>JAEYZK010000121.1 GCA_023428085.1 Pseudomonadota bacterium
CGCGCGAGGTGGGCGAGGCCGAGCGCCGCCGGCTCGGGCGCTGGGGCGGCTGGCGCGGCCCCGCCGGCGGGTCGGGCGAGTGGAGCCCGCTCGGCCTGCGGCTCGTGCGCCGCATCCCGGACGCGCGGTGGCACATCCCGGTGATGGCGATCGCGTCGGGCCTCGCCGCGAGCCTCGCGGCCTACGGGATCCACGCGCGCACCCTGCCCCTGTTCCTCCTCGGCGCCGCCGCGGTGGCGGCGCTGCTCGTGCACGTGCCGGAGTAGGGCGGCGGCCGGAACGCCCGATCGCCGCACCGCTCGCCGGGCCCCTCGGCGGGCGTCCCGGGGTGCGCCGCGGCCGGACCTGCGCGATCCGTCGCGCGTTCTGAAACAATTCAGATCGCAGGGTGCGGCGCCCTGCCGCCGCCCGCCGGGCCGTCGCCCGCCCGTACCCCACCCCTGCTCGATCCGCTAGTATCCGGCCTCCAGGTTTCCGACCGAGCGAGGCCCCGCGTGTCCACGAATCGAGAGCTTCAGGAGAAGGCGATCACCACCATCCGCATGCTCGCCGCCGACGGCGTCCAGCAGGCGAACAGCGGCCACCCGGGCATGCCCATGGGCGCCGCCGACATGGCGTTCGTGCTCTGGACGCGCCACCTCCGCTACGACCCCGCCGATCCGCGCTGGCTCGGCCGCGACCGGTTCATCCTCTCCGGCGGCCACGGCTCGATGCTGCTCTACTCGCTCCTGCACCTCGCCGGCTTCGACTGCACGCTCGACGACCTCAAGGCGTTCCGACAGCTCCACTCCCGCACGCCGGGCCACCCGGAGTTCGGCATGCTCCCGGGCGTCGAGTGCACCACCGGACCGCTCGGCCAGGGCATCGCCAACGCGGTCGGGTTCGCGCTCGGGCAGGCGATGCTCTCCGCGAAGCTCGGCCCCGGGAACCCGGTCGAGGATCACTTCGTCTACGCGATGTGCGGCGACGGCGACCTCATGGAGGGCGTGGCCGCCGAGGCCGCGAGCTTCGCGGGGCACAACAAGCTCGGACGGCTCGTCGTGCTGTACGACGACAACGGCATCACCATCGACGGGAAGACCACGGTCTCGTTCTCGGGCGAGGACGTCACCCGGCGGTTCGAGGCGTACGGCTGGCAGGTGCTCTCGGCCGACGGCCGCGACCTGGACGGCATCGACCGCGCCCTCTCCACCGCCAAGGCGGAGCTCGCGCGGCCGAGCCTCATCCGCGTGAAGACCGTCATCGGCTTCGGCGCGCCGAAGAAGGCCGGGACCTCCGGCGTCCACGGCGCGCCGCTCGGCGAGGACGAGCTCGCCGCCACCAGGAAGGCGCTCGGCTGGCCCGAGTCGCCGCGCTTCCTCGTGCCCGACGACGTCCGCGCCCTCTGGGCCGCCGCGCGCGAGGAGAAGCGCGGGCAGAAGCAGGCCTGGGCGGCGCGGGCCGAGGCCTGGCGGCGCGACCACGCCGACGCCGCGAAGCTGCTCGACGCGCACGTCCAGCGTGCCGTGCCCGCCGACCTCGTGGCGCGGCTCGCCGCCGACCTCCCCGCGGCCGACTCGACGCGCAAGGTGAGCAGCGCGGTCATCCAGAAGTTCGCTGCCCTCGTGCCGAGCTTCGTCTCGGGCTCGGCCGATCTCTTCGAGTCGAACAACAACGAGGTGAAGGGCGGCGGCGCGGTGGCGCCGGGGAGCTACGGCGGACGGAACGTCTTCTACGGCGTCCGCGAGCACGCGATGGGGGCGATCGCCAACGGCCTGGCCTACGACGGCCTCTTCCTCCCGACCGTGGCGACCTTCCTGCAGTTCCTCGACTACATGCGGTCGCCGGTGCGCCTCGCCGCCCTCTCGAAGCTCCCCGTCACGTTCCTCTACACGCACGACTCGATCTTCCTCGGCGAGGACGGCCCCACGCATCAGCCGGTCGAGCACCTCACGACGCTGCGGGCGATCCCGAACGTCGAGGTCTGGCGCCCCGCGGATCCGGCCGAGGTGGCCGCGGCGTGGTCCGCCGCCCTCCAGCGCAGGGACGGGCCGACGTCGCTCGTGCTCACGCGCCAGAAGCTGGCCCCGGTGAAGCGGGACGGCGCGCTGGATCCGGAGGGCATCCTCCGCGGCGGCTACGCCGTGGCTGCGCCCGGGGCGGCGTCGTTCACGGTGCTCGCGACGGGCTCGGAGGTGCCGCTCGCCCAGGCTGCGCTCGAGCTCCTGGCGAAGGACGGCACGCTGGGGAGGCTCGTGTCGGTGCCGTGCCTCGAGCGGTTCCTGGCGCAGCCGCAGGCGTTCCGGGACGCGGTGGTGCCGCCGGGGCTGCCGGTCGCCGCCATCGAGGCCGCGCTCGGGACCGAGTGGTGGCGGCTCGTGGGCCGCGACGGGCTGGTGATCGGGATCGAGCGGTTCGGCGAGAGCGCGCCGGAGAAGGCGCTCGCCGAGCTCTTCGGGTTCACGCCCGCCAAGGTGGCCGAGCGCCTCGCGCGCTGGCTCGACGCCAGGCGCTGAGTGCGGGTCCACGCCCGGTGAGCCGGGGCCTGCCCGGCTCACCGTGCGCGCGTCGGACGCCGCTACCGCGCGACCAGGCTGCTGGCCGGCGCGACGGGCTGCTGCTGCTGCTGCGGCTGCGGCTGCGTCGGCGCGACCGGGCGCGGCTCGATGCGCTCGCCCTTCGCCAGCATCTTGAGCGAGAGCGAGAGCAGGCTCGCGAGCAGCTCGCCGGAGCCGGGGACGTCGAGCTTGCGGTAGATGCGCTTGCGGCGCGCGCGGATCGTCTCCGGCGACACGCCCGCGGCGGCCGCGGAGTCCTTGCAAGCGAAGCCCTGCGCGATGCGCAGCACCTCGGCCCGCTCGGCAGGCGTGAGGCTCGTCCCTTCCATGAACCGCGCGGCGAACGGCGTCAGGATCTCGATGTCGATCTGGGCCATCGTTTCTTCCCCGGGTGGGCCCCGGTCTGGGGGCCGTTTTGCTGATGCGGATCACGCGCCTTCGAGCGTGGGCTTCCTACTCACACCCCTGCTTGGTAGGCCGTGTACAGCGATGCGACGATAATAACGCCCCCTCCGGTTGCCACCCCCTGTTCGCAGAAAAGTGACAGGTCAGGGATTTTACAACACTTTTTCGTCCAGCTCCCGCACGGGCCCTACCTCACTCACCCATAGGGGTTTCAGACCTACAGAACCTAATGGGCTACATCGGCGCTCGCCACCCTGTCAGGGCCCAAGCGTCCCCGAGAGGTCTCCCGCAGTCAAGGGACAAACGCAACGGCCGTCGTCATCGCGAGCCCGTTCGACGGTGCCGAGCGGGCGGGTCGCGTTAGCATCCGCCGATGCTCGCCCACACGCGGATCGCCCTCGCGCAGGTGAACCCGACCATCGGCGATCTCGCGGGCAACGCCGCCAAGATCCGCGCGGCGACGGAGCGCGCCCGCGCGGCGGGCGCCGCGCTGGTCGTGTTTCCGGAGCTCTGCCTCTGCGGCTACCCGCCCCGCGACTTCCTCGACCTGCCCGACTTCGTGGACCGCTGCCGCCGGACGCTCGCGGACCTGGCCGCGCCGGCGGAGTGGTCGCGCGGGATCGGCGTCGTGCTCGGGTTCCCGGAGGCGCCGGAGGGCGCGCCGCCGCCCGGCCTCTACAACGCGGCCGCGCTCCTCGCGGGCGGCGGCGTCCGCGCGGTCGGCCGCAAGTCGCTCCTCCCCACCTACGACGTCTTCGACGAGACCCGCTACTTCCTCTCCGCGGAGGCGTCGACCGTGGCCGGGGGCCCGGAGCGGCTCGGCCCCCCGGCCCAGCCGCGTCCGGCCGGGCCTGCGCTCGACGCAGCGATCCCGTTCCCGCTCGGGCTCTCCATCTGCGAGGACGTCTGGAACGACAAGCGGTTCTGGGACCGCCCCCGGTACGCGCGCGATCCCGTCGCCGAGCTCGTCGCGGGCGGGGCCGCGCTGGTCGCGAACCTCTCCGCGTCGCCGTACGCCATCGGCAAGCCCGCGCTGCGCGAGCGGATGCTCTCCGCGAGCGCGCGCGCCCACGGCGTGCCGATCGCCTACGCGAACCAGGTGGGCGGGAACGACGCGCTCGTCTTCGACGGCGGCTCGATGCTCGTCGCGCGGGACGGGACGGTGCTCGCGCGGGCGCCGCTCTTCGAGGAGCTCCTCGTCGTGGGCGACCTCTCGTCCGGGCGCGCGGCGCTGCTCGGGCTGGACGGCGCGCCGGTGCCCGCGCCCGAGCCCGCCGCGGATCCCGTGGCGGACGAGGTCTTCCAGGCGCTCGTCCTCGGGGTCCGCGACTACGTGCGCAAGTGCGGGTTCCGGACCGTCGTGATCGGCCTCTCCGGCGGGATCGACTCCGCGCTCACCGCCTGCATCGCGGCCGCCGCGCTCGGCCCCGGGAACGTCACGGGCGTCGCCATGCCGTCCCGCTACAGCTCGGACCACTCGCGCGAGGACGCCGCCCAGCTCGCGGCGAGCCTCGGCATCGCCTTCCAGGAGATCTCGATCGAGCCCATGCACGCCGCGTTCATGGCCCAGCTCGCGGCCGCGCGCGGGCAGCCGCTCGGCGACCTCGCCGAGCAGAACGTCCAGGCCCGTATCCGGGGACAGATCCTCATGGCGCTCTCGAACGACACCGGCGGCCTCGTGCTCTCCACGGGGAACAAGAGCGAGCTCGCCGTCGGGTACTGCACGCTCTACGGCGACATGGCGGGCGGCCTCGCGGTGATCGGCGACGTGCCCAAGACGCTCGTGTACCGCGTGTCGCGCGCGGCGAACGCCCGCGCCGGCCGCGCGCTCATCCCGGAGCGCACCTTCACGAAGCCCCCGTCCGCCGAGCTCAAGCCGGGGCAGGTGGATCAGGACTCGTTGCCGCCCTACGACGTCCTCGACGACATCCTCCAGGCGTACGTCGAGGAGCGGCTCTCGATGGACGCCATCGTCGCCCGCGGCCACCCCGCCGAGACCGTGCGGCGCGTGCTGCGCATGGTGGTCGCGAGCGAGTACAAGCGCCGGCAGGCCGCCCCCGTGCTCAAGGTGAGCGAGAAGGCGTTCGGCGAGGGCCGGCGCTTCCCGATCGCGCACGGGTACCGGTACTGAGGGCCGTGCGCGAGTTGAACCCACACCCGGGAAGCGACTACCCTGCGCGTCACTGGAGTCCGGGAGCGGCCAGGCGCTCGACCGGTGCCCTCGACCCCGAGGCCACCGCGAACCGCGCAGCCGCCCGAGTCCCGGCGGAGGAGCCTCGCGATGCCGTCGGCGCTCGTCGTCGAACCCTTCCCCGCCGGGCGCGCCGGCGGCGGCGCCGTCGCGTCGCTCGCGCTGCTCCAGGCCCTCCGACGGTCCGGCTGGTCCGTCGATCTCGTCCTGAACTTCGGCGGCCCGGACCTCGTGATCGATCCGGAGGTGCGCGCCCTGTGCCGCGAGGTCGTCCACGTCCCGCGGGTCCGCCGGCGGAGCCCGGGAGCCGCGCGCCTCGCCTGCCTCGCGCGCCACGGCTACTGGCCGCGGCACCGCGAGGAGCTCTGGGAGGCGGTGCGCGACCGGCTCCGGTCCGGCGCGTACGACGTGCTGCTCCTCGACCATCTCCTCACCGTGGAGTGCGGCCGCCTCGCCAAGGAGGAGGGCTTCGACCTCCCGGTGGTGCTGCGCGAGCACAACGTCGAGGCCGACCTGCAGCGCCGCGCGCTCCGGTACGTCCGCGGTCCGGGCGCGCTCGCCCAGTGCCTGGTCCGGCTGCGGCGCTGGACGACGATCGAGTCCCACCTCGCGCGCTACTGCGACCTCGCCCTGGCGATCTCCGAGGTGGACGCCGCCCTCCTGGCGGCGGCCAGCCCGGGGTTCCCCGTCGCCTCGCTGCCCGTGCCGGTGGACACCGCGCACTACCGCCCCGGCCCGCCGCTCGGCGCGGGGAAGGAGCTCGTGTTCGTCGGCGGTTGCCACTGGCCGCCGAACCTGGACGCCGTCCGGTGGTTCGTGCGCGAGGTCTTCCCCGCGGTGCGCGCCCGCCATCCGGACGCGCACCTCACCGTGGTCGGCAAGGAGCCGCCCGCGTGGCTCGGCCGCGAGCCGCAGGTCACCGCGGCGGGCTTCGTCGCGGACGAGCGCCCGCTCCTCGCCCGCGCGCGGGTGTTCGTCGCGCCGATCCGGTTCGGGAGCGGCGTGCGGATGAAGCTCCTGAGCGCGCTGGCGATGGGGAAGGCGATCGTCTCGACCCGGATCGGCGCCGAGGGCATCCCCCTGGAGCACGGCCACTCGGTGCTCTTCGCCGACGACGCGGGCGCGTTCGCCGACGCGGTCTCGACGCTGCTCACCGACGACGCCGCGGTCGCGCGGCTCGCGCGCAACGGGCTGCAGACCTGCCTCGACGCGTTCGAGCCGGGCGCGGTGGCCCGCCGCCTGGACGGGCTCCTCCGCGCGTGCTTCGACGGCGGAGCCGCCGCGCGCGTCCGCGCCTGAGCGCGGCCGGGTTGCGGCCAGGCGCGCGACGTGGAACCATCCTCGCCTCCACCCCGAGGAGTCCCAATGCGCAAGCGCCTCCCGCAGCTCGCCGCCCTCGCCCTCCTGATCGCCGGCGGCGTGGCGGTCGTGCTCGTCCGCGCGCGCACGCCCGGCCCCGCGCCGCTCCCCACGCTCGCCGAGCAGATCGCCCTCGTGCAGGCGACGGTCCACGAGCTCGGCGTCGCGCGGAACTCCGGGGACTTCTCGCGGTTCTGGGCGAAGGCCGCGGTCCGGTGGCAGCGGCAGACGACGCCCTCGCAGCTTCAGGCGACCTTCGGCGGACCGCCGCTCGAGGGCGATCTCACCTCGCTGGATGCGCTCGCGCCCGCGATCGAGGGGGCGAAGCTCCTGGACGAGGGCCTGCTCATGATCCCGGCGCGGTACGATCTCGGCGACGGCCAGCTCTACGTCCGCAGCCGCTACGTGCGCGAGGGGGGCGCCTGGAGGCTCATGGGCCTCCACCTCGGGCCGACGCCGATCGAGTGAGGCTCACGCCACCGGCTCGAGCGCCACCGCGGCGGCCTGGAACCGCAGCACGAAGCTCGCACCCTTCCCCGGACCCTCGCTCTCCGCGTGGATGGTGCCGCCCATGCGCGCGACGTGGTTCGCGCACGTGTGCAGGCCGAACCCGTGACCGCCGGCCTTGGTGGTGAACCCGTAGCTGAACACCCGCAGCAGGTTGGCCGCGGGGATGCCCTCCCCCGCGTCGGTGACCTTGAGCTCGATCCCGCGCTCGCCGTTCCGCAGGCGCACCGTGAGGACGCGCTGGGCCAGCGGCGTCGCCTGCATCGCCTCGATCCCGTTCTTCACGAGGTTCACGAGGACGTGCACGAGCTTGGCCCGCTGCGCGAGCACGGGCGGGACGGGCGCGAGGTCGCGCACGACCTGCACGGAGTGGCGCGAGAGCGAGCTCTGCTGGACCTTGAGCGCCGTCTCCACCACCGCGCGCAGGTCGAGCGCCTCGTGGAGCATGAGCTCCCGCTCGCCCCGCGCATACTCCTGGAGCGTCTTGACCGTGTCGCGGATGAGCGCGACGTTCTCCAGCATCTCGCGGCCCTCGGCCTGGATCGCGCCGCGCTCGCGGTCGAGCTCCTCCGCCGAACGCCGGAGGTACTGCGCGAGGAGCGGCGCCCGCGCCTCCTTCACGAGGAAGGTCACGAGCGCGTCGGGGCAGCCCTCGAGGAGCTCCGCGGTCTTCCCCAGGCCCGCGAGCCGCGGGTCGCCGCAGAGGCCCACGATCCGCTCGGCCGACACGCTCACGCTGTTGAGCAGGTTGCCCACGTTGTGCATGAGGCCCACGGCGATCTCGGCCATGCCGGCCCGGTGCGCCGTGTCCGCCACCTGCTTCTGCGCCTCGCGGAGCTGCTCGGTGCGCACGTCGATGCGGGCCTCGAGCTCGGTCGCGTAGCCGCGCACCTCGGCGAGGAGGGTCCGCAGCTCGATGGCCGCGGTGAGCTGGCTGGCCAGGCTCTCGTAGCCGTTGCCGCCCATGCGGCCGATCTCGCAGACCGCGAACCCGCACTCCTTCCCCCGGGCCTTGACCGGCAGGACCACGAAGCCGTGGCGGTGGGCCGCGGTGAACGCGCCGGGCACGAGCTGCGTCTCCGGGAACGGCCCCGGCGTCGGATCGAGCGCGACGCTGTCGCTGCACGCGAACTGGAAGTCGAGCTGCGCCAGCCGGCGCGCCGGGTCCACGTAGCTCGAGAGGTAGAAGCTCGGGACCCCCATGTTCGGCAGCTGGTCCCGCAGCGCCTGCCAGACCTCCTCCGGATCCACCGGGTTGAGCTGCCACACCCGGCGCAGGACGTTCGCGTCGCGCTCGAGGCCGATCTGCGCCGCCTTGTAGACCTGCTCGACGGCGCTCCCCAGGCGCCGGTACGCCGCGCGCGTGTGCGCGAGCAGCCGGCCCTCGAGCGCCGGCTCCGCGGCGCCGAGCTCCTCCGCCGCGGCGTCGAGGACCTCGAACCAGCGGAGGACCTCCACCTGTCCGGCGTGGCCCGCGCGCTCGAGCGCGGCGACCGCGTCGCAGAGCGGGTTCGGATCGTCAGCGGCGAGCCCGGCGAGGAGCGCCTCGGCGAGGCGCAGCGCCCACCCTCGGTCGCCGACGCTCACGGCCAGCGATGGGAAGCGGGCCTCGAGCCCGGCCGCGAGCGCTCCGGCCGAGGGGCCCCCGGGCGCCGCGGCGCGGGCGGGCGC
>JAEYZK010000127.1 GCA_023428085.1 Pseudomonadota bacterium
GCCCGGGCCCGGCGCGCGACGCGCCGGGCCGTGGAGGGGCTGGGCGATCGCCCCGCCCGGCGGCGGCCTCGCGCGCGCCGCCTGCAGCAGCGCCGACATGCCCCGCCGCGGCGACGTCCCCATGTTCCAGCCGGTGGCCGGCCGCTCGTGGCCGCCCGTCGGGAGGCGTGGATGGACCGTGGCGCGATCCGGATCGGGAGCATCGCAGGCATCCCCATCCGCATCCACTTGACGTTCCTGCTGGTGCTGCCGCTCCTCGCGTTCGGCTTCGGCCGCGTGTACCGCGCCGCCGCGCGGGTGGCCGACATCCCGGCCGACCGGCTCTCCGGCTCGCCGTTCCTCTGGGGCCTGGTGGTCGCGCTGGGGCTCTTCCTCTCCGTCCTCGTCCACGAGCTCGCGCACTCGCTCTACGCCCTCCGCCGGGGCGGGCAGGTCCGCGACATCACGCTGCTCATGATCGGCGGGGTCTCGCAGATCTCCGAGCCGCCCCGCGGCGCGCGCGCCGAGGCCGTGATGGCCCTCGCCGGGCCGGCGACGAGCCTCGCCCTCGGGCTGCTCTTCTGGCTCCTCTACCGGGCCCTCGCGGGCACGGCCTGGTTCAACCTCGCCTTCACCCTCGCGCAGCTCGCCTCGCTCAACGTGGTGCTCGGGCTCTTCAACCTCCTCCCGGCGTTCCCGATGGACGGCGGGCGCATCCTGCGGAGCCTGCTCGTCGGCCGGATGGGGCTGCTCCGGGCGACGCGCGTCGCGGCCGGGGCGGGGAAGCTCTTCGCCGTGCTGTTCGGGATCGTCGGCTTCCTGACCGCGAACATCCTCCTCCTGGTGATCGCGTTCTTCGTCTACCTGGGCGCCGAGGCCGAGACGCGCGGCGTCCTCGTCCGCGCGGTCCTCGGGCACCTCCGCGTCCGCGAGCTGGTCGTCTGGCGTCCGGAGCCCGTCGATCCGTCGATGGCGGTCTTCGAGGTCGGGGAGCGGATGCTGCGGGAGCAGCGGACCGCGTTCCCCGTGGTCGCGGAGGGGGAGGTCCTCGGGGTGGTCGGGCTCGACGAGGTGCAGAAGGTCCCGGTCGAGGAGCGCCGGCGGACGCTGGTGGCCGACGTGCTCCGGCGCGTCGCGCCGCTCCCTGCGGACGAGGAGGTCGCGCGCGCGCTGCGCCACCTCGAGGAGGCGGGCGCGCGCGCCGTGCCGGTGGTGGACGGTGGCGCGCTGCTCGGCCTGCTCACCCAGCTCGACGTGGCGCGCGGGCTGCAGCTCGGAGAGCTCGAGGCGAGCCAGCATCCGCGGAGGGCGGCGCTGCGGGCGCGGGACGCGGTGTAGCGGGCGCCGGAGGATGATCCCGCTCAGGCGGGCGACGCCTCCACCCCGGCGGGCGGCGCTCCGACCCCCGCCCGCGCCAGCCCCTCCGTGACCCAGGCCCGATCCTCGGCGCGCCGCAGCGGGTTGACGCGCAGGACCCAGGCGATCGCGTCCTCGGGGCGCGCCCCGGGGGCGATGCTCCGCTGGAAGCGCGCCAGGAACCGGTCGCGCTCCTCCCGCGCCCCGGGCGCGTCGCCGAGGTGCGCCCGGGCCGCCGCGAGGAACGCCCGCGTGTCCACGTACGCGTCCGGATCCCGCTCCAGGAGCGCGATCGCCCGCGCCGGCTCCCGCGCGAAGAACCACGCCAGCCCCTCCGCGATCCGGTAGAACGGCGGGTGAAAGGGGTGGAGCCGGCGGGCCGCCGCCGCGAGCGCGAGCCCCTGCACGGGGTCCCCGAGGTAGGTCCGGCCGAGCGCGAGCTGGACGAGCGCGTCGGCGTCGTTCGGGTTGAGGGCGAGCGCGCGGTCGAGGTGGTGCGCGGCGCGCTCGAACTCCTGCCGGTACAGCAGCACCCGGCCCAGGATGTAGTGCGCGAGGTGATCGCGCGGATCGAGGCGGACGGCCTCCGACGCGTGGCGGAAGGCCTCGCGCTCGTTCTCGTCCCAGCGCTCCCACGCGGCGCAGCTCCAGTCGTTGAAGTGGGAGAGCGACAGGCCGGCGTGGGCGCGGGCGCAGCCCGGCGAGAGCTCGAGGGCGCGGAGGAAGAGCGCCCGCGCCTCCCGGTCGGCGGCGGCGTCCCCACCGCGCAGCCGCACCATCCCGCGCAGGCAGCAGGCGTACGCGTCCAGCCGGTCCGGCGGGCGGGCGCGCGCCTGCTCCAGCTCGCGCTCGTCGATGCCGAGCGCGAGCGCGGCCGCCACCGCCGCCGCGATCCGGTCCTGCACCCCGAACACGTCGGCGAGGTCGGCCTCGTGGCGATCCGCCCAGACCTGCCGGCCGCTCCGCGCCTCGACGAGCCGCGCCGCGACCCGGAGCCGACCCCCGGCCGCGCGCACGCCGCCGCAGAGGAGGTACGCGGCGCCGAGCGCGTCGCCGACGGCGGCCGGCTCCAGGCCGGCGAGCTCGGGCCGGGCGGCCGACTCCATCGCCACGAGCTCCAGCGGGCGGAAGCGCGAGAGCGCGTACGCGATCTCCTCCGCCAGCCCGTCGGCGAAGGTGCGCGCCGCGGGGTCCTCGGACCGGACCTCGAACGGCAGCACCGCCAGCGAGGGCCCCCGCCGGTCCGGGGCGGGCGCGGGCGGGCCCGCCTCGAGCTCCGCCCGGAGCCGCTCCGTCTCCGCCGACGGCTCCGCGCCGAGCGCGCGCGCCAGGGCGTCCCGGCAGCGCGCGTACTCCCGGAG
>JAEYZK010000027.1 GCA_023428085.1 Pseudomonadota bacterium
CCTCCGCCGCGGGGCAGCCGCGCGCAGCCGCGCAGCGGCGAGCACGGCGCAGGGTCCCGCGCCGCAGGGGTGGGGCCCCGACGGCTCCGCGCGGCGGGGCGGGGCGGCACGCCCCGTTACTTGATCACCAGCGTCCCGAAGCTCTTCGGCGGGAGCACGGCGTCCCAGGCCTTCTTCCCGAGCAGGACCCGGAACTTCATCTCGCCCGTGCCGGGGTTCATGAGCTGCACGGCGACGGAGCCGTCCGGCCGGGCGACCGCGAGCGCGTTGTCCGTGCCGCAGGGCTCGAGCACGACCGAGCCCGGGACGGAGAACCGGCTCCAGTGCTGGAACGCGAGGAACATCGGCGTGTAGGTGACCTTCTTCGCGGCCCGGTCGACCACCACCGCCGAGTTCTGCGGCCACGGACGCGCGGCGTCGATGCTCTTGCCGGTCTCGTCGAGCACGATGTTCCAGAGGCTGTAGAGCGCGGCCCCGCCGTCGAGGTACCGGCGGATGTGGCGCCAGGTCGCGATGGCGTACGCCACGTCGTTCTGCGCCCTGTCCGCGTCGAAGCCGGGCTCCCACCAGTGGTTGCCGCAGTCGGTCTCGGTGTGCCAGACGGGCAGCGCCGGGGCGAGCTTGCGGGCGGCGCGGACGATCGGCAGCCCATCCCACTGGAGGCCGAGCACGCCGACGTAGGCCCGCGCCTTCTCGTCGTCCAGGACCGCCTTGGCGTGCGCCTCGTTGTCCGGCTGGTTGAAGGTGCCGAGCACGATCGCGGCGCCGGTCTTCCGCTCCGCGAGCGTGGGGCCGAGGTGGTCGCGCACGAACGTCCGGTACTGCTTCGGCTCCCACTTGCACGACGGGTAGGCGGTCAGGATGTACGGCTCGTTCTGCACCGCCACGGCCTCGACCGGGATCTTCAGGGCGCGGTACGCCTCGACGAACTTCGCGAGGTAGAGCGCGTACGCGGCGTAGATCTTCGGGTCGTCCTTCATCTTCCCGGAGTCGAACGCGCCGTTGTCCTTCATCCAGGGCGGCGGCGACCAGGCCGAGCCCCAGAACCGCATGTCCGGCCGGAGCGCCTGCGCCGCCTGGATGTACGGGATGAGCAGCCTCCGGTCGCGCTCGATCGAGAACTTCTCCATGGCGAGGTCGCCCGGGGTCTCGGCGAGCGAGTAGCGGGACAGCGCGTAGTCCGACGCGCCGATCGGGATCCGGTTGAAGTTGAGCGAGAGGCCTTCCCCGGGGGCGAAGATCCGGCGGAGGACCTCGGCGCGCGCGCCGGCGTCGAGCGCCTGGAGCGCCTCCCAGCCCTTCTCGTTGAAGGCGCCGCCCCAGCCCGCCAGCGCCTGGCGCGGCTTGCCGACCAGCACCTCGAAGTCGTGCCGCCCGGGATCCGCGGTGCGGACCGGCGTCTCGACGAGCGCGCCGGCCTCGCCGCTCACGAGGAGCTTCACCGCGGGATCGACCGCGCCCGACGTGCCCGTGGGCGCTGCGCCCTCGGCGTCGACGTGGCCGTGCGCGGCGCGCGCGGCGGGGGGCGTGAGGAGGAGGGCGAGGGAGACGAGGGGCGCGAGGGCGGTGCGGATCATGCGGGGCCTCCGGGGAGCGTACAGTCTACTGCGCAAGCCGGGCTCGGGCTCGGACTCAGGCTCGGGCTCGGGCTCGTTCATGGGGTGGGGGTCACGGCGGGGGCGGCGTCGCCTCGAGCGCCGGGAAGGGCCGGACCATGTGGGCGAGGAACGGCAGCTCCGGGTGGAGCTCGGCCTTGCCCTCGTTCATGGCGCGGCGCAGGTCGGCCGGGGCGGGGACGACGTCCGCGGGGGAGAGCACGCGCTGGAACGCGACGTGGAGGTGGGTGAACGGCAGGTTCCAGGCGACGTTGCCGGCGGCGAGCTGCTGGAGGCCGTACCAGAGCGGCTGCGAGAGCCGCGGCGCGAACCCCTCCAGCGCGAGGACGAACGCGTTGCGCGACCCGATCTGGCCGCGCTGCACGAGCTCCCAGGCGGCGCGCGCGGGGAGGTTGTCCACGAGCCCGCCGTCCACGAGCCGGAAGAGATCCTCGCGGTGGAACAGCTCGTCGAGGAGCCGCCGCATCCGGTCGTCGTCCCGGAGGATGTCGTAGTGGATGACGCCGGGGAGCGCGGAGGAGAAGCCGACGGCGTCGATGGCGTCGAACTCCCGGGTGCGCTCGTCGGCGCCGAGGTGGAGGCGGGCCAGGCGGTCGCGCTGGGCGAAGAGCTCGCCGACCTCCTCGAAGACGCTCGCCACGGTCCGGGACACGAAGCTCGCGGGAGGCTCCTCGTCCGCCGCGTCGAGGAGGTGCTCGTAGTAGCTCGGATCGCGCGGCAGCGCGCCGTTCCGCACGCCGGTGGCCGCCACGACGAGCGGGATCGCGAGCTCGCCGAGGGTGGGCGAGCGGCCGTCCGGGGTCTGCAGGAACGGGCCGATGGCGGCGCGCAGGTAGAGGCGCATGGCGGCGGGGAGCCCGTACCGGGAGTCCACCTGCAGGAAGCGGAAGAGGCTCCGGAACGTGAGCTGCGCGAGGACCTCCTCGACCTCGAGCGGCTCCCAGCGCGGCCGGTGCGCGCGGAAGAGCGCGAGCGCCGCGCCCATGCTGGTCCCCGCGAGCAGCCGCGGCGTGAGGCCGTACCGCTCGAGGAGCTGGAACGCGCCGAGGTAGCTCCAGGCCACGCCGCCGCCGCCGCCGCAGACCACGACGAGCGCCTTCTCGCAGACCTCCCGATCGAGCGCCGCCGGCGGGAGCCGGCCGCCCGCGGCGAGCAGCGCGCGGGCGCGGGCCGCGAGGGCGCGCGCGCGGAGCGCCGGGGCGAAGC
>JAEYZK010000221.1 GCA_023428085.1 Pseudomonadota bacterium
ACCTGCGCGAGCGCCCGCGCCGCGCGCGGGGCGAGGCGCACCTTCCCGAGCTCCGCGACCAGCTCGTCCACGCGCGCGCGCGCCTGGAGGAGGCGCCACTCCTGCGCCGGGCCCCCGCCGACCTCGAGCTGGCCGACGCGCCGCTCCTCCTCGCCGGCCGCCTCGTGGAGCGCGACCGCGAGCGCCGTCGCGGCCCGCAGCGACCGCGTCTCGGACTCGATCGAGCGCGCCCGCTGCCGGGCATCCCAGAGCGCGTACGCGAGCGTCAGGCCCATGACCACGGCCAGCGTCAGCGTCGGGAGGACCAGCCGGCGGCGCAGCCTCACGGGTCACCAGGCCGGGACGGGCAAGAGCATGACCGCCTCCGGATCGACGGCCTCGAGGGGGCCGGGCGCGAGCAGGCGGCGCGTGGAGACGGCGGAGGTCGCCGGGACGCGGGCCTGGAGCCAGTCGCTCTCCCGCCGCAGGACCTGCGCGAGCAGCTGGTCGAGGTTGAGGCCCCACGTGACCTGCTCGACCTGCGCGCGCAGCGCGGGCGCGGAGAGCTCCGGGAAGCGCGCGCGGAGGGAGGCGAGCGCCTCCTGCGGCGCGGCGCGCGTGACCCGCTCGCCGCAGGAGAGCGCACGGAGGGCCGCCTCGAGCTCCGGGCGGCGTCGCTCGATGGTCCCGGCCCGGGCGACGAGCAGCGAGAACTCGACGTAGAGCTCCGTCCGCACCACGACGGCGGCGTCCCCGAGCGCCTGCTCGGCGCGCGCCGCCGGCGGGTCCGAGAGCACGGCGGCGTCGAGCGTCCCGTCCCGCAGGCGTTCGATCGCCTGGTCCGGGGGGAGCGGAACGACGGCGACCGCCTCCCGCCGGACCCCGCCGTACCGCAGCGCGACGTCCATGAAGAACTCGGCGTTCGTGCCCTGGGCGAGCCCGATCCGCTTCCCGGCGAGATCGGCGAAGTCGTCCACCCCCGCCGCTCTGCGGGCGACGAGCCGCGTGTTCCGGGTCGAGCTGTGCAGGGAGGTCAGGATCCGGAGCGTCGGATCCTCGCGCGCGGCCACGAGGAAGGGCGTCTCGTAGGCGATCGCCAGGTCGACGGCGCCGTCGCGGAGGAGCGCGAGGGCGTCGCGCCCGAGCTCGAACGGGCGCTCGTCGACCGCGAGCCCCTCACGCGCGAAGCAGCCTGCCTGGAGCGCCACGAAGAACAGCGACGTCGCAGGCTGGCGGACGGTGGCCACCGCGATCCGCCGGGGCGGCGTGCGCGCGCACGCCGTGAGGACGGACGCGGTCACGCACGCGACGAGGAGGCGCTTCATCGAGCGATCGGCGTGGCGAGCGAGCGCCACCTCTCCAAGATGAAGCGCTCCCCCGCGGTGTGCACGGCCCCCCGCGGGCCGCCTGCCGCGCCCGGTCAGGGCGCGCAGTCCCTAGGCCGCGCCGGCGCCGGCCGGCTCCACGGTGCGCGGCCGCTGGGGAGGCGGGAGGGTCGTGCTCGGCCGCGCCGGCCGCAGATCCTCGACGGTGAGCCCGAGCCCCATGCCGCCGGCCTCGAGCCAGTCGTGCTGCCCCGCGAGCACCTCGCGGCCGACCGCGTACGCGAGGTCGTCGTCGTTGTCCCAGAGCGCGTCGAACAGCCCGTGCACGGTCCGGCGCGAGGACCGGCAGAAGGCGTCCGCGAGGCGCGCCGCCCGCGCCGCCTCGGGCAGGCCCGCGCGGCGCAGGGCGTCGGCGCGCATCACCGAGGCCGACATGGCGAACAGCTCGTTCGCGATGTCCACCAGGCGGAACAGGAAGCCCTGCTTGCGCTCGAGCTTCGGCCCGAACCGGACCATGCCGTGGAAGACCTGGCGCGCGAGCTTCCGCGCGGAGCGGTCCACGAAGCGGAGGTGGCGGGCGAGCCGCCCGTACCGCGCGTGGCGCGGCGCGAAGAGGCCCCGGACCCAGAGCCCCAGGTACCACGTCGCGTAGAACGCGCCCACCTTCGGGAGCATCGCGAGCTTCTTGCCGGCCGGGACCTTCGGGTCGATGAGGCCGCCCGCCACCTGGAGGTGCTTGTCCACCGCCTCCCGCGCCATGAAGAGGTGCATGATCTCCGAGGAGCCCTCGAAGATCGTGTTGATGCGGCAGTCGCGCATCCAGCGCTCGACGCCGACGGCCGCCTCGCCGCGCCGCTCGAGCGACCGCTCCGTCTCGTAGCCGCGGCCGCCGCGGAGCTGCATCACCTCGTCGAGCAGCCGCCACGTCTTGACCGTGTTCCACTCCTTCACCGCCGCGGCCTCGAGCCGGATGTCGTAGCCCGGCTTCTCGGCGAGGGACTGGGCGAGCGCGGACACTGCCTCCATCGCGTACGAGGTCGAGGCCATGGCGGCGAGCTTGTGCGCGATGGCCTCGTGCTTGCCGATCTCCTGGCCCCACTGCGCGCGCGCGCTCGTCCACTTGCGCGACAGCTCGAGGGCGGTCTTCGACCCGCCCACCACCGCGGCCGGGATCGAGAGGCGGCCGGTGTTGAGGGTGGTGAGGGCGATCTTGAGCCCGCGCCCCTCCTTGCCGATGAGGTTCTCGACCGGGACCTTCACGTCGGTGAAGCGGAGGGCGGCGTTGGCGAGCGCCTTCAGCCCCATGAACCGGCAGCGGTGCGTGACCTCCACGCCCGGCCACGCGGTCTCGACGACGAAGGCGCTGATCGCCTCCGTCTTCGGGTTCTTCGCCATCACCACCAGCAGCTCGGCGATCGTGCCGTTCGTGCACCAGAGCTTCTCGCCGTTGAGCAGGTAGTGGGTCCCGTCCGGCGAGAGCTCGGCGGTCGTCGAGAGCCGCGCCGGGTCGGAGCCGACGTTCAGCTCCGTGAGCGCGAACGCGCTGATCGCCCCGCGGGCGATCCGCGGCAGGTACCTCTTCTTGAGCTCCTCCGAGCCGAAGAGCTTGAGCGGCTGCGGCACGCCGATCGACTGGTGGGCCGAGAGCAGCGCGGTGAGGTTCGCGTCCACGCTGCCGAGCAGCGTCATCACCTTGCCGTACTCGACCTGGTTGAAGCCGAGCCCGCCGTACTCCGTCGGGATCTTCATCCCGAACGCGCCCATCTTCCGGAGCGCGTCCAGCACCTCGGGCGGATACTCGCCCGTCTCGTCGATCTCGTTGGGGTCGACCTTCTCCGCGAGGAACGCCTCGAACCCGGCGTACCAGCGCAGGAACTCCGGCCGCTCCGCCTCGCCGAGCGGGTAGTCGTGGATGAGGTTCAGCCGGAGCTTTCCGAGGAACAGGTCGCGCAGGAAGCCGGCGCCCTGCCACTCGGTCTCGCGCGACGCCTCGGCGACTTGACGGGACCGCTGGTACTCCTCGTTCGCTCTCGTGCTCTCGCTCATGGCTTCTCCCGGCGGCCGGGCAGGGGGGATGCGACAACCCTGCCGATTCTCGAATCAAGTTAACGCGCTGCGGCTACCAGCGCAGCGCGTCGCGCAGGCCTCGTTTCGGGGGTGGACCTGTCAGGGGGTAACGGGTCATTTACGGCCTGCCCCGCACGAGGCGGCGGACGGTCGGCCCGGACGGCCGCGCCTCCGCTAAGAAGAGGACCCCAGGAGACACGCGGAGATGACGCACCCCACCGACGACAAGACCTACCGCCTCCCGCCCCACGTCCGCCCCACGTCCTACGCCGCGGAGCTCACGGTCGATCCCGCGAGCCCCGACTTCGCGGGCCGCATCCGGATCGCGCTCGCCCTCGCGGCGCCCGCGGAGGAGCTCGTGCTCCACGCGGCCGAGCTGGAGATCGAGGAGGTCACGCTCACGGTGCGTGGCCGGGCGATGGCGCCGGCCGAGCGCCGCCTCGTGGCCTCGAGCGAGACGCTGGTCCTCCGGTTCGCCGCGCCGGTCCCCGCGGGCGAGGCGAGCCTCTCGCTGACGTTCCGCGGGGTGGTCTCCCCGGGGCTCCGCGGGCTCTATCGCGCCGGCCCGGGCCTCGTCGCCACGCAGTTCGAGGCCGCCGACGCGCGCCGCGTCTTCCCGTGCTTCGACGAGCCCTCCTTCAAGGCGCCCTGGAGGCTCACCGTCGAGGCGCCGGCGGACGTCCTCGTCCTCTCGAACGGGAGCCCGGTGGCCGAGGAGGCGCGCGGCGGGAGGCGCCGCGTGACGTTCGCCGAGACGCCGCCGCTCCCGACGTACCTCGTCGCGCTCGTCGCGGGCCGCCTGGACGCGCTGCCACCCGTGGTCTCGCGCGACGTGCCGGTCCGGACCTGGGCGACCGCGGAGAAGCTCGGGCTCACCGGCTTCGGCCAGACGGTGGCGGTCGAGGTGCTGCCGCGGCTGGAGGACTACTTCGGCGTCCCGTATGCGTTCGGCAAGCTCGACCAGGTCGGCCTCCCGGAGTTCGAGGCGGGCGCGATGGAGAACGCCGGCCTCGTCACGTTCCGCGAGGTGGCGCTCCTGCTCGACCCGGCGACCGCCTCGCTCGCGCAGAAGAAGCGCGTCGCGGAGGTGGTGACCCATGAGCTCGCGCACCAGTGGTTCGGCAACTGGGTGACGATGGCGTGGTGGGACGATCTCTGGCTGAACGAGGCGTTCGCCACGTGGATGGCGTTCAAGATCGTGGACGCCTGGAACCCCGCCTGGCGCGTCTGGCTCGAGTTCGATCAGGGCAAGGCGGGCGCCCTCCAGCTCGACGCCCTCCGCTCCACGCACCCGATCCGCGCCGAGGTGACGTCCGTCGCGGAGGCGGGCGAGGCCTTCGACCTCATCACCTACGAGAAGGGTGGGGCGGTGCTCCGGATGATCGAGGGGTACCTCGGCGAGGAGCGGTTCCGGGACGGGATCCGGCTCTACATGCGCCGCCACGCGAAGGGGAACACCGTCGCCGACGACCTGTGGGGTGCGCTCGCCGAGGCGTCGCGCGAGCCGGTGGTCGAGCTCGCGAACGCCTGGATCCGGACGCCCGGGTTCCCGCTCGTCTCGGTCCGCCGCGCGGGACGGACGCTCCACCTCGAGCAGCGCCGGTTCTTCTCCGATCCCGCCGAGGCGGCGGGCGCGGCCGGGGCCGCGGGGGCCTGGCCCGTGCCGATGGTGCTCCGGTGCGGCACCGGCGGGAAGGTCGCCGAGCAGCGGGTCCTCTTCCGCGGACCCGCCCTGGAGGTGACGCTCGACGCCGCGCCGGACTTCGTCTTCGCGAACGGCGGCGCGACCGGCTTCTACCGGGTCGCCTACGACGCCGGGGAGCTCGCCGCCCTCCGCGCCAACCTCCGGGCCCTCGCCCCGCCGGAGCGGATCCAGCTCCTCTCGGACGAGTGGGCGCTCGTCCGGTCCGGCGACCGCGATCTCGCTGCGTTCCTCGACCTCTGCGCCGCGTTCGCCGGCGAGGACGATCACGCCGTCCTCGACGAGCTCGTCGCGCGGCTCGCGGCGGTCGAGCACCGGTTCGTCTCCGACGCGGACCGGCCCGCCCTGCAGCGCTCCGTGGCTGGGCTCTTCGCGCCGCAGCTCGCGGCGACGGGGTGGGACGCCGCGCCGGGCGAGCCCGACGCCGTCCGGCTGCGGCGCGCCGCGGCGGTCCGCGCGCTCGGGCTGGTCGCCCGCGATCCAGCGGTGATCCGCGAGGCGGTCGCCCGGCTCGACCGCTGGCTGGGCGGGGACCGCGCGGCGCTCGAGGCGAACCTGCACGACCTCGCCGTCACGATCGCCGCGCGGAGCGGCGACGCGGCCCGCCAGGAGCGGTTCCGGGCGCTGTTCCGGGCCGAGCCCGACCCGGCGTTCCGCCGCCGCTACCTCATGGCGGTGGCGAGCTTCGAGGAGCCGTCGCTCGCGCAGGCGGGCGTCGAGCACCTCTTCGCCGCCGGCGACGCCGTGCCGCTCCAGGACGCCGCGTTCTACCTCGGCGCGCTGCTCGGGAACCGGACCGCGCGCGACCCGGCGTGGGCCCGGCTCGAGCGCGAGTGGGAGCGCTTCTACGGGCGGATCAAGGGCGCGCCGATGCTGACCCGGCGCGTGGTGGAGGCGATGGGGGCGATGGTGGAGCGGCGGCAGGTGGACGCCGTCGCCGCGTTCCTGGCGGCCCATCCGCTCGAGGAGGCGCGCCAGGCGATCGCGCAGACGCTGGAGCGCCTCCGCCAGGACGTCGCGCTGCGGGAGCGCGCGCTGCCCGTCGTCGCGCGGTGGCTCACCCTTCGACAGGCTCAGGGTGAGCGGCCGATCCCGGCACCTTCGAGGTGAGGCGCGCCGTCGGGCACGACTCAGCGGGCCACACGCACGGCGGCGGGCTGCGCGGGCGGCCTGCCGCGGGAGTGCTCGCGCCAGAGGAGCCCGCCGGCCATCACCAGCGCGGCCGCCAGGAGGAGCGCCACGGCACCCAGGAGCCGAAGCCCCTCGCGTCTTGCGAGGGCGTCGGTGGGGAGCGCGTCTCCGTGGTTCGCGGCCATCCTCGAGGGGCAAGCAAGCGACATGCCGCCGCCGGGGCCACGTAAGCGCGCTGAAACGCTGAGTTGCTGACGGCCCGCGTGCGTACCGATGGAACCGCACTGTTGCGCCCGCGACACGCCCCAGCGACGACGCGGCGCGCCGCGCGGCGCCCGGGAGGACGGAGGGCGGCTCCGCCCCTCTCCGGGCGGGCGGGCGGGCGACGGGGGGACGTACGTGCTAAGTAGGCGGCTCTGCCCGCGCGCGCTGCTGCCACGCCCGATCCCGCCCTCGCGGCGGCCCCGGCGCCCCGCCGCCCGCGGCTGCCCGCGCTCGACGCGGCGCGCGCGCTGGGCGTGCTGGCCATGGTCATGGGCCACACGCTCGACGCCGTGCTCTCGACCGCGGCGCGGCAGACGCCGCTCATGGCGCGGTACTGGCAGGCGCGCGGGTTCACGGCGCCGCTCTTCCTGCTCGTCTCCGGCTGGGCGGTCACGCTCGCGATCTCCCGGAGCGACGCGACCGGCTGGGCCGTGCCGCGGAGCCGGGTCCGCCGCGTGCTCCTGCTGCTCGCGATCGGCTACGCGCTCCGCTGGCCTGGCTGGGGGCTCGGGCGGCTCCTCGCCGGGGACCGCGACGTCTGGGCCCACTTCCTCGCGTTCGACGCGCTCCACTGCATCGCGCTCGCGCTCCTCGTCACGGCGCTCGTGCTGGCGCTGCCGGTGCCGCGGCTCGTCAGGGCCGCCCTCCTGGCGGCGCTGGCGGCGGCCGCCGTGCTCGCCGGTGCGCGCGCGGCGACGCCCGGCACGGTCTTCGCCACGGCGCAGGGGCTCCCGCGCTCGATCCCGGGCATCGCGTTCGTCCAGATGATCGGCGGGACGTCCGCGTTCCCGATCTTCCCGTGGACGTCGTACTTCTTCGCGGGGACGCTCGTGGGGCTGCTCGCGCCCGCCGGCCGGCGCGGGGCCGCGGGGCTCGCCGCCGTCGCCGTCGCGCTGATCCTCGCGGCGACGCAGTGGTGGGGCCTCGGCCACCGGACGCCGGGCGACCCCGTGCTCGTGGCGTACCGGATCGGCGTGGTGCTCGCCGTCCTCGCGCTCCTCTCGCTCGTCCCCGCGGCGGTCGCAGCCCGGGCGGCGCCGCTCGGCAAGAGCTCGCTGGGCGTGTACGCGATCCACCTGCCGATCGTGTACGGCTGGTACCTCGTGCCGTTCTGGTTCCCGTGGTACCCGTTCCGCGGGCTCGCCAGCTCCGTGGGCAAGACCCTGGGGCCGGCCGCGGGCCTGGCCGTCGCGGCGCTCGTCCTCGCGGGGAGCTACGTGCTCTACCGGCTGCTCCTCGTGGCCTGGCGGCGCCTGCGCTCACCGGAACTGCGGGTGCCCGCGGATGGCGTCCAGGGCGTCCGCGGCGGCGTCGGCGGGGAGCGGGGCTGAGGAGCGGACGAGCCGCGCGAGCCAGCGGGCGTCGAGCGGCCGCGCGAGGAGGGCCGGATCGGTCGCGGCGGCGGTCGTCTCGTGCTTCGGCCCGCTCGGATCGCCGGCGCCCACGAAGAACCCGGCGAGCAGCAGGGCGGCGCGCACGGACGTCGCGGTGCTGTAGGTGAACAGCGTCGCGGCCGGGCCGCACCGGGCGCGCAGCGTCCGGAAGACGGCCACCGACCAGAGCGCGGGGTTCACCCGCGGGCTGAAGGGGTCCCAGAAGACGACGTCCGCGGGCTCCGGCGCGCGGGCCAGCGTCTCGGTCGCGTCCCCGAGCGCGAGGCGCCAGGTCCCCCGGGGCTCCTCATGGCGGCCGGCCGCGAGCAGGGCGCGGAGCGCCGCGACGTCGGCGGCGTCGAGCCCGAGCGCGGCGGCGCCCGCCTCGGACGCCGCGAGCCGGAGCGC
>JAEYZK010000243.1 GCA_023428085.1 Pseudomonadota bacterium
CCGCTCCGCTCAGGACGGACGGCCCCTCCCCCTCCCCCGCCGCGACATGTACGAGATCCGCTGGCACGGCCGCGGCGGCCAGGGCGCGGTCACCGCCGCCAAGATCCTCGCCGACGCCGCCTACCGGAGCGGGTTCGCGGGCGTCGCCTCGGCGCCGTCGTTCGGCTCCGAGCGCCGCGGCGCCCCGGTCACCGCCTCCACCCGCCTGGCCGCCGCGCCCGTCCGGCTCCACGCGCAGGTGACCGAGCCGCACATCGTGGTCGTGCTCGACGAGACCCTCCTCCCGGGCGGCGCGCCCACCGCGGGCCTCCAGCCGGGCGGCGTCCTCATCGTCAACACGGCGAGGCCGGCCGAGGCGCTCGGCGTGAAGCCCGGGATCCGGGTGATCACCGCCGACGTGTCGAAGGCGGCGCAGGACGTGGGGCTCGTCGTGAGCGGGGCCCCCATGGTCTCGACCGCGATCCTCGGCGCGTTCGCGGCGGCGACCGAGCTCATCGGCATGGAGAGCCTGCGGGCGGCCATCGGCGCCGCGTTCTCCGCGACCGCCGCGAAGAAGAACTACGACGCCGCGGCGCTGGCGCGCCAGGCGACCCAGGTCTGAGGCGAGCGAACGAATGGGCACGAGAGAGAGCGGTCACGAGATCTCGATGTCGACTCCGAGCCCGGGCGAGGCCGGGGCCACGGGCGACTGGCGCACGGCGCGCCCGGTGCTCGAGAAGGCGCGTTGCCTCGCGGTGAAGCAGGACGACCTCGCCTGCCAGCTGTGCTGGGTCTACTGCCCGGACGTCTGCATCACCCAGGGCGTCCCGCCGGTCGTCGCGCTGCAGTTCTGCAAGGGCTGCGGCATCTGCGCGGAGGTCTGCCCGGTGGACGCGATCAGGATGATCCCCGAGGGCGAGGTGGCGCGATGAGCGACGCCATCACCGCGGTCATCACCGGGAACGAGGCCGCGGCCACCGCGGCGCGGCTGGCGCGGGTGCAGGTCGTGGCCGCGTACCCCATCACCCCGCAGTCTCCCGTGGTGGAGACGCTGTCGAAGTGGGTCGAGGACGGCGAGCTCGCGGCCGAGTTCGTGCGGGTGGAGAGCGAGCACAGCGCCCTCACGGTCTGCATCGCCGCCGCCTCGGTCGGCGCCCGCGTGTTCACGGCGACGAGCGCCAACGGCCTCGCCTACATGAACGAGCAGATCTGGTGGGCCGGCGGCGCGCGGCTCCCGCTCGTCATGTGCGTCGCCAACCGCGCCATGGCCGCGCCCTGGAACGTCCTCAACGACCAGCAGGACTCGATGTCCGTCCGCGACGCCGGCTGGGTCCAGCTCTACTGCCGCGACAACCAGGAGATCCTCGACACCACCCTCCAGGCGTTCCGGATCGCGGAGTCGCTCCACGTCCCCGTGCTCGTCTGCTACGACGGCTTCCTCCTCTCGCACACCGTCATGCCGGTGGAGATCCCCTCCGAGGCCGCCGCCGACGAGTACCTGCCCCGCGTCCCGCCGCTCCAGATCCTCGACCCGGCCGACCCGCGCAACGTCGGCCCGGTGACGATGGCCGACCCCCGCGCCGACGCCGAGGGCGTGCTCTGCCACGGCTACATGGAGCTGCGGGCGCTGCACCACCGGGCGCTCCAGCAGGCCCTCACCGCGATCCCGGAGGCGGACCAGGCCTTCGCGCGGACGTTCGGCCGGAGCTGGGGCGGGCTCACCTTCGGCACGATGCTCGACGACGCGGAGGTGGCGCTCGTGGCCGCCGGCAGCATCACCCAGGAGCTCGGCGTCGTGGCCGAGACGCTCCGGGGCGAGGGGATCCAGGCGGGCGTGCTCGGGCTCCGCGCGTACCGGCCGTTCCCGCGCGACGCGATCCGCGCCGCGCTCGCCGGCAAGTCGCTCGCCCTCGTCTTCGACAAGGCCGTGAGCTACGGGCACGAGGGGCCGATCTGCTCCGACGTCCGCGGCGCGCTCGCCGGTGTCCCCGGCGCGCCGCCGGTGTTCGGCGCGGTCGCCGGGCTCGGCGGCCGCGACGTCACGACCGGTCACCTCGCCGAGACGATCCGCCGCGCCGTCGCGGACGCCCGCGCCGGGGTGCGCGAGCGGCCCGAGGAGTGGATCAACCTGCGGCTGTGATCCGGACCGCACCGGCTCGTGCAGTGAGGACGCCTCCATGACCAAGCTCGTCGATCTCCCGACCCGCGAGTACATCCTCCCCGGCAACCGCGCCTGCGCCGGCTGCGCGATCGGCATCGGGCTCCGCTCGATCCTGAAGGCGCTCGACGGGAAGGTGGTGATGACCGTCCCCGCGAGCTGCCTGACCGTGCTCGGCGGCATGTACCCGACCACGTCGGTGCAGGTGCCCTGGCTCAACGTCGCCTTCCCCGGCTGCGCCGCCGCCGCCGCCGGCCTCGCGGCGGGGCTGCGCGCCACCGGGCGCGCGGACGAGCTGACCGTGCTCGCGATGGCCGGCGACGGCGGCACCGCCGACATCGGCATCCAGGGCCTCTCCGGGGCGGCCGAGCGGAACGACGACTTCATCTACGTCTGCTACGACAACGAGGCGTACATGAACACCGGGACGCAGCGCTCGGGCCTCACCCCGGCCACCGCCCGGACGACGACCACGACGCGCGGGAAGCGCGAGAACCCGAAGGACATGCCGCGGATCATGGAGGCGCACGGGATCCCGTACGTCGCCTCCACCTCCGCCGTGTACCCGGACGACGTCTACGACAAGCTCGTCAAGGCGCGCGGCATGAAGGGGCTGCGGTACGTCCACATGAACACGCCCTGCCCGTCCGGCTGGGGCTTCGACCCGAAGGACTCGGTCCACCTCGGGCAGCTCGCCGTGGACGCAGGGCTCGTGGTCCTCTACGAGGTCGAGGGCGGCGCCCTCCGGCTCACGGGGCGCTCGAAGGCCCTCGCGAAGCGCGGGAGCCGCAAGCCCGTCGCCGCGTACCTCGCCGGCCAGGCGCGGTTCAAGGGGATCGGCGCGGACGAGGTCGCCGGGATCCAGGCCTGGGTCGATCGCCGCTGGGCAGAGCTCGTGGCGCGCGACGCGGCGAGCGCGGCCGCGGCCGCCTGAGCTACCCCGCCGCCGCCGCGAGCCGCGCCCGCCGCCGCGGGGGCGCGGGGTGCGCCTCGACCGAGTGCAGGAACCGCTGGAACACCGCGCCCGCGGCGCCGATCGCGCACGCGTCGATGCCGAAGCGGCAGACGCGGACCGAGTGGCGGTGGAAGTCGTAGCGGCCGCCGTTCGCCTCCATCGACCTCCGCGCCGCGTCCACGAAGGGCTCGCCGAGCTGCACGAGCGGCCCCCCGAGGACCATCACCGCGGGGTTGTAGGCGTTCGCGAGGTTCTGGAGGAGCACGCCGAGGTACTCCCCCGCCTTGCGCGCGGCCTTCAGCGCCGCCCGATCGCCCGCCGCGAGCCGCGCCTGGAGCTCGGCGATCGAGAGGACCGGCTCGTCCTTGCCGGTCAGCTCCCGGCTCACCGCCCGCTGCGACACGAACGTCTCGGCGCAGCCGCGCCGGCCGCACGCGCAGCGCGGCCCGCCGCGGTCGATGATGGTGTGCCCCACCTCGCCCGCGATGCCGTCGTGGCCCACGTAGAGCCGCTCCGAGAGCACGATGCCGGCGCCGAGGCCGACGCCGATGGCGAGGTACACGAGCGGCCCCGCGTGCGGCTCCGCCCCGAACACGTACTCGGAGAGGGCCGCGGCCTTGGCCTCGTTCATGGCGATGACCGGGAGCCCGCCGCAGCCCGCCTCGGCGAGGCGCGCGGAGAGGAGCTGCTCGATCTTCACGCCGTGCCAGCCCAGGTTGGGCGCGAAGCGGAGGACCGCGTCCTTCACGTCGATGGTGCCGGGCACGCCGAGGCCGAGCCCGAGGACGCGCCGGCCCGGCGCGGTGAGCTCGGAGTGGGCGCGCCCCACCATGGCGGCGAGCGCCCGGAGCGTGCGCCCCACGTCCTTGTGCCGGTTGGGGACGCAGCGCGCGTGGAGGACCTCGCCCTTCAGGTTGCAGGAGACGACGTTCAGGTAGTCCACGCCGATCTCGGCGCCGATCAGCCCGATGCTGTCGCCGTCCAGCGTGAGCGGCAGCGGCCGCCGCCCCACGCCCTGCACCTCCGCCGGCGCGCTCTGGTGCAGCCAGCCCTCGTCGATGAGCTCCTGCACCAGCATGCCCACCGTGGTCTTGGTCAGGCCGGTGCGGTTCGCGAGATCGACGCGCGAGAGCCCGGGCTCGGCCTTCACCAGCCGGACCAGCGCCATGCGGTTGATCCGCTTGAGCAGGCTCTGGTCTCCGGTCATCTGGTGGGGCACGGTCGGGGCCCTCGCGCGCCGCGGCGGCGGCTACAGGTACCTGTTGAGCAGGTTCTCGAGCGCCTCCTGGCGGCCCGAGACCGGCGCGACGTCCTGGTTCCGCTCCAGCACGCGCTGCGAGAGCGACTCCAGGGACGCCTTCCCGGACAGGATCTCCTTCCCGAGCGGCCCGGTCCAGCCGCGGTACCGCTCCTTCACCGCCTCCTCGAGCTTCCCATCCTTGAGGATCTGCTCGACCGCGAGCAGCGCGCGGGCGGTGACGTCGATCGCGCCCACGTGCGCGTGGAAGAGATCGGCCGCGTCGAGCGACTGGCGGTGGACCTTGGCGTCGAAGTTGAACCCACCCGTCGTGAAGCCGCCGTTCTTCATGATGACGTAGAGCGGCAGGAGCATGTCGGCGGTGTTGTTCGGGAACTGGTCCGTGTCCCAGCCGAGCAGCGGATCGCCCCGGTTCATGTCCACCGATCCGAAGATCCCCAGCGCGAACGCCATGGCGAGCTCGTGCTCGAAGGAGTGGCCGGCCAGGGTGGCGTGGTTGTTCTCGATGTTGACCTTGACCTCCTTCTCGAGGCCGTACTTGCACAGGAAGCCGTACACGGTGGCGGTGTCGAAGTCGTACTGGTGCTTCGACGGCTCCGCCGGCTTCGGCTCGATGAGGATCGTGCCCTTGAAGCCGATCTTGTGCTTGTACTCCACCACCAGGTTGAGGAACCGCCCGGCCTGGTCGAGCTCCGACTTCATGTCCGTGTTGATGAAGCCCTCGTAGCCCTCGCGCCCGCCCCAGAGGACGTAGTTCTGGCCGCCGAGCTTCAGGGTCGCGTCCATCGCCCCCTTCACCTGCGTCGCCGCCATCGCGAACAGCTCGGGATCCGGGTTCGTGGCCGCGCCGGCGGTGAAGCGCCGGTTCGAGAACAGGTTGGCCGTGCCCCAGAGCAGCTTCACGCCGGTGCGCTGCTGGTGCTTCGCGAGCTCCTCGACGATGGTCTGGACGTTCTTCTGCGTCTCGCGCGGCGTCGCGCCCTCCGGCGCGACGTCGAGGTCGTGGAAGCAGTAGAAGGGCACGCCCAGCTTGGTCACGAACTCGAACGCCGCCTCGGCCTTGAGCTTCGCCGCCTCCAGCGGGTCGCCGTGGAACCAGGGCCGGTCGATCGTGCCGGCGGTGCCGAAGACGTCGCTGCCGTTGCCGCAGAACGTGTGCCAGTACGCGACCGCGAACCGGAGCTGGTCCTCCATCCGCTTGCCGAGCACCATCCGGTCCTTCTGGTAGTAGCGGTACGCGAGGGGGTTCTTGCTGTCGGGCCCCTCGTAGGGGATGGCCGGGATCTCCGCGAAATAGCTCTTCATGTGCTCTCCTCGTATCTGCGTCGCTGCGCTGGTTGGGGATGTGCCCGCGGGCCTCGCCTTCGGGAGCTAGCCTCCGCGGAAGACGGGCGCCACGGCGCGGTACAGGGCACGGAAGCGGGCGAGCCGCTCCACGAGCGGGGCCCGGCCGGCGGCCGTCGGCTCGAACGTCCGGGCCACGGGCGGCCGCCCGCAGACCGCCGCCTCGGCGGCGCCGCAGGCGAGCTGCCCGAGCCGCGCCGCGCCGAGCGCACCGCCGGTCTCGCCGCCGGTGTGCGTCTGGAGCCGGACCTCGAGGACGTCGGCGATGAGCTGCGCCCACGCGGCGCTGCGCGAGCCGCCGCCCACGAGCGACAGCGTGCCGACCGTCGTGCCGGCGGCGCGGAGCGCGTCGAGCCCGTCCGCCAGGCCGAAGGCCACGCCCTCGATGACCGCGTAGACGAGCGCCGCCCGGTCCGTGCCGTGGGTCAGCCCGAAGAAGACGCCCTGGGCGGCCGGGTCGTTGTGCGGCGTCCGCTCGCCCGAGAGGTACGGCAGGAAGATCGGCGCCGCGGCGCGCGCGGCCGGGTCGAGCCGCTCCACCTCCGTCAGGATCTCGGCCTCGTCCCTGGCCTTCACGAGCTGCGTCGCCCAGCGGAGGCAGCTCGCGGCCGAGAGCATCACGCTCATCTGGTGCCAGCGCCCGGGCAGCGCGTGGCAGAACGCGTGGACGGCGCGCGCGGGGTTGGGCAGGAACCGATCGTTCACGACGAACAGGACGCCGGAGGTGCCGAGCGAGACGAAGCCGCCGCCGGGCGCCACCGCGCCGATCCCCACCGCGCTCGCCGCGTTGTCGCCGCCGCCGCCCGCGACCACCACCGGGCCGGTGATCCCCCAGCGGTCGCGCAGCTCCTTGCGCAGCTCGCCCGAGGGCGCGCTGCCCTCGACGAGGCGGGGCATGTGCGCGCGCGAGAGCCGGGTCCCGGCGAGCATCTCCTCCGACCAGTCGCGGCGCGCCACGTCGAGCCAGAGCGTGCCGGCCGCGTCCGACATCTCGGAGACCTTCTCGCCCGTGAGCCGGAGGCGGAGGTAGTCCTTCGGCAGGAGCACCGACCGGACCTTCGCGAACACCTGCGGCTCGTGCCGCTCGACCCAGACCAGCTTCGGCGCGGTGAAGCCGGGCATCGCCAGGTTGCCCGTCAGCTCGCGCGACCGCGGGACGCGCCGCTCGAGCTCGGCGCACTCGGCGTCGGACCGGGTGTCGTTCCAGAGGATGGCGGGCCGCAGCGGCCGGTCGGCCTCGTCGAGGAGCGTCGCGCCGTGCATCTGGCCCGAGAGCCCGAGCCCGCGCACGGCCGCGAGCGCGGCGGCGTTCGTGGCGCGGAGCTCGTCCACGGCCGCGAGCGAGGCGGCCCACCAGGACTCGGCCGACTGCTCGGACCACCGGGGCTGCGGCCGCTGCACCTCGAGCGGCGCGCGCGCCGAGGCCACGATCGTCCCGCCCTCCTCGAGCAGGACGGCCTTCACCTCGGACGTTCCCAGATCGATTCCCAGGTACATGGTGGCCTCGGGAGCAGCGGCGCGCGGCGCTGGCGCACGCGCACGCGTTCATTAGTCCAGTGTCTAGACTAAACCCGGTCCCACGGACGCCGTCAAGGCCAGAGCGACGGCGCCGGCGGACGGTGCCCGTGAGGAGCGCCGCCCGAAGGCCGGCGCGTGCGCGTCGCTCCTCCGCACCAAGGCCCTACCCTCTCCGCCCCGCGCCCTGCGCCCTGCGCGGGGCGCACCCCTCTCCGCCGCAGCCGCCCGCGGCTCGAGGGGTCGGATCTTCCGTGCGTTCGCGGACTTCGCGGTCGCAGACGGGCGGGTCGCACCTCCGCCCGCGCCCGGGAATCCGGGGCGGGTCCGCCGGAGCGGCGGTCGGGGCGGCGCGGGCGACGGAATTTCTCGGCCGTTTCCAGCCATGTGAGCGTTAACACTTGACGCCGGAGCGTGCGGTCGAATGTACTGCGGTCCTCAATCGTCGAGATGCAGGCGCGAAGCAAGCCGTGTTCAACTGCAAGCGAACGTTCCCAGGATTTCCCGAGAACGTTGCCCACCGTGTCGATGCCAGCGCAGCGAACCAGAGGAGAGCGAGAATGCTGAAGCGACTGATCCCGATTCTCTTGGCGGCCGTCCTCGTGCCCGCGACGGGCGGGGCGAAGGACAAGTACACCTACAAGGACATGACCGTCGGCTTCATCCAGACGGGCTCCGAGGGCGGGTGGCGCACTGCCAACACCGGCTCCTTCAAGGAGACCGCGAAGCAGCTCGGCATCAACCTGAAGTTCTACGACGCCCAGAACAAGCTCGAGAACCAGGTCTCGGCGTTCCGGAACTTCATCGCCGACAAGAGCGTGAACGTCATCATCCTCGCCGCGCTCGAGACGACCGGCTGGGAGGACGTGCTCAAGGAGGCCAAGGCCGCGGGCAAGGTCGTCGTCCTCGAGGACCGCCGCATCGACGCGCCGGAGGACCTCTACGCGACGTACATCGGCTCCGACTTCGCCGAGGAGGGCCGGAAGTCCGCCGTCGAGATGTGCACGCTGCTCAAGGACAGCAAGAACAAGAAGGTCGTCGAGCTCGTCGGCAACGTGGGCTCCTCCGCCGCCAAGGATCGCGGGCAGGGCTTCCGCGAGAAGATGGGCGACTGCGGCATCGAGATCGTCGAGAGCCAGACCGGCAACTGGAGCGCGACCGAGGGCAAGGCGGTCATGGAGTCGTGGCTGAAGAAGCACCCGAAGGGCACGATCGCCGCCGTGTTCGCGCAGAACGACGAGATGGGCCTCGGCGCCGCCCAGGCCATCAAGGAAGCCGGCCTGAAGCCCGGGAAGGACATCAAGATCCTCTCCGTGGACGCCACCGCCGGCGCGTTCAAGGCGCTGCTCGACGGCACGATCAACGTGACGGTCGAGTGCAACCCGCTGCTCGCGCCCCAGGTCTACGAGGCGGCGCTCAAGGCCCTCAACGGCGTGCAGCTGCCGAAGTGGGTCCCCTCGCAGGAGGGCGTGTTCCGCGCCACGGATCCGAACATCAAGCAGGTGGCCAAGACGCGGAAGTACTAGTAACCGTGAGTGAAATCGCCGGAGAGCAGCCCGCCCGGGGCAGCGGCGCGTACCGACGCGCCCCGGGCGGCTCCGGCCCCTCTCGAAGGACGGTGCTCCGTGGTGGACGTGGTGGACGGACAGATGGACGTCCTGGTGATGAAGGGGATCAAGAAGTCCTTCCCCGGCGTCCAGGCGCTCGAGGGCGTGGACTTCACGCTGCGGAGCCGCGAGATCCACGCGCTCGTCGGCGAGAACGGGGCGGGCAAGTCGACGCTCATGAAGGTCCTCACCGGCGTCGAGCGGCCGGACGCGGGGACCATCACGCTCGCCGGCCGGCTGGTCGCGCCGCGCTCCACGCAGCAGGCGCAGGCGCTCGGGATCAGCACCGTGTACCAGGAGGTCAACCTCTGCCCGAACCTCACCGTGGCGGAGAACGTCCTCCTCGGGCACGAGCCGCACCGGCGCGGCAAGATCGACTGGAAGGCGGTGCACGCCCGCGCCCGCGAGCTGCTCCTCCGCCTGAGCGTCGACGTCGACGTCACGCTGCCGCTCGACACGTACCCCGTGGCCATCCAGCAGATGGTGGCCATCGTGCGCGCGCTCGAGATCGGCTCCGCCAAGGTGCTCATCCTCGACGAGCCGACGTCCAGCCTCGACGCGGCCGAGACCGCCCAGCTGTTCCAGGCGATGCGGACGATCCGCGACCAGGGGACGGGCATCGTCTTCATCACCCACTTCCTGGACCAGGTGTACGAGATCACCGACCGGATCACCGTGCTCCGGAACGGCGCCCTCGTCGGCACCTACGAGACCCGCGCCCTCTCCCGCCTCGAGCTCGTCGCCAAGATGATCGGGCGGAGCCTCACCGAGTACGACGAGATGGCGAGGACCAAGCTCGAGAGCGCCCAGGGCATCAGGTCGGACACCACGGTCTCGGCGCGCGCGCTCGGGAAGTCGGGCGCGATCGCCCCGTTCGATCTCGAGCTGCGTGCGGGCGAGGTGGTCGGGCTGGCGGGGCTGCTCGGGTCGGGGCGGACCGAGCTCGCGGCGCTCCTCTTCGGCTCCGACGCGCCCGATCAGGGCTCCCTCGCGGTCGGCGGAAAGCCGGTGGAGGAGCACTCCCCGCTCGCGTCGATCCAGCGCGGCGTGGCCCTCTGCCCCGAGGACCGGAAGTCCCAGGGCATCGTGGACGACCTCACGATCCGCGAGAACATCGCGCTCGCGCTCCAGGCGAGCCGCGGCTGGTTCCGGTACCTGAGCCTCGAGCAGCAGTACGAGCTGGCCGAGAAGTACATCAAGCTGCTGAACATCGTGACGCCGTCGCCGGACCAGCTCGTGAGGAACCTGAGCGGCGGGAACCAGCAGAAGGTGATCCTCGCCCGCTGGCTCGCCACCCACCCGCGCCTGCTCATCCTCGACGAGCCGACCCGCGGGATCGACATCGGCGCCAAGGCCGAGATCCAGAAGCTCGTGCTCTCGCTCGCCGAGGAGGGCATGTCCTGCATGTTCATCTCCTCCGAGATCGAGGAGGTCATGCGTACCAGCCACCGCATCGTGGTGCTCCGCGACCGGCACAAGGTGTCCGAGTTCTCGGGCGAGGTGCAGGAGCACGAGGTGATGCAGGCGATGGCGGGGAGCGCGTCATGAGCCCGGCCCGGAGCCCTCGACACAAGAAGCTCACCGAGAGCCGGCTGCTGTTCCCGGTCCTGGCGCTCGCGCTCATCCTGGCCTTCGACTTCTTCTACGTGCCCGGGTTCTTCACGATCACGAGCCGCGACGGGAACCTCTACGGGAACCTGATCGACATCCTGCGGAACGGCTCGGCCGTCATGCTGCTGGCCATCGGCATGACGTTCGTCATCGCCACGGGCGGCGTCGATCTGTCCGTCGGCGCGGTCATGGCCATCGGCGCCTCGGTCGCGGCGGTGATGATCCACCCCGACGTCATCGGCAAGTCCATCGGCTCGGTCGACACCAACCCGAACGTCACCAACGCGCCGCTCTGGATGGTCTTCCTCGTGACGCTCGCGGTGAGCACCGTGTGCGGGCTCTGGAACGGCATCCTGATCGCGTACGGGAAGATCCAGGCGATCATGGCCACCCTGGTCCTCATGATCGCGGGCCGCGGCATCGCCCAGCTCATCACCAACGGCGTGCGGATCCAGATCTTCTACGAGCCCTTCCTGTACCTCGGGACGGCGTGGGTGATCCTCCCGGTGTCGCTGTACGTCGTCGCGGTGGTGTACGCCATCGCCTGGCTGCTGACCCGCCGGACGGCGATCGGGCTGTTCGTCGAGTCGGTCGGCATCAACTCCACCTCGAGCTACTTCAGCGGGATCGACGAGAAGAAGATCAAGGTGCTCGCGTACGCGGTGAGCGGCTTCTGCGCCGGCGCCGCCGGGCTCGTCTTCAGCTCGAACATCGCCACGTCGGACGCCAACAACACCGGCCTCGGGTACGAGCTGGACGCGATCCTGGCGGTGGCCATCGGCGGGACGCTGACCACGGGCGGACGCTTCTCGCTCGCCGCCAGCCTCGTCGGCGCGCTCGTGATGCAGGCGACCACGACCTCCATGCTGGCGATCGGCGTCCCCGCGTTCGCGCTCCAGGCCATCAAGGGCGTCGTGGTGGTCCTGGTGCTCCTCCTCTACTCCGAGCAGCTCCGGGCGCTCCTCCGGAAGCTCACCAGCCAGTGGGGCGCATAGCCATGGGCACCTCGTTCGGCGGCGTCCTCGCCCGCAACAAGCGGTTCGTCCCGCTGGCGGTGACGGTCGTCATGCTCCTGCTGGCCTACGCCTTCGGCGCCTACCACTACGCCGCGATGCGGGAACCGCAGGTGTTCTTCAACCTGTTCCGCAACTACCCGTTCCTGCTCATCAGCGCGGTGGGGATGACGTTCGTCATCATCTCCGGCGGCATCGACCTCTCCGTGAGCGGCGTGGTGGCGCTGACGACCGTGGTCGTCGCCGCGCTGCTCCGGGCCGGGTGGGACGCGTGGACCGTCATCGCGTTCGTGCTGGTCATGGGCACGCTGTACGGGGCGCTGATGGGCGCGTTCATCACCTACCTCAAGGTGCAGCCCTTCATCGCCACGCTCGCCGGGATGTGGATCGCCCGCGGCATGTGCTTCTTCATCAGCGACCTCTCGATCCCGATCAACAACCGCGTGTTCCGCATCCTCGGCCGGACGAGGCTCCTGATCCCGGGGCTCTCCGATCCGGAGGCCAAGACCGGCGCCTTCGTCTCGTTCCTGGTGGTCGCCGCGATCGTGGTGCTGCTCGTCGCGATCTACGTGGCCCACTACACGAGGTTCGGGCGCACCGTCTACGCGATCGGCGGGAACGAGCGCTCGGCGCTGCTCATGGGCCTGCCGGTGCAGCGGACGAAGGTGCTCGTCTACACCATCAGCGGCTTCTGCTCCGCGCTCGCCGGCGTGACCCTCAGCGTCTCGGTGATGTCCGGTCACGGCCTCTACGCCCAGAGCTTCGAGCTCGACGTGATCGCCTCGGTGGTGATGGGCGGCGCGCCCCTGAGCGGCGGGACCGGCTACGTCTTCGGCACGCTCCTCGGCGTGCTCGTCAACATCGTCATCCAGAGCATCATCCAGTTCAACGGCCAGCTCAGCTCCTGGTGGACGAAGATCGTCATCGGCGCGCTGACCCTCATGTTCATCGGCGTGCAGAGCTACATCCTGACGCGCAGGAGCGGGACGCAGGTCGCCGCGGCGGGCGTGGACGGCACGGCCCAGCGGCGCCGTCGCCGCAAGCAGGTCGGGGCCGTCGCGGCCGCGGCCGTGCTCGCGGGCGTCGCGTTCGGCGTGAGCCGCTTCGCGAACGACGGCGGCAGCGGCGCGGACGCCGGCGCGCAGATCGAGGTCTGCGAGGACAAGCCCCTGCGCACCCTCGGCGCGACCGTGCCGACCACGGGCACCCCGCCGGTCATCATCTTCGAGCGCAACGGCGGCCCGAAGTGCTCGGACGAGCTCTTCACGATCTACGCCGACGGCCGGGTGGTCGTGGAGGAGGGCGGGGAGGCGCGTGAGGAGCAGGTCTCGCCCGCCGAGGTGGAGGCGCTCCTCACCGAGCTCGACGGCCTGGGCTGGTTCACCGACGAGCTCTACGACACCTGGCACACCCGCTGCCGGGAGTGCTACGGGTACGTCGTCACGGTCTCCTCGCAGGGCCGCGCGAAGCAGGTGAAGGGCGTGGACGGCGGGACGGACGCGCCCGCCCGGTACTGGGACGCGGTCAAGTCCATCCACGGCCTCGTCCGGAAAGAGAAGGAGCGATGAGGAGCCACCCGACACGCCTGGCCGCCGCGGTCTGCGCCCTGGCGCTCGTCTCCTGCAGGTACGTCGTCTTCCCCGACGAGGAGGAGGACGGGAGCGCCAAGGCGAAGAAGGGCTGGAGCGCGGAGGCGATCAAGGTGGAGCGCACCGCCGCCGGCGATCTCCGCGTCGAGCTCGCGATCCGCAACGACACCGGCGACTGGAGCGCGATGAAGGCGCTCCCGAAGCCCGCGCGGCTCGTGACGAAGGACGGCACGAAGTCGTGCGAGACCGTGACCGTGAGCTCCGGGTTCGTGAGCACCGGCGGGCACCGCCTCGCCCCGGGGTTCCGGATGCGCGGGTTCATCGGCGGGCTGAAGATGGAGCAGAAGCTCCAGCCCATCGCCGTCGAGTGCAAGGGCGCCGCGCCGGCGCGCGGCGCGAAGCTGTTCGTCGACTACGTCTATTACTGGGGCCAGTTCAACTACTACCAGCAGACCCGGAACGAGATCGCGGGCACGCTGGAGGTGAACCTCGACGAGGTGAAGTCGGACCTCGACTTCCCCGTGGCCGAGGCCCCGGACAAGACGATCGTGAACGCCGACACCCCGCTCACCGGGATGAACGGCGTCGTGGTGACGCTCGCGTCCGTGACGCGCGACGACGAGGGCGTCGTCATGAGCTGGAAGACGTCCAACCCCGGCGACTACCCGACCTATGTCCACCTCGGCGTGACACCGCTCATCGGCTCGGACGGGATCCTCTACGGCTTCTACGACGTGCCCGACCTCGTCTCCGTCCCCATCACGCCGGGGAAGGGCACGGCGCAGTGGTCCACCAAGGTCGCGGTGCCCAAGGACGTGAAGGACCTCCACATCATGCTGAGCGTGGAGACCGGCAAGAAGGGCCTCTTCCAGAACTACGCGGTCGATCTGTCCGGGAAGCTGCCGCGCGGGTAGCGCGGCCGGGCTAGAGCCCCGCCTCCACCGCCGCCGCGAGCCCGGCCTCGTCGCCGACGTCGTGCGCGAGGTCGAAGGCGGTGTAGCGATCGCGGAGCCGCCGCACGTGGCGCACCCCGAGCGTCCGCCAGGGCTCGGCGAGCCCGAGCGCCTCCGCCGAGAACGGGAACCCGAGCTGCTCGAGGGCGGCGACGGCGGCCGCGAGCTCCTCGAGGAGCGGGGCCGCCACCGCGAGGAGCTCCTCGCGGCGGCGCGCGAACGAGGCGAGGCGCGACGCGAGCGCCGCCCGCGCCGGCGCGCGCGCCGTCGCCACGGCGTCGAGCGTCTCGCGGAAGCGGGCCATCTCCGGCGGGAGCGCGCGCTCCCAGGGCGGCGCGCGGTCGACCTCCGCCGCGCGCGCGGCGGGATCCGGCGCGGCCGACCGGAGCCGCGGCAGCCAGGCGGCGTATCCCCGGAGCACGGGCCGGCTCGCGGCGCCGACGAGGAGGCCGTGCAGGTCGAGCTCCTCGGCCCCGACCGCCCCCGCCATCTCCCAGAAGTGCGCGATCGTGTGCTCCGCCCCCGCGGCGGGCCGCGACGATCCCGCGCCCTGCATGCAGAGCCCGGAGACGAGCGACGCCTCCATGAGCGCCTCGGCCGCCGCGCCGGGGTCGCGCGCCTGGAGCGGCGCCGCCGCGACCGCGCGCCGGGCCGCGTCGAGGGCGGCGCCGGAGAGCGCGGGGCAGAACCACTCGCCCGCGACGAGGTGCGCGACGGACCAGTCGAGCCGCGCCAGGTACTTCGCGAGGAGGTCGCCGAGGCCCGCGAGGAACAGGACCCGCGGCGCCGCCGCGAGCACGCCGCGGTCGCAGACCACGACGTCCGCAGGCGTCGCGGGCAGCGCGCGGTGGTACCCGCCGACGCGGATCGCGGCGGTGGCCGAGGTGTACGCGTCCACCGACGCGGCCGTCGCGACCGCCCAGCTCGGCACGCCCGTCTCCCGCGAGACCGCCTTCCCGAGGTCGCTCACGACCCCGCTCCCGACCGCGACCACGAGGGCCGGCGCCGCGGCGCGGACCTCGGCCGCGAGCGCGGCGACGAGCGTGCGCCGGCCGCTGCCCGCACGCCCACGCACCACGAGGCGAGCGCTGGCCTGGACGCGGGCGAGCGCCGCGAGCGCGTCGTCGATCACGTTCGGCGCGACGACGATCTCCTCGAGCGCGCGATCGGAGCCGCGCGCGGTGACGCCGAGCCCGAGGTCGGGGAGCTCGCGGCGCAGGCGCGCGAGCACGATCGGATCGACGGCGAGTCCGGCGAACGGACGCGCGCGCTTGTGGTCGACATCGATCACGCCGAGGCGCACGAGCGGTGCGCGCGGATCGAGCTCGGCGGCGATCGCGTGGCGCGACGCGCGGCCGCCGAGGATCTGCTCCACGAGCGCCTCGTCGACGAGCGGGCGCGCGGGATCGTTCGCGAGGATGCCGAACAGCCGCGCGGCCTCGCTCCACAGCGCGGGCGCCGCGACCACGAGGAGGATGTCGAGCGCGAGCGGCGACAGCTCGAGCTCGAGCGCGAGCGCACCGAGCGGCGTGCGGGCGCTGCGGGCCTCCGGCGAGCGCTGCGCGGCGTGCGCGGCGAGGTGGGCCTCGGCGGCCTCGAGGTAGTCGCGCGCGAACCCGCGGTTCATGCCGAGCAGCGCGGCCACCTCGTGCTCGAACGGGTGGTTGCCTTCGTTGCCGAAGCCGAGCCGCCGCGTATCCCACGCGTGCGCGATCGCGTGCAGCGCCCAGAGCGCGACCGTGCGGACCTCCTCGTCGAGCAGCGCGAGGG
>JAEYZK010000320.1 GCA_023428085.1 Pseudomonadota bacterium
AGGCGCAGCACGGCGAGGGCAGCGACCAGGTCGTCCAGACCGTCCACGACGACGGCGCCCGCCTGGGCCAGCGCAGCACGCGTGAGCGCCCAGGAGCCGGTCATCGCCCCGGTGTGGGAGCGGGCGAAGGCGGAGACGTCGGACCGGCCGACGCAGAACGCGACGACGGGCTTGCGCGCGACGGTCCGGCGCACGGCGGCGACCAGGGCCCGCCCGTCGGCGACGCCCTCGACGTGCAGGCCGACGGCGGTCGTGGCGTCGTCGTCGGCGAGGAAGTCCAGCACGTCGGGGAAGGAGACGTCGGCGGCGTTGCCGAGCCCGGCGCCGAGGCGCAGCCCGACGCCGGCACGGGCCAGCAGGAAGGAGATCGCGAGGTTGATCCCGCCGGACTGCGCGACGACGCCGACGGTGCCCGGGGCGAGGTCGGCGACCGCGGGCATGAAGTTCGCGGTGGTGCGGTCCACGGGGTTCATGAAGCCCGACGTGTTCGGCCCGAGCAGCCGGATCCCCGCCTCGCGGGCGATGCGCAGCGCGTGCTCCTGGATCCGCGCCCCCTGCGGACCGGCCTCGGCGAACCCGCCCGCGCAGACGACGGCGGCGCGCACGCCGGCCGCCGCCGCCCGCGCGTGGCGCGGATCGGCCTCGAGCGCGGCGCGGAACGCGGTCAGGGCCGAGCCGTTCGAGCCCATCGCCTGGGCGGCGAGCCCCTTGTCGTAGCTCTCGCTCGCGCGCTGCGCGCTGCTCCGCCGCTTCGCCTCGGCGGCGAGCCCGGAGAGCTCCGGGTTCGAGGGGTCGATGCTCTGCGCGAGGAGCAGGTCGTTCGCGGCCTGGGCGTAGTTGCCCAGCTCCATCGACTGCTTGCCGCGCGCGACGAGCTCGGCCACCCGCGCGGCGCGGGCGACGAGCGGGTTCGTCCGCGAGAGCCGGGCGCGCCGCTCGGCGGCGCGGCGCTCGTCCTCGAGCTTGCGCGCCTCCAGCTTGGCGAACTCGGTGGCCGGCGCCGTGGTGCGGGCGTAGGCGGCGCGCCGCGCGTCGTCGGAGAGCACGTCGCGCGCCTCGGTCACCCGCCGGAAGATCTTCTCGAGCCGCGCGCGATGGCTCCCGAGCCGCTTGCCGGCGTACCGGTCCGGGTGGAAGACCTTGGCGGCCTCGAGGTAGGCCCCCTTCACCTCCGCCGCGGGCGCGTTCCAGCGGAGGCCGAGGATCTCCCAGAGCGTGCCCGTGGTCGCGACGGCCTCGGCCTCGAGGAGGCGCCGCCGCTGGGCGGGATCGAGATCCACGTCCTCCGACAGGCTCGCCGGATCGCCCCCCTCAGCCCTGTCGCGCTCGACGCTCACTCGTGGAGCCCTCACCCCGGATCTCCCGGAGATTACAGAGGGGTGGCGCAGCGGGTCAACGTACGACTCCGAACGGTCGCTTACCTGCACACACCCCGCGGCCGCCGGCGGGGCGACATCCCTCACCGCCCCGACATGAGCAGCTCCAGCAGCGCCTTCTGCGCGTGCAGGCGATTCTCGGCCTCGTCCCACACCGCCGACCGGGGGCCCTCGATGACGGGCTCCGAGATCTCCTCGCCCCGGTGCGCCGGCAGGCAGTGCAGGACGATCGCGTCCGGGCGGGCCCGGGCGAGGAGCCCCTCGTCCACGAGGTACCCGGCGAACCGCCGCCGGCGCTCCTCCGCCTCGGCCTCCTGGCCCATGCTGGCCCACACGTCGGTGTTCAGGACGTGCGCCCCCTCGACCGCCTCGGCCGGGGCGCGCACGAGCCGCGCCCGCCCGCCGCAGCGCGCGAGCAGCGCCGCGTCGGGATCGTAGCCCTCCGGGCACGCGAGGCGCAGCTCGAAGCCGAGCAGCGCGCAGGCCTCGAGCCAGCTGTTGGCCATGTTGTTGCCGTCCCCGACCCACGCGACGCGCAGGCCGCCCCGCGCCAGGGCGTCGGCGCCGAACCGCTCGGCGACCGTGAGCAGGTCCGCGAGGAGCTGGCACGGGTGCGAGGCGTCGGTGAGCGCGTTGACCACGGGGACGTCCGCGTAGCGCGCCATCTCCTCGACGATGGCGTGGCCGAACGTCCGGATCACGATGCAGTCCACGTAGCGGGCCATCACCCGCGCGGTGTCCTTGATCGGCTCGCCGCGGCCGAGCTGCATGTCGCGCGCGGAGAGCGTGATCGGGTGCGCGCCGAGCTGGTGGGCGCCGACCTCGAACGACACGCGGGTGCGGGTCGAGGCCTTCTCGAAGATCATGCCGACGGTGCGCCCCTCCAGCGGCCGCGGCCCGGCGCGGCCGAGCAGCTTCCACTCCGCGGCGCGCTCGACGAGCTCGAGCAGCTCGGACCGGTCGAGGTCGGTGAGCCGGAGGAAGTCGCGCTTCTCGCGTGGCGTCCGGGCCATGGGGGTCTCCTCTCAGCGCGCCGGCGCGGCGGCCAGCGCGGCGCCGATGCGGGTGACGGCGTCGTCGGCCTCGGCCGCGGTGAGGGTGAGCGGCGGCGCGAGCCGGAGCACGTCGTCGCCGATGGGGTTCAGGAGCACGCCGCGCGCGCGGGCCTCCCGCCCGACGTCGCCCGCCGCCACGCCCTTCACCACGACGCCGAGCAGCATCCCGCGGCCGCGGACCTCCGCGACCCGGCCCCCGAGCTTCTCCAGCCCCGCCCGCAGCCGCGCGCCCACGTCGCGCGAGGCGGCGAGCACCCCGCCCTGGAGCTCCTGCAGGACGGCGCGCGCGACCGCGCAGGCGAGCGGGTTTCCGCCGAACGTCGAGCCGTGGCTGCCCGCCGTGAGGTGGCTCCCGACCTCCTCGCTCGCGAGCAGCGCGCCGATGGGGAACCCGCCCCCGAGCGACTTCGCCGAGGACATGAGGTCGGGCTCGATGCCGATCCACTCGTGCGCCCACATCCGGCCGGTCCGGCCCATGCCGGTCTGGATCTCGTCGAGGCAGAGCAGGGCGCCGCGCCTCCGCGTGAGCTCGCGCGCCGCGCGCAGGTAGTCGTCGGACGCGGGCAGGACGCCGCGCTCGCCCTGGATCGGCTCGACGAGGAACGCGGCGGTCCGGTCGGTGAGGGCCGCCTCGAGCGCGGCCCGATCGCCGAACGGCACGTGCCGCACCCCGGGGACGACGGGCTCGAACCCCTGCCGGTACTTCGCCTGCCCGCCGACCGTGAGCGTGAAGAGGGTCCGGCCGTGGAAGGAGCCCTCGCACGCGACGATCTCGTGGCGCTCGGGGTGGCCCCGATCGGCGAAGTACTTCCGCGCGAGCTTGAGCATCGCCTCGTTGGCCTCGGCGCCGCTGTTGCAGAAGAACGCCCGCCGCGCGAACGGCGTGACCGCGAGCAGCGCCTCGGCGAGCTCGATCTGGCGCGGGATGTAGAAGTGGTTGGAGACGTGCCAGACCGTCCGGGCCTGCTCCTCGAGCGCGCGGACCAGCGCCGGGTGGCAGTGGCCGAGCACGTCCACGGCCACGCCGCCCAGGAAGTCGTAGTAGGCGTTCCCGTCCGCGTCGAACACGCGCGCGCCCTCGCCGCGAACGATCGCGACCGGCTGCTGCGCGTAGTTCGGGGTGAGGACCTTCTTCGACCGCTCGGCCCACTGCGCGTTGTCCGCCATGGATCGCTTATATCAACCGTTCGCCAGCGCACTTCAAGAAAGTGCGGGCGTCGGGAGGGGGGCCCCAGCGCAGCTGGGGGGAGGGCGCAGCCCTCCGCCGCGGGGCAGCCGCGCGCAACCGCGGAGCGGCGAGCACGGCGCAGGGCCCCGCGCAGCAGGGGTGGGGCCCCGACGGCTCCGCCGGCGGGGCGGGGGCGCAGCCCCCGTTACAAGATGTACCGCGAGAGATCCTCGTCTTCCGCGATCCCCTGGAGCCGTTCGCGCACCGTCGCGGCGTCCACGACGATCCGCTGCCCCCGCAGCTCCGCGGCGTCGAACGAGACCGGGTCGAGCAGCTTCTCCATGATCGTGTGCAGCCGGCGCGCCCCGATGTTCTCCATCCGCTCGTTCACCTCCGCGGCGATGCGCGCCACCTCCTCGATGGCGTCGTCGCGGAACTGCACGTCCACCCCCTCGGTGGCGAGCAGGGCGGTGTACTGCCGCACGAGGCTGTTCCGCGGCTCCTGGAGGATGCGGACCAGGTCCGCCCGGGTGAGCGGCTCGAGCTCGACGCGGATGGGGAAGCGGCCCTGGAGCTCCGGGATGAGGTCCGAGACCTTGGCGACGTGGAACGCGCCGGCGGCGATGAAGAGCATGTGGTCGGTCTTCACCACGCCGTACTTGGTGTTGACGTTCGCGCCCTCGACGATGGGCAGGAGGTCGCGCTGCACCCCGCCGCGCGACACGTCCGGGCCGCGGGACGAGCCCGCGTCGCCGCCGGCGATCTTGTCGATCTCGTCGATGAACACGATCCCGGCGTTCTGCGCCCGCTCGAGCGCCTCCCGGATCACCCGCTCCATGTCCACCATCCGGGACGCCTCCTCCTGCGTGAGGAGCTCGAGCGCCTCCTTCACCGGGAGCCGGCGCTTCCGCTTCTTCGCCCCGCCGCCGAGCATCGAGAGGATCGGGTTGTTCCCGAGCCCCTGGACCATGTCCTGGATGCCCTGGGCCATGTCCTCCATGCCCGGCCCCATGAACGGCAGCACCGGCGCGGTGCGCTCGCTCACCTCGATCTCCACGGAGTCGTCGTCGAGCGTCCCGGCGCGGAGCTGCGCCCGCGCCTTCTCGCGCGAGCCCGCCGGCGCGTGCTCCGGCTCGGCGCCCTCCCCGCGCACGCGGGCCGCGACGCTCCGGAACCCGAGGCCGATGCCGCCGCCGTAGCCGAGCGCGTCCAGCACGCGCTCCTCGGCCGCGTCCCGGGCGCGATCGCGGAGCTTCTCGATCTCCTCCTCCTTGACGAGCTTCACCGCGGCCTCGACGAGATCGCGGACCATCGCGTCCACGTCGCGGCCCACGTAGCCGACCTCGGTGAACTTCGAGGCCTCCACCTTCACGAACGGCGCGCCGGCGAGGCGCGCGAGGCGGCGGGCGATCTCGGTCTTCCCGACCCCCGTCGGGCCGATGAGGATGATGTTCTTGGGCAGGATCTCGTCGCGCAGCTCGGCCCCGACCCGCTGCCGGCGCCAGCGCGTCCGGAGCGCGAGCGCCACCGCCCGCTTGGCGGCGCCCTGCCCGACCACGTACCGGTCCAGCTCCGCGACGATCTCCCGCGGCGTCAGCTCCTGCGCGTTCACGAGAGCTCCTCGAAGGTCAGGTTGGCGTTGGTGTAGATGCAGATCTCGCCGGCGAGCTTCATCGCCTCCTCGGCGATCTTGCGCGCGTCGAGGGCGGAGTGCGCGAGCAGGGCACGCGCCGCGGCGAGCGCGTACGGCCCGCCCGAGCCGATGGCGACGGCCGCGCCGCCCGGCACCGCGTCCGGCTCGAGCACGTCGCCCGCCCCCGAGAGCACGAGCACGTGCTCTCGGTCGGCGACGACGAGGAGCGCCTCGAGCCGGCGCAGCAGGCGGTCGGTCCGCCACTGCTTCGCGAGCTCGACCGCGGCGCGCGGCAGCGAGCGGGCGTGCTCCTTCAGCTTCTTCTCGAACAGCTCGAAGAGCTGGAAGGCGTCGGCGGTGGCCCCGGCGAAGCCCGCGAGGACCTGCCCCTCCGCGAGCCGCCGCACCTTCCGGGCGGTCGCCTTCATCACCGTCTTGTCGAGCGTGACCTGGCCGTCGCCGGCCAGTACCACCCGTCCCTCGCGCCGGACGCAGAGGACGGTCGTGCCGTGGAGCGCGCGCATTGCCGATGGGTAGCGCGGGGGCGAGGTGGGGGCAAGGACGGCGAGGAGCGCGGCTCCCACCCGTCCGGGCTGCGCAGCATCGCCGGCCCCGCATCGCGACGCGCGCGTGCAGGTCCGCTCACGCGCCGTCGGAGCGCAGCGGCTTGCGGCTCGGACCCGGCTGCCGGTCCAGCCACCGGCGCGCGGCGTCGGGCTCCTCGAAGACCTCGCAGGTGAGCCCCCAGCGGCGCTCCTCCTCGACGATCCGCCGCGCGCGCAGGCTGCCGAACGCGGAGCGGGGGAGCACGACGGCCCAGCACGTGAGCCCGAGCGCGACGGCCCTGGGCCGCCACACGGTCGCGCCCCACTCGACGTCCTCGTTCGAGATCGCACCGTTCAGCCGCTCGTCGGAGAGCCACTTCGTGGCGCCGTGCTCGCGCATGAGCTCGAGCCCGAGCAACAGCGCCTGCCGGAAGGCCTCCGAGACGAGGAACCGATGCGTCACGTGCTCGACGATCCCCGCCTCGGGGTCGCAGACCACGGTGACGTACTCGTTCTCGAGCGCGACGATCCGCATCTCGTGCTCCTCCCCCTGGGGCGCCAGCGACAGGGGCCCCGGCGAGACCGATCCTACCCCCTCGGACGCCTCACCTGTCAGCCCCCGGCGCGCGGCCGCCCGCCAGCCCGCGGGTGTCAGGCCTTCCGCGCGCGCGGGTGCGCGGCATCGTACACCTCCGCCAACCGCTTCCAGTCGAGGTGCGTGTACCGCTGCGTGGTGGAGAGCGAGGCGTGGCCGAGCAGCTCCTGGATCCCGCGCAGATCGGCGCCGTTCCCGAGGAGGTGCGTCGCGAAGCAATGGCGGAGCACGTGGGGGTGCACGTGCCGCGGCAGGCCCGCCGCGCGGGTCCAGCCCTCGAGCCGCCGCGCCACGGAGCGGCTCGTGAGGCGCCCGCCGCGGTGGTTCAGGAACAGCGCCGCGCCGCCGCGCGCCCGGTCGGGGCCCGCCGCCAGGACCGGCCGCGCCTCCTCGAGGTACCGGCGGATCGCCTCGGCCGCGGGGCGGCCGAAGGGCACGATCCGCTCCTTGCTCCGCTTGCCGAGGACGCGCACGAGCCCGGCGGCGAGATCGACGTCCTCGAGATCGAGCCCGGTGAGCTCCGAGACGCGCAGCCCGCTCCCGTAGAGCAGCTCGAGGAACGCGCGATCGCGCCGCTCGAGCGGGGCCGCGAGCCTCGGCGCCTCGACCAGCGCCACGACCTCCTCCTCGGGCAGCACCTCGGGCAGCCGCTTCGGCCGCCGCGGCGAGGCCACGCCGCGCGCCGGGTTGCCGGGCGCGATCCCCTCGCGCACGAGGAACCGGTAGAGCGATCGGACGGTCGAGAGCTTCCGCGCCAGGCTCACGGCGCCGGCGGCGCCCGCCGCGGAGGAGAGGTACCGGCGGATGATCCCAGGGGAGCCGGGCACGAGCGCCTCGCCGGCGGCGGCGAGGTACGCCGCGTACTGCTCGAGGTCGACCCGGTACGCCTTCCGCGTGTGCGACGAGGCCCTCCGCTCGGTCTCGAGGTACGCGAGGAAGCGCTCGATCTCCGGCGGGGGGGCGGGACGAGGGGAGTCCACGGAGGATCCCGTAGCACCCCCCGCCGCGTCCCGAAAGTTTCCGCCTCTCGGTCACGGGGCCTGGGCCGCAGTGGGCCCGGTCAGCTCCGCCACGTACACCCCCGCCCGCTTCTCCTGCACCACCACGTACGTCAGCCGGCGGGCCTCGGGCCCGAGGAACCGCGCGGAGCCGGGGCGGACGTGGGTGTCCACCCGGACGAGCTGCCCCGCCTCCCAGACCCCGACGTCGAGCGCGTCGCGATCCATCCGCTTCCACGTGAGGAGGAGCCGGCCCGGCGCCTGCGGCGCGTACTCGAAGCTCTTCACGCCCTCGGCCACGAGCTCGGGCTTCGCGGCCGGGGCCGCGACGTCGACGCGCTCGAGATCGCACGCCGCGCCGTTCCGCTCGCACCGCGTCCGGTAGTAGAGCCACTTCGCGTCGGGCGAGAAGGAGAAGCCGAACGAGCCCTGCGCGATCCTCCGCGGCGACGTCCCCTCCGCCGCGGCCACGTCCGCGAGGAGCAGGTCCACCGAGTAACCGCCCCGGGTGGAGTGCTGGAGGAACGCGACGAACCGGCCGTCGGCCGAGAGCTCCAGGTCGGAGACGTTCTTCCCGAACGTCCGCCGGGGCGCGTCGAGCCCGCCGGCGCCGATCGTGCCCGAGCGGACGCGCGGGTCGTACTCCTCGAGCCAGGCGAGCCGCGGCGCCCGGGCGGCCCAGCGGAACTCGCCCACCTCGCGCGCCAGCGAACGCTCGGCCCCGCCGGCGGCGCGCACGTGCAGGTTGCCCTGCTTCCCGGGCGACGCGTCGGCGACGTAGGCGATCGCCTCGCCCTGCGGCGCGAACGCGAACACGCGGACGGCCTTGGCGAGCGGCGTCGGCCGGGCCGCGGGCCGGGCCTCGGCGAGCTCGAGCCGCGCGCCCTCCGCCTCCATCCGCGTGAAGGCGTACAGGCGGCCGCGGCCGAAGCCGTAATCACCCACCTTCCCGGCCACGGGCTCGGCGGCGCGCGCGGCCCCGGCG
>JAEYZK010000131.1 GCA_023428085.1 Pseudomonadota bacterium
CGGCACGCGCCGAGCCCCGTCACCTCGCCCGTGTACTCCGGCACCTCGAACGAGACGCGCACGTGGCTCTGCGCGCCGAGGTTGTAGATCTCGTCCGGCCGGAGCCGCTTGAGGAGCAGGTTGAGCGAGGAGCTGTCGTTGAGGTCGCCGTGGTGCAGGAAGAGCCTGCAGCCCGGCTCGTGCGGGTCCTGGTAGATGTGATCGATGCGGCTCGTGTTGAAGGAGGAGGAGCGGCGGATGATGCCGTGGACCTCGTAGCCCTTCTCCAGCAGGAGCTCGGCGAGGTAGCTGCCGTCCTGACCCGTGATGCCGGTGATCAGCGCCTTCTTCATGTCCGCCCCTATCTGCTTGTAAACATCCGTTCGCCCTTCGACTCCGGGCCCGCTCCGCGGGCCCTACGCTCAGGGCGAACGGAGGCGGTCACATGGCCGCTCGTCCTGAGCGTAGCCGCCGCAGCGCGGCGGCGGAGTCGAAGGACGAGCGTCACGTCCGGTTCTTCTCGTACCACCCGATCGTCTCGCGCAGCCCCTCCTCGAACCCGATCTCCGCCTTCCACCCGAACTCCCGCAGCGCGCGCGAGGTGTCTAGCATGCGCCGCGGCTGGCCGTCCGGCTTCGACGGGTCGAACACCACCGCTCCCTCGAACCGGCACAGCCGGGCGATGAGCGGGACCAGCTCGCGGATCCGGATCTCGAACCCCGCGCCCAGGTTGACCGGGTCCGACCGGTCGTACCGCTCCGCCGCCGCGAGGATCCCCGCCGCCGCGTCGCGCGCGTGCAGGAACTCCCGCGAGGCCGCGCCCGTGCCCCAGACCTCGATCTGCGCGTCGCCGCGCTCCCGCGCCTCGACGCACTTCCGGATGAGCGCCGGGATCACGTGCGACGAGCGCGGGTCGAAGTTGTCGCGCGGGCCGTAGAGGTTCACCGGGAAGAGCACCGACGAGTTGAACCCGTACTGCTGCCGGTACGCCTGGCTCTGCACGAGCAGCATCTTCTTCGCGAGGCCGTACGGCGCGTTCGTCTCCTCCGGGTAGCCGTTCCAGAGGTCCTCCTCGCGGAACGGCACCGGGCAGTGCTTCGGGTACGCGCAGATCGTCCCGAGGGCGACGAGCTTCCGGAGGCCCACCTCGCGTCCCACCTCGAGGAGCTGCACGCCCATCATGAGGTTCTCGTAGAAGAACCGGCCCGGGTTGTCGCGGTTCGCGCCGATGCCGCCCACGCGCGCCGCCAGGTGGAGCACGAGCGTCGGCCGCGCGTCGCGGTAGAGCGCGCGCACCGCCTCGAGCTGTACGAGGTCGTACTCGCGGGAGCGCGGCACGACGATCTCTCTCGCGCCCCGCGCCTTCAGGCCCTCGACCACGTACGAGCCCAGGAACCCCGCCCCGCCCGTCACCACCACGCGCTCGTTCGACCAGTCGATCGCCATGTCCGCCTACTTGCCCCCGCTCGCGAGGATGCCCTGGAAGTACTCGATCGTCTTCTCGAGCCCCGCCTCGAGCGGCACCTTCGGCTCCCAGCCGAGGAGCTCGCGGGCGAGGGTGATGTCCGGCTGCCGCTGCTTCGGGTCGTCCGAGGGGAGCGGCCGGTGCACGATCTTCGAGCGCGAGCCCGTGTACTCGAGGATGCGCCTCGCGAACTCGAGCACCGTCGTCTCCGTCGGGTTGCCCACGTTCACCGGCCCCGTCGTGCCCTCGCGGTTCATGAGCCGGACCATGCCCTCGACGAGGTCGTCCACGTAACAGAACGACCGCGTCTGCGCGCCGTCGCCGAACACCGTGAGGTCCTCGCCGCGCAGCGCCTGGGCGATGAGGTTCGAGACCACGCGGCCGTCCTCGAGCGCCATGCGCGGGCCGTAGGTGTTGAAGATGCGGATGATGCGCACGTCCACCTTGTTCTGCCGGTGGTAGTCCATCATCAGCGTCTCGGCGACGCGCTTCCCCTCGTCGTAGCAGCTCCGGATGCCGATGGGGTTCACGTGCCCCCAGTACGCCTCCGGCTGCGGGTGGATCTGCGGATCGCCGTACACCTCCGACGTCGAGGCCTGGAGGATGCGCGCCTTCACGCGCTTCGCGAGCCCGAGCATGTGGATCGCGCCGAGCACGCTCGTCTTGATCGTCTTCACCGGGTTGTACTGGTAGTGCACCGGCGAGGCGGGGCAGGCCAGGTTGTAGATCTGGTCCACCTCGAGGAGGATCGGCTCCGTCACGTCGTGGCGGATGAGCTCGAACCGCGGGTTCGAGAGGAAGGGCGTGACGTTCGCCTTCCGCCCCGTGAAGAAGTTGTCGAGGCAGAGGACGTCGTGCCCCTCGCGGAGGAGCCGTTCGCACAGGTGCGAGCCGATGAACCCGGCGCCGCCGGTGACGAGGATTCGCATGGGACCCGGACACTAAGGGCGGGGGGCCGCACGGGTCAACGGAGGAAGGTCCGCGGCGGAGCGGCCCGGGAGGGACGGGCGCTCCGCTCGCCCTGAGCCTGTCCCCGCTCGTCCGCTCACCCGAGCGTATCGGGAGCCGTTCCACTACTCCGCTCGCCCTGAGCGTAGGCCCGCGAAGCGGGCCGGAGTCGAAGGGTGAGCGTTCTCACCCCTCGCCCGAGGCGCGGATCGTCTCCTCGAGGATCGCCAGGACGAGCTGGTCCTTCGGAGACGTGGCACCCCGCTTCAGGTCGGCGAGCGTCCGGAGCCGCACCACCCGGACCTTCTGCGCCTCGACCTCGAGCGTGACCGTCTCGGGGAGCAGGCTGTCGTAGTCCCGGCCGCCTTCGATGGCGCCCAGGACGTCGAGCGGCCCGAGCGTCGTCGTGAGCAGATGGTGCCCGTCGCCGAGGAGGAGCTCTCGCGTCGGCCGGAGGACCTGCCCCGGAGGGCGGCCTCGATACTGCGCATCGACGCTCGTGAGGAAGGCCAGGAGACGCTCGGCGTTGTCCTCTCCACGGCGGTGGACCACGTCCACGTCGAGCGTCGTGAGCGGCGCGCCCTGGGCGACCGCCGCGAGCCCGCCGACCAGGACGAAGTCAGCGCCGCTGGCGGCCAGCCGGGCGAGCAGGGTCGTCAGCTCCGGCCTGGGCGGCTGTGAAGGCATGGCGGAGCTCCAGGACCGTCGCAGCCGCGCGGTCGTTCCAGCGCAGGCGCTCCTCGGGCGAGAGCGCGCGCAGGGAGGCCAGCAGCGTC
>JAEYZK010000358.1 GCA_023428085.1 Pseudomonadota bacterium
CACGGCGTGTGAGCGTTCACATCGGGAGATACCTGGCTTCTGCCACCTTCGATGGGTCCCGTCAACGCCCCGCGCCGCTATCGTCGCGAACTCCGCAGAGTGCGGAGCGATTTCCCGGGATTGGCGCCGCGAGCGTGCCGTGCACGGAGCCGAGGGAGTCAACCTCGGTGACGCGCCGGTACTCATCCGGCGTCGGCTCCTTCACCAGCGAGAAGACGGAGACCACGGGAGCGCTGGTCCACGGAGGGCCGCGCGCGTCAGGGAGCGGCCGGCGCGGCGGGCGCCCCCGCGATCGGCGCGCCCGCGATCCTCCAGAGCCCGCGCAGCCGCACGCGGATGTGGTCGCTCCCCACGTACGGCGTCGCCCACTCGGGGACCGCCGCGTCCGCGCACTCGAGGCCGAGGCGCGCGCGGACCGCGGGCGGAGGCCCCCGCGTCAGCAGGCTCACGGCCCACGCGGGTCCGGAGCTCGCGCCGAGCCGCGCCTCCAGCTCCTCCCACCCGTCGAGCCGCTCCTCCTTCCACTGCGGCGGCCGGAGGTAGGGCATCTGCAGGTGCGCGTCGAAGTCCCAGAACGGCGCGGCGTTCTCGCCGATCACGTAGACCTGGGCCCCGGGCGTCCGCCGCGCGACGTCCCACAGCGCGCCCTGCACCGTGAGGTCGTGCATCACCGGCAGCGCGAGGCTGCCCGCGAGCCACACGAGGTTCAGGGCGACGAGCACCCCGGCGGCCGGGCGCGCCCATCGGCGCCACCGGGGCCCCCACGAGGACCGCAGCGCCGGGTCGAGGACGAGGAGCGCGGCCATCGCCGCCGCGAGCGGCGCGAGCGGGAAGAGGAACCGCAGCTCCTTGTGCGCGAGCGCGCTGTGCCCCAGGACGAGCGGCGCCGTGGTCCAGGTGAGCGGGTCGCGCCGCGCCCGGAGCCAGAAGACGACGACCGCGAGGCCCGCGAGCGCGGGGAGCGGCGGCCACGTCGCGGCGAGATCGACGACGTACTGGTAGAAGGGCGCGGTGCCGAACGCGTTCGCGCGGCCCTCGATGAGGTTCGCGCGCAGGTAGTTCCACGGCGTGAGCGTCCAGACGCCGTACCCCCAGCGATCGACGACGAGCCCGAGCGCCGCCACGAGGGCGACGCCGGCGGCGAGCGCGAGGAGCGGCCGGACCGCGCGGCGGACGAGGAGGAGCCAGGCCCCGAAGCCCGCCACGCACAGCCCGAGCTGGTACCGTGCGTCGAACGCGAGGCCGAGGAGCAGCCCCGCGACGAGCCCCGCCCGGACCGGCCGCGCCTCGAGGAGGAGGAAGGCCGCGACGCCGGCGGTGAGGAACGCGCCCGAGACGCTCTCCGACGAGGTCCGGACGGCGAGGTAGGGGAGGGAGAAGGTGAACAGGCAGGCCGCGAGGAGCCAGGTCCGCGCGCGCCCCTCGGGGAGGCGGCGCGCCAGCGCCGCCCAGAGGAGGAGCAGCGCGCCGAGGTTGAGGAGCGCGCTCCCCAGCCGGAACGCGAGCATCGCGGCCGAGGGCGCGGATGCGCCGGCGGCGGCGAGCGCCCGGGCCGTGGCGGCGTAGGCGGCCGGCTGGAGGTAGGGGCGCAGCCGGTGGCCGTGCTCCCAGGGCAGGAACGCGGCGTGCGTCCTCCCGAGCTTCTCGCTCGCGAACTCGATCGTCTGGAAGTACTCGTCGGGGTGGTGGAACCCGACGCTGCGCCACGCCGCGAAGCAGTACAGGCAGAGCGCGGCGGCGGCGAGCGCGATCCGGATCCTCGGCACGGGCGCCACGAGACCATGGGCGGGGTCCGCGTGCCACTTTCGCTCGCGGGAGTGGCCCGGGCGGAGGGCCACGCGCGCCGCCCGCCAGGGCGAACGCGCTGCGGGCCGACGGCGCCCTCACTCCTCGGTGGGCGCCACCTCGTCCTCGCCCGGCTTGTCGGACTCGCGCACCCTGCCGCGCGGCGGCGTCTCCAGCGTCCCCTCGGAGGTGCGCAGCCGCACGCCGATGCCGTAGCGCGCCGCGTCGCAGGCGTCGTAGCGCGTGCCCGAGTACCGGAGCGTCCGCTCGCCTCCGGGCTGGACGTCCTCGCTCGTCTTCTCGAGCCGCTGGTCCTCCCAGCGCACGTGCTCGGCGTCGTCGGCGTTCGGGATCTCGGCGACGACCTCCTCCGGATCGGCGAACGCGTGCACCTGGCGCTTCACGCGCCCGGAGTCCACCTCGACGTGCACCATCGTCGCCGACCGTCCGCTGCTCGCGTGCACCGCCTCGACCGTCACGCCCTCCGACAGCGTGCGACGCCCTGCGTTCGGTCGCGAGCGCTCCGGCGGGCGCTTCATCGATCTGCTTCGCCTGCGGGCCATGGATCTCTCCGATCTGGGTTCCTCCATGGAGAGGTGACGCCGGACGCGTACGACTTCAAACCCATGGGGCCCGGTCAAACGGGACGTGCGGGGACCGCACGTCGCCGGGCGCCACGGTCACGGCGGCTCCAGCGGTCGTTCGCCGCGCGATGGCGCGCGGGTGCCCACCGGCGCGGCGACGCGCAAGCCCGGCCTCGGCGGCGGGGCGGCGGCGTCGAGGGCTCGGCCGCTCCCCGGGTGCCCTGCCGCCCGCTCGCGGGTGGGGGCAGGAGCCGGCGGGCGGAATCGGGCCCGCCGGCGAACCGTTGTCTCGCTGTGGGTCACCCGCGCACGCTGCCCTCCGTCGCCCTCCACGACGTCGAGCGGATCCTCGGCCTCGTGCACGCGAGGACGGGCGCCGACTTCCGCGAGTATCGCCGTCCCATGATCGAGCGCCGGATCGTCCATCGCATGTCCGCGCTCGGGTGCGCGCGCGCCAACGAGTACGTGGGCGTGCTCGAGGCGGAGCCGCAGGAGGTCGAGCGGCTCTCCCGCCGCTTCTCCATCAACGTGAGCCGGTTCTTCCGGAACGTCGCCGTCTTCGAGCGGCTGCGGGCGGAGGTGCTGCCGGAGCTCCTCCGCCGCGCGGGCGGCCAGCCGCTCCGCTGCTGGAGCGCCGGGACGGCGAGCGGCCAGGAGGCCTGGAGCCTCGCGATCCTCCTCGAGGAGCTCGGGGCGCCGCGCGCGTCGGTCCTCGGGACCGACCTCGATCCCGCCGCCCTCGCGCACGCGGCCCGGGGCGCTTACCCCGACGCCGAGCTCGCGGAGGCCCCGTCCGCCTGGAGGACGCGCCACCTCGAGGCCGGGCCGCGCGGGGCCACGGTCTCCGCGGCCCTCCGCCGGCGCGTCTGCTTCCTGCGCCACGACCTGACGGGCGGCACCGCGCCCGCGCCGGTCCGGTTCCACCTCGTCTCCTGCCGCAACGTCCTCATCTACTTCGCCCCGGCGCTCCAGCGCCGCGTGCTGCGGCTCCTCGTCGACGCGCTCGAGCCCGGCGGGATCCTCTGCCTCGGAGAGGCGGAGTGGCCGGACGAGGAGTCGCTCGCCCGCCTGGCCGTGCTCGATCGCGGGGCGAAGCTGTTCGCCCGGATGCCGGAGAGAGGGAGCTGCCCGTGACCCCGAACCTCACCGTCCGCCAGCGGATCCACGCCGGGTTCGCCGTCGTGCTCGCGGTCCTCGGCTGCGAGCTCGCGGTCGCGCTCTCCGGGCTGGCGCGCATCCAGGCCACCCGCGAGCAGCTCGGCGAGGTCATCGAGCCCCGGGAGCGCGCGGCGCGCGCCCTCGAACGGTCCGTCCTCTACCGCGCGATCGCCGTCCGGAACTTCGTCGCCTCGGGCGACGCCCGGCACGAGGCCGAGTACCAGCGCGCGCTCGACGAGGGACGCGCGACCCTGCGCAGGCTCGGCGCCCTCGCGCTGGACGACGAGAGCGCGGCGGCGCTCCCGGCCATCACGGCGGCGTGGGGCGCGCACGTCGAGCGCGCGACGAGGTTCCTCTCGCTGCACGAGGAGGCCGGCGCGCCGGCCGCCGCGCTCGCCGCCGCCGAGGCGAAGCTCGCCGCCTCGCGCGAGCTCCTGCTCGCGCGGATCCGCGGGTTCGTCGCGCTGCAGGAGCGGGAGACGGGGCGGATCCGCGCCGCCGGCATGGCGCTCGGGAACGAGGTCCGGTTCGCGCTGCTCGCGTGCGCCGCCCTGGTCGCCCTGGCCCTGGCGACCACCGCGGCGCTCACCACGCGCGCCGTGCGCCGGCCGGCGCTCCGGCTGGTGGCGGCGGCGCGGTCGCTCGAGCGCGGGGAGCGGTCCCGGGC
>JAEYZK010000136.1 GCA_023428085.1 Pseudomonadota bacterium
CACGCCGAAGTGGCAGCGGGTGGAGGCGATCGCGCAGGAGTATCTGGGGAGCCATCCGGATCCGCGTCCCCCGGCCGAGATGGCGGGCGACGGCGCGGGCACGAGTTCGTCCGGCCCGGGCCAGGACATCTACGCGCTCCTCGGGATCGGTCCTTCGAAGCCGTCGCCCGAGCTCCGCGAGTGGCTCGAGCGCGAGTACGACCGGTGGCGCTACCTCCACTCCGCGGACCCGGTGCCCGCGCCGGAGGCGGGCGTGGACGATCACGACCGCGCCCTCCGGATCCACGAGCGGCTCCGCGAGCTGGCCTCGATGCGCCGCGGCTGGGACGAGCTCGTCGGGCACCTCTCGATGCTCCTCATCAACACGGGCCTCTGGCGAGACATGAAGTTCCTCGACGTGGACCACTACGCGTCCGAGCGGCTCGGGATGTCGGGGCGCGCCCTCGAGCAGCGGGCCTGGCTGGAGAGGCGCCTCTGGGACTTCCCTGCCCTCCGGCGCGCGATGCGTGACGGTCGGCTCGGGTACGAGAAGGCGCGGCTCGTCGCGCGAGCACTGTCCAATGGGACCGACCACCCTGAGCGTAGGGCCAGCGAAGCTGGCCCGGAGACGAAGGGCGACGCGTGGATCGCCAAGGCCGAGAAGCTGACGGTCGTCGAGCTCGCCCGCGCAGTGGAGGCCGACGAAGAAGCGCAGATGTGCGCACGGAAGGAGTGGGCGGTGCGGCTGCCCGCCGACGTGCACCAGGTCTTCAGCGCGGCCTGCCGGGCGGTCCGCGCCGCCGCCCAGGAGTGGATCGGCGCGTCGACGTGCCTCGTCGTCATGTGCCAGCACTTCATCGACACCCACGAGGCCGAGACACGGCGGCCCAACACGCCCGCGGCACGAGCGATGGAGCGCGACCGCGGCCTCTGCACGTGCCCGGGGTGCAGCAAGGCGGCGGACCACGTGCACCACATCAAGTACCGCTCGCGCGGCGGCGGCGACGAGGAGGGCAACCTCACCTCCCTCTGCGCCGCGCACCACCTGCACGGCGTGCACGAGGGCCACGTCCGCGTCCGGGGCACGGCGCCGGACGGGCTCCAGTGGGAGCTGGGGCAGACGTGATGGACGAGTGGGCAGGCGTCCTTCGAGATCGCGGTCCATCCAGGCCTTTGATGCCGGGCGCGCCTGGACCTTCCACGGGAGCCCAGCGTACGAGCTCGACCCGCGGGAGGCCGAGGCGTTCGAGGCCCGCTTCCCACCGCTGGCGGTGACGATCGAGAAGCGCTGGCGGTCAGCTCGAGCGCGAAGCCGGGGCCACCACCTCGTGCTCCTCGTCCGCCCCCAGCGGCTCGCAGCGGCCCCACAGGAGCTCAAAGGTCGGCCGGGCGATGAACATCGCCCCGGGCGCGGCGTTCCGCCGGGCGACACGCGCCCAGGCCTCCTCGGCGGAGACCGCGAGGTGGTAGAGCCGGTGGCGCCCGCCGAGCGCCTCGACGCGCCGGCGGGTCTCGTCCCGCTGCGCGCGCGACCAGAAGTTGAGATCGAGGACGACGTCGAGCCCGAGCGCGAGGCACCGGGTCCACTGCCGCTCGAGGAGCGCGCTCACCCGCCCGGCGAGCACGGCGAACCGGTCCGCCGGCGGGTCGGCGCCGTAGAGCGCCACCATCCACTCGTCGTGCGTGAACCGCACGGCGCTGAGGCGCTCGGCGAGCGCCTCCGCGAACGTGGTCTTCCCCGCGCCGACCGCGCCGTGGACGAGGTGCGCCGTCCCGGGCGGCCGCGGGGTCACTGCGCGCTGCGCTCGTAGACGAGGTGCGCCATCGACCGCGCCGGGAGCGTCAGCGCGGGCGCCGGGGCGAGCGTGCCGAGCGGCGCCTCGTCGTCCACGATCTTGGCGTCGAAGTACGTCGCCTCGCGGAGCGTGTAGCCGGGGAGCTCGACCGGGAGCGTCTTCGCCGCCTTGGCCGTGTTGCTGAGCACCACGTCGAGGCGGGTGCCGCTGCGGGCCGCGTGGGACCAGACGTCGGCGTCGCCCGTCCGCGCCGGGACGAGGTCGCCGGCGAGGCCCCCGAGGATCCGGAAGGCGAAGTAGGTCGGGCGCCGCATGCCGCCCTGGTCGATGAGGCCGTGGCCGCCGGTGGCGTGGAGGGCGAAGTAGTGCGCGGAGGCGACGCCCAGCTCGTTGAACCGGAACGCCATCTCCGTCGCCCACATCGCGGCGGGCATGTCCGTGAGGTGGTTCATGCGCGACGTGAACCAGGAGAGGCCGTACTCGGTGATGCCGAACTCGATCGGGCGGGTGTGGCCCTTCGGGTTCGAGGCCTTGTCCTTCCAGAGCGCCGTGAACCCCTTGACCGTCTCGTCGGCCTCGCCCACCGAGCCGAACGCGAACTCGTCCGAGGCCGTGCCGTCGGTCGGGTAGATGTGCCACGTGAGGATGTCCACCACGTCGCCGCAGCCCTTCACGAACCCGGCGATGAAGGTCTCGCGCCCACCGCGCGCGCCGGAGGCGGCCGGGCCGGCCACCTTGGCGGTGGGATCCACCGCCTTGATCGCCGCCGCCTGCGCGCGGAAGACCTCGCAGTACTTCTCCGGCGTCCAGCTCTTGTCACCGCGGGTGACCGCGAACAGGTCCGGCTCGTTGCCGATCTCCCAGTAGCGGACCTTGATGCCGCGCTTCTTCGCCATCCGCACGTTCTCGGCCGCGTCCTCGGGCCGGTTCTTCGGCGGGTCCTTGGAGATGCCGCCCTGGAAGACGCGCGTGTGGATCACCGTCACCGGATCGGCGAGCATCTTGAGGTTCGACTGGAAGTTCGCGAGGGCGGGGTCGGTGAGGTCGTTCTCGTCGCCGACGTTGCCGCCGGGGAACCGCAGCTCGGCGACCCGGACCGCCTGGAAGTCCTCGATGTAGTCGACGAGGGGCATCCAGTTCCCGAAGTTGTAGCCGGAGAGGACGTTCCGGTTCACCGGGGCGATGACCTTGTCCACCTCCACGGTCAGGCCAGGCCGATCGGACTTCTTCGACTCGGCCTGGGGCGGCGGCGCGGGCGCCTTGGTCTCGGGCGCGGACCGGAAGAGGGCGCAGCCCGAGAGGAGCAGGGCGGCGGGGAGGGACCAACGGAGCGTGCGGGGAACGTTCATTCGTGCCTCAGGGGGATCGACGGGGGCGGCGGATGCGGTCAGCGTTCCAGCTCGCCGCGGAGGAATCGTCCATACCACTCGCCACTGGCCTTGACCATCCGGGGACCACCGGGCACGGCCATGCGGACGATGCCGAAGCGCGCCGCGTACCCCTCGGCCCACTCGAAGTTGTCCACCAGCGTCCACACGAGATATCCCTGCAGCGGCACGCCCTCGCGCAGCGCGTCCCGACAGGCGGCGAGGTGGGACTCGAGGTACCGGCGGCGGTCTTCATCCTCCACGCGATCGCCGGCGCCGGCGACGTCCTCGTACGCCGCCCCGTTCTCGGTCACGACCAGCGCCTTCGGCTTCCAGTCGCGGTGGATGCGCACGAGGACCTCGCGCAGCGCGTCCGGGTAGACCTCCCAGCCGAGCGCGGTGTGCGGCTCGTCGGTCTTCACGAACCGCGCCTGCACGAAGCCGTGGTCCTCGGGCGCGTACGTGACGAGGTGACGGTTGTAGAAGTTGACGCCCACCCAGTCGATGGGCTGCGCCATGACGGCGAGATCGCCCGGGCGGATCGCCGCCTCGAGGTGGCCGGCGCCGCCCCGCCGCCCCTCCAGCTCCTCCGGGTAGCCGAGCCCGAAGACCGGATCGAAGAAGAGCCGGTTCCGCATGGCGTCCATGCGGCGGGCGGCGGCGTGGTCCTCCGGCCGGTCCGTCGCCGGGTGGATCGGGGCGGGGTTGTTGACGATGCCGACGCGCGCGCGCGGGAGGACGCCGCGCACCGCCTGCACGGAGAGGCCGTGCGAGAGGAGGAGGTGATGGACGGCGACGAGCGAGCCCTCCAGGTCGTACAGCCCGGGCGCGTGCATCCCGAACGCGTGCCCGAGGAACCCGGCGCAGAACGGCTCGTTGTGCGTCGCCCAGCTCGCCACGCGATCGCCGAGCCGCTGCGCGACCGCGCGCGCGTAGTCGGCCATCGCGTACGCCGTCTCGCGGCGCATCCAGCCGCCCTCGTCCTGGAGCGCCTGCGGCAGGTCCCAGTGGTAGAGCGTCACGTGGGGCGAGAGCCCGCGCGCCAGGCAGCCGTCCACGAGCCGGTCGTAGAAGTCGAGCCCCTTCGCGTTCACGGCGCCGCGGCCCGCCGGGACGACGCGCGGCCACGCGACGCTGAAGCGGTACGCGTTGAACCCGAGCGTCTTCATCAGGTCGAGGTCCTGCGCCCACAGGTGGTAGTGGTCGCAGGCGACGTCGCCGTGGTCGCCGTTCTTCACCTTGCCCGGCGTGCGGCTGAACGTGTCCCAGATCGAGGGCGCGCGGCCGTCCTCGGCGACCGCGCCCTCGATCTGGTAGCTCGCGGTGGCGGCGCCGAACAGGAAGTCGGCGGGGAAGTCGGAGCGCCGCACGGCGGGGTGCGCGACGGCGGGGACGGGGGAAGGCGGCATCTCTCGCGGTGCTCCAGGGTGCTCGAGGGACCACGACCTTTCAGTCGAGGGAACACGGTTTCGGGACTGCGCGCAACCCCCCAGATTCGCGACGGAACGGGGGTGACCCTCGGGGGCGGGCGGCGGGCGCGGTCGCGTTCACCGGAGGCATGGCGCGCGGAGGAGTTATGAAGGAGGGCATGCGTACGCAGCTCAAAGGTGCCGCCGCCCGCCGGGAGCTCCTCCCCGGCACCTCGCCCGAGCTCCTCAAGGAGCTCCACCTCCTCACGCGGACCGGCGACCTCAACGCGGACAGCCTCCGGAAGCTGAAGCAGGTGAACCACCTCGCCGGCCTGCTCGCGCCGGCGGTGGACGACGTGCTCGGGCGCTTCGGAGACCCGGTGATCGTCGATTGCGGGGCAGGCAAGAGCTACCTCGGGTTCGTCCTCTACGAGCTCTTCCTGAAGGGGGCGGACAAGGGCGCGCTCGTCGCGGTGGAGGCGCGGCAGGAGCTCGCGGGCGCGGGCGCCGACCGTGCGCGGCGGCTCGGGTTCGACCGGCTCCGCTACCTCGCCGCCCCGATCGACGCGGCGCCGGTCCCGCGCCGCGTCCACCTCGTCACCGCGCTCCACGCCTGCGACACCGCCACCGACGACGCGCTGCTCCTCGCCATCCGTCACGGCGCCGATCACGTCGCGGTCGTCCCCTGCTGCCAGGCGGAGGTCGCGCGCCAGCTCGCGGCGGCCGCGGCGCCCGACCCGCTCGTCGCGCCGCTGTTCGAGCACCCGTGGCACCGCCGCGAGTTCGCCTCGCACCTCACCAACGTCGTCCGCGCGCTCGTGCTCGAGGCGCACGGCTACCGGGTGACGGTCACCGAGCTCACCGGCTGGGAGCACTCGATGAAGAACGAGCTCCTCCTCGGGAAGAAGGTCCGCGGCGGCTCGGGCGCGGCCCGGGAGAAGCTCGCGCGCCTGCTCGCGGCGACGGGGGCGCGGCCGAAGCTCGTGCGGGAGCTCGCGCGCGGGCTAGAGCGGGGCGAGGCCGAAGACGCGGATCACCCAGCGCAGGAACCCGGTGGTCATCGCGGGGACGTAGGTGACCACGAGCACGCCGGCGCTCATGATGAGCAGGAACGGGAAGGTCTTCCGGTACACCCACGGTAACGGCTTGCCGAACCGCGAGGCCGAGAGGAAGAGGTTGAGGCCCATCGGCGGGAAGAGGAACCCGAGCTCGAGGTTCGCGAGGAAGACGATCCCGAGGTGGAGGGGGTCGATCCCGTAGTGCGCCCCGAGCGCGGCGACGAGCGGGGCGATCACCACGATCGCGGAGTACATCTCGAGGACGCTCCCCACGACGAGGAGCACCGCGTTGAGCAGGAGCAGGAACAGCGCCGGCGACGGCACGGCCTCGGTCATCCAGGCCACGAGCCGGATCGGGATCTCCTCCAGGATGAACCACTCGTTGAGCGCGTAGGCGCTCCCCATGAGGATGAGCACGCTCCCGACGAGGCCCGCGGCGTCCACCAGCACGCGCGGGAGATCGCGGAGCGGGTGCATGGCGCGGTAGACGACGAGCTCGACGAGGAGCGAGTACGCGGCGCCGAGCGCGGCCGCCTCGACGGGGGTCGCCCAGCCGAGCGCCATCGTGACGACGACCACCGTCGGCAGGCCGAGATCCCACTTCGCCTCCCAGAGGCCGCGCGCCGCCTCCCCGAGGTGGAACGCCTGGCGCTTCGCCCCGGACCGCCGCCCGACCCAGACGCCGTAGGCCGCGACGAGCGCGATCATGAGCAGGCCCGGCAGGAAGCCGGCGATGAAGAGGTGGAACACCGGCGCCTCGGCGATCACCGCGTAGAGGATGACCGGGAGCGACGGCGGGAAGAGGAGCCCGAGCGAGCCGGCGCCGGTGACGACGCCCACCGAGAAGTCCTCCGGGTAGCCGTCCTCGCGCAGCGCGGGCAGGAGCAGGCCGCCGAGGGCGAGGATCGTGACGCCGGACGCGCCGGTGAACGTGGTGAAGAGGGCGCAGACGACGGTCGCCATGATGGCGACGCCGCCGGGCATCCAGCCGAACACGCCCTTGTAGGCGCGCACGAGGCGGCGGGCGGCGCCGCCCTCTGCGAGGATGTAGCCCGCCGCGGTGAGGAGCGGGATGGCCGGGAGCGACGCGTGCGTCGCGAGGCCGTAGATTGCGTTGGGGACCGAGGCGAGCGGCGTCCCGTCCTGGAAGAAGAGGACCATGGTCACGCCGGCCATCACCACGAACACCGGCGCGCCGAGGAGGAACGCGAGGACGACGAGCGCCAGCAGCACCACGACGGCGGCCGGGCCGGGGCTCACCTTGGCGAGGAGGAACGCCGCCGCGGCCGCGGCGAGCGCCGCCCCGCGCAGCGCCAGGCTCGGACGCCCGCCCGCGTCGGCCCGCCAGGCGAACCGGAGCGTCATGAGGGCGAACCCGACCGGCATGACGAGCTCGCTCCACGCGACCCGGATCCCGAAGGCCACCTCGCCGAGGGTGGACCACTGCGAGTGGACGAACGCGATGGACGCCCACGTGAGCAGCGCGCACGCCGCGGCCGAGACCGCGTGGGTGAAGAAGCCCGCCGCCCGCCGCCGCCAGCCGGCCCGGATGACGTCGAGCGTGGAGAGCGACAGGTGGCGGCCGCTCAGCGTCACGAGGACGGCGCCGCCGAAGCCGATCCAGAGGGTGATGTTCCGCGCGAGCGGCTGCGCCTCGAGGAGCTGCCGGCCCCAGAGCCGCTGCGCCAGCGCCGACGCCGCGGGGAGCGCGATGAGCGCGAGGAGGAGCAGCGTGACGAGCGCACGCTCGAACCACAGGAACGCCGCGGTCAGGGCCGCGCGGGCGCGGCCGAGCCACGCGAGACCTGGCGCCGCGAGACGGACGATCGACGAGAAGAGGCCCTGGTGTGGTGGGGTGGTCACGGAAAAGTGGATTGACCCCTTCCGGAGAGGGTCCTAGGAATAGCACGAACCGGGGGTTGATGCACCGTGAACGCTCGAAGGCTCCACGCGCTCATTCCACTGTTCGTCATGCTCCTCGCGGGCTGCCGCACGGCCGCGCTCAACCTCGTCGCCGACGCCGTGTCCGAGAGCGGCGGAACCTACGCGAAGGACGACGATCCCGAGCTCGTGGCCCAGGCCGCGCCGTTCGGCCTCAAGACGATGGAGGGGCTCCTCGAGGAGAACCCGGACCACGAGGGGCTGCTCACCGCGCTCGCGAGCGGATATGCGAGCTACGCCTACGCGTTCGTGCTGGCCGACGCAGACCTGGCCGATCTGGAGGGCCGGCTCGACGCGGCCCGCGCCGGGCGCGCGCGCGCCCGCAAGCTCCTCCTGCGCGCGCGCGACTACGGGCTGCGCGGCCTCGAGCTCCGGCACGAGGGCCTCCGCGCGAAGCTGCTGCAGGGCGGCGAGCTCCCGGAGGCCCTCGCGCCCGCGAAGAAGGCCGACGTCCCCCTGCTCTACTGGACGGCGTCCGCGTGGGCGCTCGCGATCTCCGCCGCGAAGGGCGACATGGAGCTCGTGGCGCAGCTCCCCGCGCCCGTGGCCATGATGGAGCGTGCGCTGGCGCTGGACGAGTCCTGGAGCGACGGGGCGATCCACGAGTTCTACGTCTCCTACGACGCGACCCGCTCCGCCGCCGAGGGTGGCGGCCCCGCGAAGGCCCGCAAGCACCTCGACCGCGCCCTCGAGCTCTCGAAGGGCCAGAAGCTCGGCCCCAAGGTCTCCTTCGCCGAGGGCGTGCTCGTGCAGGCCCAGGATCGCGCGCAGTTCACGCGCCTCCTCGAGGAGGTGCTCCGCGCCGACGCCGGCGCCGCGCCGCGCTTCCGGCTCGTCAACGTCCTCGCCCAGCGGCGCGCCCGCGCCCTCCTCGCCCACGCCGACGATCTGTTCCTCTGAGCCGTCCACCCCCCGGGAGCTCCCGTGAAGAAGATCCTCCTCGCCGCCCTGCTCGCCGCGTCCGCGCCGTCGGCCCGCGCGCAGGTGACGATCAAGCTCGCGACGCTCGCGCCGCAGGGCTCCACCTGGCACGACCTCCTGAAGGAGCTCGGGCAGCGGTGGGAGCAGGCCTCCGGCGGACAGGTGAAGCTCCGGATCTACGCCGGCGGCACGCAGGGGAGCGAGGGCGACATGGTCCGGAAGATGGCCGTGGGCCAGCTCCAGGCCGCGGCGATCTCCAACGTCGGCATGCACGACCTCGTGGCCGAGCCGCAGGGCCTGAGCGTCCCGTTCCTGTTCCAGGACGAGACGCAGATGAAGTGCGCCTTCAAGAAGGTCCAGCCGCGCGTCGAGCAGGTGCTCGCGCAGCGCGGGTACGTCGCCGTCCAGTGGAGCACCATCGGCGCGATCCACCTGTACTGCAGGGAGCCGCGGAAGCACCCCGCGGAGATGCGCAACACGAAGGTGTGGGTCTGGGAGGGCGACCCGAAGAGCGTGGAGGCCTTCCGCCTCGCCGGCTTCTCGCCGGTCGTCCTCTCGTCGGCCGACATCGTCCCGTCGATCCAGACCGGGATGATCGACTGCGTGCCCAACGTGCCCCTCTACATGCTCACCACGCGGCTCTTCGAGCGGGCGCCGCACATGATGGACACGCCGTGGGCCTACATGATCGGCGCGACCCTCGTGAAGAAGGACGCGTGGGAGAAGATCCCGGCCGACGTCCGGCCGAAGCTGCTCGCCATCGCGCAGGAGCTCGGCGCCCGCATCGACGCGGAGGTCCGCCGCCTGAACCAGGACGCCGTCGCGGCCATGCAGAAGCAGGGGATGAAGCTCGTGCCCGGCGACGCTGCGGCGTGGCGCGCGGCGATGGACAGGTCGCTCCCCGCCATCCGGGGCGGCGTCGTGCCGGCCGACTTCTACGACCAGATCGTGAAGGCGCGCGAGGCCTGCAAGGCGGAGGCGGCGAAGTAGGATCGGCCGCTCGGCCGGCGCGTCACGGGGTCGGCTCGGCCGTCTACCCCGCCGGTTGCAGGGCGGGCGCGCACTCCACCTGCGCCGCGACCGGCGCGCCCAGGAAGCCGCGCAGATCGCGCCGGAGGGCCGCGCACAGGAAGAGCAGGGTGATGTGGCCCCGCGGGTAGACGCGCAGCTCCGCGCCCCACGCCTGGGCGAGCTCCGTCGCCGCCGCGGTCCGCGCGATGCCGTCGGCGACGCCGATCGCGACGAGGACACGCCCGGCGCGCGCCGGGCGCGCGTGCGCGCGGAAGGGGTGGAGCATGTCGGGCAGCGCGTCGAGCGCAGGCGGCGCGCCCGCGCGGCCGGAGAGGCCCAGGAGGCGCTTCCCGATCCGCGTCTCGGCCGCCACCGCGTGCAGGTCGGCGGGCGGGGCGATCACCGCCACGCGGTCCGGCGCCTCGTCCGCGGTCGCGGCGAGCGCCGCCGCGAGGCCGCCGAGCGAGAGCCCGACGAGCGCCACCTCGCCTCCCCGGCGGCGGGCCAGCGCGAGCAGGAGCCGGATCTCGAGCACGAGCTGCTCCACCGCGCTGCGCAGCGCCGGGACGTTGGGCGTGACGAACGCCTCGCCGCTGGCCACGCCGGGCGGCGAGCGCTGCAGGTGCAGCGGGGGGATGATCGTCCAGACCTCGTGGCCCGTCCGCGCGATCGTGCCCGTCCAGCCGGAGAGGAGCGAGAGCCGCGGCAGCTTCCACGGCGGCACGAGGATGGCCGTCCCGCGGCGCGCGCCGACGGCGGGCGTCACCTCGACGTGCAGGGTCTCGTCGCCCGGCGCGGCGCGGGGGGAGCGGGTCTCCCACGCGCCCGGCCCGGCCGGCGGCGCGGGCAGCGGCGGCAGGAGGCCGAAGCAGTCGAGGGGTTCCCGGGCGGCGGCGACGAAGGGGATCGGGGTACGTCGGCGCAGGTCCTCGCTCCACATCGCGAGCGAGTCGACCACGCCGTGCAGGCGGGGCGTCCACATCTCGTGACGAACCTGTGAACGCCTGCCGCCCTCGTCGCCTCTCCGCGCGGGGTCGGATCAGTGCTTGAGCCGCGAGGGCGGCTCGGCGAGCAGCGCCCGCAGCGCGCCGATCAGGCGCTCCATGCGCACGGGCTTCGAGATCACCGCCTCGGCGTCCAGCGTGTGGAGCCCGGGTCCGTCCAGCGGCGAGGTCGCCGAGAGGACCACCGTGGGGATGGACGCCAGGTCGGGGCACTTGCGCTGCGCCTCCCGGAACGCCCACCCGTCCATGACCGGCATGACGAGATCGAGCAGGATGAGATCCGGGTGGTTCGCGGCGAGCTTCTCGAGCGCCTCCCGCCCGTTCGCCGCGGCGGACACCTCGAACCCCTCGTCGACGAGGACGTCCGCGAGCGTCTCGCGCAGCGAGGAGTCGTCCTCGACCAGCAGGATGCGATTCGGAGAGCGCATGCTTGCCCGGATGCTAGGCATCGGGGGTGCGGCGCGGAAGGGCAGCGACCCCAACCGGGATCCGGGTTCTTCCGTCACGAAGTGGTCATGTACGGCCTCGTTCAGTCGGAGGGGCCGTGGGGGCGGTCCCGGGCCCGCCGTTCCGTTGACAGCCGCGTTCCTTCGGGAGAACAAACCTCAGGGCCTCTCGGCGACTGCGCCCCCACCCACATGGCAAACGAGAACGAAGCGGTCAGCGGCTCGAGCGCGGTCCACGGGCGCGCACCTCCCCCCCGGGTCGCGCTCCCCGAGCGCGGCGTGGTCATCGGGCTCCGGTGGAGCGGCATCGAGGGGGCCGGCAACCAGATCCTCGCGGCGAAGCTCGAGTGCGAGCCGGAGCGCGCGCGGCTCACCCGCCTCTGGCGACCCTTCACCGACGCGCCCGGGCGCAGGGACATCCCCGGCCGGTTCGCCGGCTGGCTCGCCGAGGAGGCGCGCTGGGCCGAGGGGCGGCTCGTCCTCGGGGTGGACTTCGCCCTCTCGCTCGCCGAGACCCACCTCCGCCAGCTCGGACTCCTGCGGCAGGCGCTGCGCGGGCCCGCGGTCCTCGGCAAGCACCTCGAGGAGCGCTTCCTCGGGGAAGGCGGTGACTTCACCGAAGGTGCGCAGCGGTTCCGGGCCGAGGTCGGCCGGGATCGGCCGCGCGCTACCGACTGCTATCGCGCCGAGCTCCAGCTCCCCACGAGCGGGCGGGCCTACCGGCAGACGTTCTTCGGGCTCTGCACGCTCGCCCACGTCACGGCGGCGTTCCCGCCCTGGGATCCGCCCGCCGCCGGGACGCCGACGATCGTCGAGGTCCGGCCCGGGCACGTCGCGCGCGCCGTGTGCGGCATCTGCCAGTACCGCGACGACGACAAGACGAGCTCGAACCAGTCCTCCGTCCGCGCCGGCGTCCTGCGGACGCTGCGGTCTGCGGCCCGGCTCGAGTTCGAGATGGAGCAGGCCGCCCAGATCGTCGAGGACGCGAAGGGCGAGCACCTCGAGGCCGTGCTGTCCGCGGTCGCCGCCGCCGCGGCGTGGGCCGACGGGTTCCAGGGCGTGCCGTCCAACGTGCCCCGCTCCGAGGGCTGGATCCACTCGGTCCGCGAGGAGCCGTGGCGCTGAAGCCGAAGGGTCCGCGCCGCCTCGACTCCCCGCTCGCCCTGAGCGTAGGCCCCGCGTCCAGCGGGGCCGGAGTCGAAGGGCGAGCGGCGAGCGTCCCCGACCGCCTCCAGGCCGTCCACCGCGACATCGCCGCCTTCCGGCCGCGCGGCTTCGGCCCGCCGATCCACGGGCCCGCGATCGACACCCGGCTGTTCCTCGTCGGCCAGGCCCCCGGACCCCACGAGGCGCGCTTCGGGCGCCCCTTCGCGTGGACCGCCGGGAAGACCCTCTTCCGGTGGCTGGAGCAGGCGACGGGCGCGGGCGAGGAGGAGGTGCGGGCCCGCGTCTACATCGCCGCCGTCGTGCGCTGCTTTCCCGGCAAGTCGCCCGGCGGGGGCGATCGCGTCCCGACGCCGGCGGAGTGCGGGCGGTGGCGTGGCTTCCTCGCGCGCGAGGTGGAGATCCTGCGGCCCCGCCTCGTCTTGCCGGTCGGACGACTCGCCATCTCGGAGGTCCTGGGGACGGCGGAACCCCTCGCGGGCGTGGTCGGGACGAAGCTGCGGACGCACTACCACGGCCTGGAGGTGGACGTGATCCCGCTCCCGCACCCCTCGGGCGCCTCGACGTGGTTCAAGCTCGAGCCCGGCCGGACCCTGCTCGCGAGGGCCCTGCAGCTCGTCGCCGACCACCCCGAGGTGATCCGCACGTTCCGGAGGCGCGCGTGAGGCGCGCGCTCGCCGGGGCCGTCCTCGCGCTCGCCCTGGCCGCGTGCACGCACCGGCCCCCCGCCGCGCCGCGGACCGCGCCCCGCGCGCCCGCCCCCGCGC
>JAEYZK010000378.1 GCA_023428085.1 Pseudomonadota bacterium
GCCCCGGCCGGCGCCGGAGGCGCGGCGGGCGCCGCGACCGGCGCGGGGGCCCGGGCGTGCACGCAGCCGACGGCGCCGAGGGCGGCGGTGAGGACGAGCGCGGAGAGGGTTCTCGGAGCGGGGAGGCTCATGCGCCTCCACTAACACGCGACCGGAGCGAAACCGAGCCCGCGGCGGGCTCACCGCTCCCGGGGCGCTGCCGCCGTCACTCCAGGATGAACTTCCTGGGGTTCTCCGGGATGCCGTTCACGCGCACCTCGTAGTGGAGGTGCGGACCGGTCGAGCGGCCGGTGTTGCCGACGGCGGCCACCTTGTCGCCGCGGCCCACGCGGGCGCCGGTGTGGACGAAGATGTCGGAGAGGTGGGCGTAGCGGGTCTTCACGCCGTAGCCGTGGTCGAGGACGAGGACCTTGCCGTAGCCGCCCTCGACGCCTGCGAAGACCACGGTCCCGTCCGAGGGCGAGTAGATCGGCTGCCCGACGGGCGTCGCGATGTCGAGGCCCTGGTGCATCTTCCGCTCGGCCGTGTACGGGTCGATGCGGGTGCCGAAGTCGGACGTCACCCAGCCGCGGGTGGGCCAGATCGAAGGGGTCGAGACGAGCAGCGATCGCTGGTCGTCGAAGTACTCCTGGAGGTCGCGCAGGCTCCGCTCCTGGCGGGCGGCCTCGCCCTCGAGCGAGCTGAGCTTGCCGGGCAGGGCGTTGAGGTTCGACGCGCCGGCGGGCGCAGGCCCGGGCAGATCGGACTCGGTGTCGGCGCCGACCGGGCCGATCGCGAGGTTCCGCTCGGGGTCCTGGAGCTGCGTCACCGCGGTCCGGAGCTTCGCGTCGAACCGCTCGACGCGGTCGAGCGTGGCGGAGATGTGCGCCACCTTCTCCTGCACGAGCAGGATCTGCGACCGGAGCTGGGCGTTCTCTTCCTTGAGGACCGAGTTCTCCGACGTCGAGCCGAGGAGCGAGAAGTAGTGCCCGATCGTGACGCCGCCGAAGACCGCGATCACCGCCAGGGTCCACGCAGCGTTCAGCAGCCAGTGGCGCGGCACGCGGAACTTGCGGACCGCCTGCGAGTGATCGCTGACGACGATGACCGTGAAGACCTGGCTCTTCGGTGCGGCCATCCACCCTCCGTGTTCGTCGCGAAACTTAGCTTCGGAGCGAGCGGCGTAGAACGCCGGCCCCCCGAAGACCAAGGAACCGGGGTCGTTTCCCAGACGGGTAACAGAGGCCCCAGGTGCCTGTCAAGAAAGGGCTTTACGCTCCGACACCCCGGCGGGAGCCCCTGCGGGCGCACGCCGGACCGTCCGGGGTCAGGCGGCGGGGGCCGACGTGGGCGGCTCGTCCACCCGGATCAGGACGACGGTGATGTTGTCGTCGCCCCCGCGCTCGTTCGCGAGCGCGATCAGCCGCGGCGGCGCCTCGTCGAGCCCGTGCTCGCCCACCGCGTGGAGCATCTCGGCGTCCTCGACGAGGTTCGAGAGGCCGTCGCAGCAGATGAGGAGCGCGTCGCCGGGCTCGAGCTCGACGCCCATGAGATCGACCTGGACCTGCTGCTCGAAGCCGACGGAGCGGGTGATGATGTTCTTGAACCGGCTGTTCCGCGCCTCGTCGGCGCTGATCGCGCCCGCCTTGAGCTGCTCGTTGACGAGCGAGTGGTCCTCGGAGACCTGGTAGATGCGCGCGCCGCGGATGAGGTAGCAGCGGCTGTCGCCGACGTGGGCGATGAACGCGGTCCGCCCGTCCACGAGCGCGGCCGTGACCGTGGTGCCCATGCCCGCCAGCTCCGGCGCGCCCTGCGCGGTCGTGAAGATGCGGGCGCACGCCGCCTCGACGGCCTCGCGGAGCACGTCCGGGAGGGGGCTCTCCTCGACGCTCGTCGCGATCCCGAAGAGCCCCGGCTCACGCTCCTTGGCCCCCCGGACCGAGGACTGGATGGTCTCGACGGCGAGCCGGGAGGCGGTGCCGCCGCCGGCGTGGCCGCCCATCCCGTCGGCGACGATGAACAGGCCGAGCGTCGGATCGACGAGGAACGAATCCTCGTTGTGATCGCGGCGTTGCCCGACGTCCGTCTGGCCCACCGCCCGTATCGTGAACGCCGCCGGCTCCGCCACGGAAGGAGCCTAACCTCGGGTTCACATGTGGGTCAACGAGCGGGAGGCTCTGGCCCTACCCCGCCTTGCGCTCCGCGACCCGCGCCGCGGACCGCCCGGGCGCCGATCTCCGGCCCTGCTTCGTGGACGCCGGCGGAAGCCGGGCCGCGGCGATCAGGGCGGCGGCGTGCTCCAGGGCGGTCGGCGTCACCGTGAGCCCGGCCATCATCCGCGCCACCTCCCGCCGCCGCTGGTCCTCGGACGCGAGCAGGAGCACGCCTGTGTGCGTGCGCCCACCCGATACCGCCTTCTCGACCCGGTGGTGCCGGTCCGCGAACGCGGCCACCTGCGGGAGGTGCGTGACGCACAGGACCTGCCGGCCGCGCGACACATCGGCGAGCACCCGGCCCATCGCCTCGGCCACCGCGCCGCCGATGCCGGCGTCCACCTCGTCGAACACGTAGGTCGCGACGGGATCCGTGCGGGCGAGGACCCGCTTCACGGCGAGCAAGAAGCGGGAGAGCTCTCCGCCGGACGCGATGCGCGCCAGCGGACGCGCGGGCTCGCCCGGGTTCGGGGCGATGAGGATCTCCGCCCCCTCGCCGCCGGCCGATCCAAGCCGCCGCCCGCCGAGCTCGATCCCTCCGTCCGGCGGGAGCAGCGCCACCTCGACCTGGCACCTCCCCATGGCGAGCCCGTCGAGCTCGCGCTGCACGGCCGCCGCGAACCGCCGCGCGGCCTCGGCCCGGACGCGGGAGAGCTCGCCCGCGAGCCGGAGCGCCTCCGCCCCCCGCGCGTCGATCTCCCGCGCCAGCTCCGCGAGCCGCTCGCCGCCGTTCGCCACGCCCGCGAGCTCCGCGCGCATCGCGTCGCGCCGGGCGAGCGCCATCTCGACGGTGCCGCCGTGCTTCCGCGCGAGCGCGCGGAGGAGCTCGACCCGGTCCTCCAGCGCGGCGCGCCGGTCCGGGTCGCCGCCCACCGCCTCCGCGTAGCGCCCGAGCTCCCGCCCCGCCTCCTCGAGCTCCACCGCCGCGGAGCGCAGGAGGCCGAGCGGCGCGCCCAGCCGCGGATCGACCGCGGCCGCGTCGGCGATCGCCCGGGCCGCCTGACCCACGCGCTCGGAGGCGCTCCCCTCCTCGCCGTAGACGAGCCCCTCGGCCGCGCTCGCCGCCTCCCGGAGCTTCTCGGCGGAGGAGAGGACGCGCCGCTCGGCCTCGAGCGCCTCGAGCTCCCCGGCCCGGAGCCCCGCCTGGTCGAGCTCCTTGAGCTGGAACGCGAGGTAGTCCGCCCGCCGCGCCCGCTCGCCCTCGTCCGCGGCGAGCGCATCCCGCTCGCGGACGAGGGCGGCGAGCGCGCCGTAGGCCTCGCGGTAGCGTCCGAGGAGGGGGTCGCTCCCGGGAGGCCCGTCTGGGTTCCGATCGTCCGGACCCGGTCGAAGGACGGAGCAGGCGTAGGCGTCGAGCAGCTCGAGGTGGACCGCCGGGTCGAGCAGCGAGACGTGCTCGTGCTGCCCCGAGATGTCCACCACGCCGCGGAGCGCGCTCTCCAGCATGGACACCGTGCAGAGCGCGCCGTTCACGAACGCGCGCCCGCGGCCGCCGCGCGCGACGACCCGCCGGACGAGGAGCTCGCGGCTCCGCGGCGCCGCCTCCTCGGCCGCCGAGGAAGAGACGAGCCCGAGCTTCGCCCACGCGGGGTGGTCCGCGGGCAGCTCGAACAGCGCCTCCACCACCGCCTCCTCCGCCCCGTCGCGCAGGACGTCGGCGGTCATGCGCCCGCCGAGCACGAGGTGGAGGGCGTTCACCAGGATCGACTTGCCGGCGCCGGTCTCGCCGGTGAGGACGTTCAGCCCGGGGCCGAACTGGACCTCCACCGTGTCGACGACCGCGAAGCCGGAGATGCGCAGGGTCGTGAGCATGGACGCCATTGATCCATGGGTCCCTGACACTGCGCAAATTTTCAGGTGAACGGGCGATCCCCCGCGGCGGCCCGGCCGGCGAGGAGCCCTACCGATCTCCCCACCTGAGCTTCGCCCGCAGGATCCCGAAGAAGTCGATCCGCGGATTCCGGACGAGCAGCACGCGGTTCTGCGACTGCTTCGCCTGGATGCGATCGCCGCGCTGGAGCTTCATGCCCTTCTGGCCGTCGAGCGTGAGGAACACGTCGGTGTCGTTCCGGATCCAGAGCTCGACCGTCTTGTCGTCGGGCACCACGAGGGGCCGCTGCGTGAGCGTGTGCGGGCAGATCGGCGCGAGGATCACGCCGCGCATGGTCGGGACCATGATGGGCCCGTTCGCGGAGAGCGCGTAGGCGGTGGAGCCGGTCGGCGTCGCCACGATGATGCCGTCGCCGCGCAGGGTGGTGACGAAGCTCCCGCCGCAGCGGATCTCGATCTCGACCATGCGGGAGAGCGCGCCCTTCGCGAGCACGGCGTCGTTCAGCACCTCGAGATCCACCGCGCGCTCGGCCGCGTCGCCGCGGTGCACGTGCACGCGCAGCTTCATCCGCTCCGAGACCTGGGCCGTGCCGGCGAGGACCTCCTCCAGCGCGACGTAGAGCTCGTTCTGCGGCACCTCGGTCATGAACCCGAGCTTGCCCATGTTGACGCCCAGGATCGGCACGGCGCGGCCGTCGAGGAGCGACGCGGCGTGGATGAGCGTCCCGTCGCCGCCGAGGACGAGCACCAGCTCGGCCGTCCGGCCGATCTCCGCCTCGTCGGTCGTGACCTCCACGCCGCGCGCGCGGAGGAACTGCGAGACGAGCAGCGCCGCCTCGGCGGCCTCGCGGCTCGTCACCTTGTGCACGATCCCGACCCGGCGGGGCGAGGGGCAGAGCTGTCCGTCCATCCGGACATCATATAAGGGTTCCAGCCGCCCTCGGGCCCGGGCTGGCGCCCAGGTCGGGCTCGGGCTCGTTCACGGGATGGAGCCATGGACCTCTTCGATCGCGCCGCCGCCGCCGACCCCACGGGCAAACCGCTCGCCGAGCGGATGCGCCCCCGGCGCCTGGAGGACTTCGCCGGCCAGGAACACGTCCTCGGCGTCGGCGCGGCGCTGCGCCGCGCCATCGAGGCGGACCAGGTCCCCTCGCTCATCCTCTGGGGGCCGCCCGGCACGGGCAAGACCACGCTCGGCCGGATCGTCGCCCAGCGGACCGGCGCCGAGTTCGTGCCGTTCAGCGCGGTGCTCGGCGGGGTGAAGGAGATCCGCGAGATCGTCGCGGCGGCGCGCGACCGCCGGAGGATGAACCGGCGGCGGACCATCCTCTTCGTGGACGAGATCCACCGGTTCACGAAGGCGCAGCAGGACGCCTTCCTCCCGCACGTCGAGGACGGCACGGTGACGATGATCGGGGCCACCACCGAGAACCCGTCGTTCGAGGTGAACGCCGCGCTCCTGTCGCGGTGCCGGGTGGTGACGCTCCGGGCGCTCACCGAGGACGAGGTCGGCGCGCTCCTCGATCGCGCGGTGGCCGCGCCGGAGGGGCTCGCCGGCACGGTCTCGCTCTCCCCCGAGGGGCGGGAGGCGCTCGCGCGATACGCGTACGGCGACGCGCGGCGGGCGCTCAACGCGCTCGAGGTCGCGGCGGCGGCGGTGCGGCTCGCGGGCCGGGAGCGGATCGAGCGGGCCGACGCGGAGGAGGCGCTCCAGACGAAGACCGTGCTCTACGACAAGGCGGGCGAGGAGCACTACAACGTGGTCTCCGCCTTCATCAAGTCGATGCGCGGCTCCGATCCGGACGCGGCCGTCTACTACATGGTGCGGATGCTCGAGGGCGGCGAGGACCCGCGGTTCGTGCTGCGACGGATGGTGATCTTCGCGTCGGAGGACGTGGGCAACGCCGACCCGCAGGCCCTCCAGATCGCCGTCGCGGCGCTCCAGGCGGTCGAGCTCGTCGGGATGCCCGAGGGCGTGCTGCCGATGACGCAGGCGGCGGTCTACCTCGCGCTCGCGCCCAAGGCGAACACGGCGATCGCCGCGTACGGGAACGCGCGGCGCCTCGTCAAGGAGGGCGGCCCGCTGCCGGTCCCGTTGAAGCTGCGCAACGCGCCGACGAAGCTCATGGAGGGGCTCGGCTACGGCGGCGGCTACCGCTACCCGCACAACTTCGAGGGCCACTACGTCGCCGAGGAGTACCTGCCGGAGGCGCTCCGCGGCGAGCGGATCGTGGAGCTCTCGGAGAGCGGGCTCGAGCGCGCGCTCGGGGAGCGCCACCGCGCGCTGCGGGCGCAGGCGCGGCAGGGGACGCGGAGCGAGCCGGAGGAGTGACCACGCCCGGGTCGCGGCCGCCCCGCCGGGCGCCCGGTCCGGGACGCCGAACGTTTGCGCGCGCACCGGCCGGGCGAGCGCTGGCCCGACCGTGTCCCTCGATCACGCTCCACGTCCGGTACTGCTTGGGTAGGCGACCGCTCGTCCATTTCGCGCGCGCCGCGCGTCGTCATAAGGTCGTCCCCATGACCGAGACCCCCGGCGAAGCGCCCGCGTTCGATCGCCTCGCGGCGGTGGAGCGGCTCTGCCGGGAGGCGCGCCGGCACGCGAAGGACGGCGACCGGCAGCTCGCGCTCGCCGCGTGCCTCGAGGCCTGGGAGCTGCTCCCGGAGCCGAAGGCGAGCTGGGACGCCTCCACCCTCGTCCTCTCCGCGCTGGGCGATCTCCTGCACGCGAGCGGCGGCGACGAGCTCGAGGTGCTGCTGCGGCTCCAGGGCCGGACGGCGTGGGTCGCGGCGCCGCGCTGATCCTCCGCGCGATCCGCCCATCCGCGTTACGCTCCCCCCGTGCTCCTCTACATGCATGGCTTCGGGTCCGGGCCTCGCTCGGCCAAGGCCCGCCACCTCGCCGCCCGCTTCGCCGCCGCCGGCGCCCACCTCGAGGTCGCGGACCTCACCCCCGGTGACGACGGCTTCGAGCGATCGTCGCCCTCGAGCATGCTCGGCGTGGCCGAGCGGATCCTGTCGTCGGCCCCGCCGCCGCACGGGATCGTCGGCAGCTCGCTGGGCGGGTACCTCGCCGCGGTCGCCGCCGCGCGGAACCCCGGCATCGCCCGGCTCGTCCTGCTCGCGCCGGCGTTCCGGCTGTTCGAGCGCTGGGACCGGAAGCTCTCGGAGGCCGAGCGCGACGCGTGGCGCGACCGCGGGCGCGAGGTGTTCCACTTCGACGCGGGACGGAACCGCCGGCTCGGCTGGCAGTTCCACGAGGACGCCCGCGGCTACCCGCCCTTCCCGGCGGTGAACGTCCCCACGCTCTGCATCGCCGGCCGCCGGGACGAGACCGTGCCGCTCGAGGACGTCGCCGCGTTCGTCGCGCGCACGCCCTCGGCGCGGCTCGTGGAGCTCGACGAGGGACACGGCCTCGAGGGCTCGTACGACCGGGTGTTCGAGGAGGCGTGGGCGTTCCTGGGGCCGCTCCTGCACCCCTGACGCGGGGAAAAACGTTACAGGCTGCGGCGCTGTTTCCGTTTCGCGGCCCCGGCGACTTGTCTACACTCGCCGCTTTGGCGCGGCCGACCGGCCGCGCCGCACGAAGGAGAGCCACCCGCATGGCCGTGGACATCCGTGGGAAGTGGGCGCTCGTCACCGGGGCGGCGCGCGGGGTAGGGAAGCAGGTCGCGACGGGCCTCGCGCAGCGCGGCTGCAACCTCGTGCTGCACAGCCGCGAGCGCTCGCACACCGCCGATCTCGAGCAGGACCTCCTGAAGCACGGCGTCAAGGTGGCGTCGGTCGCCGCCGAGCTCTCGAAGGCCGACCAGGTCGATCACATGGTGGACGCGGCGATGTCCGCGAGCGGCGGCCTCGACATCTTCTACAGCAACGCGGCGGTCATGACCCGCTACCGGCAGGACTGGCTCGTCACGCCGCCCGAGGACTACCGGACGAGCTTCGAGGTGAACGTGATCGCGCCCATCCAGATCACGTACCGCGTCCTGCCGCGCATGAAGCAGCAGCGCTGGGGGCGGATCGTGCACGTGACCTCCGGCATCCGCGATCAGCCGGAGCTCATGGCCTACGCCGCCTCGAAGGCCGCGCTCGACAAGTTCGTTCGGGACACCGTCCCGCAGCTCCGGGGCACCGGCGTCCTCATGAACCTCCTCGACCCGGGCTGGCTGCGGACCGACCTCGGCGGCCCGAACGCGCCCAACGCGGTCGAGTCGGTCCTCCCCGGCGCGCTCGCGCCGGTGCTCGTGGACGGCGAGGTGCACGGCGTCTTCTTCGCGGCGCAGGACCTCGCGGGGAAGAGCCTGACGTGAGCGGGGGGCTCCCCACGCTGGGCCCCCGCGGCGAGGGGTGGGTGGCAGGGCAGGTCGTGATCTTCGGGCTCGCGGTCGCCGCCGGGCTCCTCGGCCCGGCGTGGTCTCCTGGGTCCGGCGGCTGGAGGACGGCCGCCGCGCTCGCGGCCGGGCTCCCCGGGCTCGCGCTCGCCGCTGGCGCAGGCCTCCGGCTCGGGCGGCAGCTCACGCCGCTCCCGGCCCCCGTGCCGGGCGGCCAGCTCCGCGACCGCGGCGTCTACGCGCTCTGCCGCCACCCGATGTACGGCGGCGTCCTGCTCCTCGCCGTCGCCTGGGCGTTCGCCTCCGCGCCGCTCGCCTTCGGGCCGGTGGCGCTGGCCGCCGTCTTCCTCGACGCGAAGCGGCGCGTCGAGGAGCGCTGGCTCGCGGCGCGGCACCCCGGCTACGAGGAGTACCGGCGGCGGGTGCGCTGGCGGCTCGTGCCGTACGTCTGGTGAAGCGCCCCGCTCACGGAAGCGCGTCGGCGAGCTCGTCCTCTGCCGCCGCGCGCACCAGCGGATCTGCGTCGTTCGGATCCCAGCCCCACGGGACGTACCCTGCGGGCAGCTCCTCGCCGAGGCAGGGGATGACCCGCGGCGGCGCGCCGACGCCGTCGCCGTCGCGGTCCGGATAGAGGACCACCCAGCGCCACAGGTCTGCGTCCCGATCGTCACAGTCGTTGCCGCTCGCCACGGCCACGTAGGGCGCGGGGAGCACCGCGCCCGTGCACACCGTCCCGGCCGTCCGCGTGGTCACGCCATCCCCGTCCTCGTCCAGGCCCGCGTACGGGAGCGACTGCCAGCGCGACGCGTCCCGATCATCGCAGTCGTTACCGCTCACCGTGGACACGTAGGGCGCCGGGAGCGTCGCGCCCGAGCACACGGAGCCGCTGGTCCGGGTGGTCACGCGGTCCGTGTCCTCGTCGAGCCCCGCGTAGGAGCGCATCACCCACCGTGCGGCGTCGCCCGGCGCGCAGTCGCTCCCCGTCGCGACCTGCCCGGCGGGCAGCGCTCCGGCGGTGCAGCTCGAGAGCGCGGACCCGGCCCCCACCCCGTCGCCGTCCTCGTCGAGGTAGCCGACCACCGCGCGCGAGACGACCGGGTCCGTGTCATCGCAGTCCAGGTACGACGGCGAGGCGGTCGAATAGCCGGCGGGCGTCGTGTCCCCGAGGCACACGGAGCCGGGCGCGTGGACCGGCGCGCCGTCGCCATCGGCGTCGCGGTACGTGTACGCGAACGACCGCCACAGCGCCGGATCGTCGACGGCGCAGTCTCCGCCGGAGGACACCCACCCCGCGGGCAGCGTGAGGCCCGAGCAGACGGGCTCTGACGACCCCCCGCCGACGCCGTCGCCGTCCGGATCGGCGTACCCCCCGAGCCGCCGCCAGACGTCCGCGCGCGCGTCGTCGCAGTCCTCGCCGCTGGGCTGAAACGCGTATCCCGTCGGCAGCGCGCTGCCCGCGCAGACGTTCCCCATGTCGCTGAAGACCGTGGCCCCATCGCCGTCGACGTCCCGGTAGTAGTAGGACAGGAGCTGGTACCTCGTGAGGTCCTCGGGGGCGCAGTCGCCGCCCTGTCCCGACCACCCATCGGGCTGACCGCCGCCGGTGCAGTGATCGGCCGGCGCTCCCGCGCCGCGGCCGTCGCCGTCGGCGTCCTGGTAGCCGGCGACGAGGACCCAGGCGTTGCGATCGGCGTCATCGCAGTCCGAGCCCCAGGGCTGGAGGCTGTAGCCCACCGGGAGCACGTACCCCGCGCAGACGAGCCCCGCCTCCGGCGCGGTCCGCCCGTCGCCGTCCGCGTCGCGATCGGAGTAGGCGAGCTCCCGCCACCGCGCGATGTCGTCCGGCGCGCAGTCTCCGCCCGTGGACACCCATCCGTACGGCACGCCGTACCCGTGGCATACCGTCGTGAGCGGGCCGGCGCCGACCGCGTCGCCGTCGGCGTCGGCGTACAGCTCCAGGGCCTGCCACGCGAGGGAGTCGCCGTCGTCGCAGTCGCCCCCGTCCGCCGCGTAGCCGTACGGCACCGCGTCGCCGGCGCACACGTCCACGAGCGGACCCGCGCCGTGCCCGTCGCGGTCGGCGTCGGCGTACACCGGCGCGAGCTGCCAGGCGTTCGCGTTCCCGTCGTCGCAGTCCACGTCGTCCGTCAGGCCGTCGCCGTCGCGATCCCGCGGGCCGCTCGACGGCGGATCGCAGGCGAGCGCGGCGAGCGCGAGGCCGAGGAGCCCCCAGCGCCAGGCGTTCATGATCGGCGCCGGGCGCTACGGGTTGGCCAGCGAGAGCCGGCAGAACGCGCTCGAGGTGCTCGCATACCCGGAGATCGTCCCGCCCCGCGTCCAGACCTCGAGCTTGTACATGCCCGGCTTCCCCATGAGGAGGAGCGCTGCGCGCTCGCAGGAGTCGATCCCCTGTGCGTACGTGCTGCTGAACGCGACCGGCGTCGCAGCCGACCCGCCCTCGAGCACGCCGCCGAGGACGACCACCCCGCTGTTGACCCGCTGCACCGAGTCGATCGTCACGAAGACGTGGGTCGGGGCGGTGGTCGTGGTCTGTGCGCGGGCGGACGCCGCCGCGCCGAGCAGGCCGAGGACGAACGCGATGCTCAGGAACCGCTTCATGTCTCTCCCCCTGATCCGGAGCGCTCCAGGCCCCGTCCGATGCGGATGAAGCATCCTGCCACGGCGCACGCGCTCCGTGTGGAAGGATGTGGAACAAGCGAAGGCGAGGCGAGGGCGCTCCGGAAGACCGCCGCGAACACACGGGTCTACCGCGCTGCCCCCGTCTCCCTCCCCTGGTACATTCCGCCCCGTGCTCGTCCAGGTCGCCGTCGCCGCCGCGGTCCGCGGAACGTTCACCTACCGCGTCCCGCCGGCGCTCGAGGCCCAGGTCACCCTCGGCCAGCGCGTGGCGGTGCCCTTCGGCCGGAGCCGCCGGGCGACCGGGTACGTGATCGGGTTCGCCGAGGCGGCGCCGGCCGGCTTCGAGCTCCGCGACGTGCTCGAGGTGCTCGACGCCTTCCCGCCGTTCACGCCGAAGCTGGTCGAGCTCCTCCGCTGGGCGGAGGAGTACTACCTCGTGCCGCCGGGCGAGCTGCTGCGTGCCGCGCTCCCGCCCGGCCTCAACACGCGCAAGGGCGACGCCGGCCCCGCCCGGCGCGGGGTCGAGTTCGCCGCGCCGGCCGACGGCGCGGGCGCGGCGCTCCCCT
>JAEYZK010000428.1 GCA_023428085.1 Pseudomonadota bacterium
CCGCCGGCACGGCCGCGAAGTGGCGGCCGAGCGCCGCGGCGGGCACGCCGGTGAACAGGCACAGCGGGAACGCGCGTCCCACCTTGTCCCGGCTCGCGACCATCGTGCCGACCGCGGCCTCGCCGCCGGGGGCGACGACGAGGAAGCGGATCGGGGCGGCCGGGAGCGCGACCCCGGCGCGGTGGACGGGCTCGATCGCCTCGTGCAGCCAGCCCACGAGGACGTCGGCCGTGGGGCCCGTGGCGTCCAGCCGGAGGAAGTCCCCTTGCGCGGGGAGCTTCCCGAAGAGGGCGACGCCGAGGCTCACGGCGCTTCCTCCCCTTCGCACACGGGCACGCCCTGGCCGATCTCGGCCGGAGGGCCGAGGCCCGCCCGGAACGGCGCGAGGAACTTCCCGCTCCCGCGCTTGCGGCTGCCGAAGAACGGCGTGTCGGCGCGGTCGGGGCGGAAGTCGATCGTGACGTTGGCGCCGAGGGACGGCAGGATCCAGGTGACGCTGAACTCCTTCCCCGCCGCGCCCTTCACCCGCCCGGCCTCCATGAGCCGGAAGAAGCCCCAGTCGCCCTCCTGCTGGACGATCTCCTCCTGCCCGCTCGCCGCCCGCGCGCGGAGGAACGCGCCCTGGCCGCGGCCCGGCCCCGGCCAGGCGAGCCGGTGCCACTCCTCGGGCCCGTTCCGGTAGTCGAACTTCTGCCCGTCCACCTCGAGCCAGACCACCGCCACCCCCGGCGTGGGCCGGATGCGCGCGTTGAGCTGGACGCGCGGCTCCGCGACGCCCGGCGAGAAGAGCACCTGGGTCACCTCGCTGGCGCGGTCGAGCCAGGTGAGCAGCCCGGGCTGGAACCCGGTGGCGCCGCCGAGCTGCCTCGCGAACCGGAAGCTCTCCCCGCCGCGCGGGACGTCGGCCTTCAGGTACTGGTCGTAGAACCCCCACACCTCGCCGCCGGGCCGGAAGAACTCCGCCACGTCCGAGAGCGACGCGTCGTCGCCGTCGGCGCGGAACGGGTAGCGCCCCTCGAGCCGCTGCCGGAAGGGCCCGGCCACGCTCGAGCACCAGGCGCGCGCGGCGCTGTCGGCCGCCTGGGCCGCGGTGGCGCCGCTCGCGGCGTTGATCGGCGGCCAGAGCAGCGCCTCGAGCCGCGGCCGCCAGCCGATCTCGGCGAGGTCGATGAGGCCCCGGATGCGCGTGCGGGCCGAGCCCACGCGCTCGGAGAGCGCGCGCGGGTCGCCGCCCTCGCGCGCGGTGAGCAGCGCGTCGCGCACGAAGACGAGCTGCTCCTGGTAGTAGTCCATCGGCAGGTTGCGCGGCGCCTGCGGGGCGTCGGGCTTGCCCCCCGCGACCGCCTTCGCGACGGCGCCCGGGAGCGCGTCCGGCGGCATCGCGAAGGCGACGAGCCCGGCGAAGGCCTTCTCGACGCTCTGCGGCCCGAGCTCGCGCTGCGCGGCGGGGTCCTCCTGCGTCGCCGCGTTCACCACCGCGCCGCCCGAGCCCATCCGCTTCTGGAGCCGGTCGAGCACGCCCCGGCGCGCGCCGCCGACGGCGTTGGCCGCGCCGCCGATCCGCGTGTGGTACGCGACCCCGCGGATGAGCCGCTGCAGCGGCGGCGGCTCGCCTCGCGTCAGCTCCTGGAGCGCGGCCATCGGGCCGCCGGCGGCGGCCGGATCGACCGTGGTCTCGTCGAGGAACCGCTTCCACTCGTCGATGTACAGCTCGAAGTACCGGGTGCGGAGCCGCTGGGTCGCCTCGGCGAGGCGCTCCTCCGTGTCCTTCGCGTCGCGCGCCAGGACCCACGGCTCGAGCAGGCTCGAGGGATCGTCGAGGAGCCCCTTCACGACGTCGTCGTAGCCGTCCCGGGTGAACGCGCCGCGGACCTTCGCGTCGCCGCGGAGCGTCGCGATCGGCTCTCCGAGCAGGGTGGGGAGCGTGACGCCGAGCCCCTTCGGCTCCACGGCCTGCACCAGGCGCTGCACCGCGAGCGAGGTGTACGGCACCCGGTTCAGGACCCCGCGGACGCGCCGCACGAGATCGTCGTAGCGGACGAGCCCGAGCGCGGGCTCCTCGGCGAGGATCTCCAGGAAGAGCTCGGCGTTGGCGGTCACCTTCTGCGCCGCCGCGGTCTCGCGCGCCGTCGCGCCCTCGGTCCACCGGCCCGTGATCCGCTCCACCGCCCAGGCCCGGTCGGCCGGGGACGCCACCGGCTCGCCCGGCGCCTTCGGGCCGGAGAGGAGGAGATCGAGCTTCAGCCGGTCGTAGGCCGCGGCGTAGGCCGTCTCGGTCGGCAGGGACTCGCTCCGCTCGTACTCGCGGACGAACGCCTCGAGCTCCTCCGCCTCGAGGCCGTACACCGGCTCGATCACGAGCCGCCGGGCCGCGGCGGCGTAGAGGGCGCGGGCGCCGGGGAGGAGCGCGTCGCCCTGGTACATCCCGAACCGCATCGAGAACGGCGCCCCGTCCGCCTCCCACCTCCGGAGCTGATCGAGCCGCTCCCGCAGCGGGTCGAGCGTGGCGAGCTGCAGGCCCTTCGCGTCGCCGAGCGCGTTCGCGGCCTGCGTGACGAGCGCCCCGGTGGACCGGACCAGGCTCCGGTTGCGCAGGTAGGCCTGGAGCGGCAGGGCGAAGAGGAGCAGCGCCGCGGCGGCGGCCGCGGCGGCGAGGCCCCAGCGCTGGAGCGTCTGGCGGCGCACCGCCTTCGCGTTCCGGACCGCGAGGTGCTGATCCGGGAAGATCACCTTCTGGAAGACGTCGCGCAGGAAGTAGCTCTTGGCGTCGAGCACCCGCTCGTCGGCGCCGAGCTGGGGCCGCAGGCCGAACGCGTCGGCCATCGCCCCCATCACCCGGTCGAGCGTGCGCCCCTCCTGCGTACCGCTGGTGAAGTAGACGCCGCGGAGGACGGGGGTGTCCTGGTACACGTTCTCGACGAACAGGTTCTCGACGAGCACCGCGAGGTTGTTCTCGAGCGCCGCGACCTGCTGCGGGAACTGCCAGATCTTCTCCCGGGCGGAGAGCCCGCGCTCGTCGCCGATGCGCTCGAGCGCGCGCTCCTCGAGCACCGAGACGAGCTCGCCGAACCGCTCGCGGAACAGCTCGGCGGGGCTCGTCCGATCGGTGGCCGAGGCGGTGAAGCCCCAGATCTGCCCGCGGTCCTGCTTGCGGAGATCCGAGAAGCTCTCGACGAAGCCGGGGATGAGGTCGCACTTCGTGAACAGGAGGTACGTCGGCAGCACCACCTGGAGGCGGGCCATCACCTCGTCGATCCGGTCGCGGAGCCGCTTCGCGAGCTCGACGACGCCGTCCTCGCTCTCGCCGCCGAGGTCGCCGACGCTCACCGCCACGAGGAGCCCGTTCACCGGCTTCCGCGGGCGCGTGCGGTGGAGCATGTCGAGGAACGACGACCACTCGTCGCGGTCCTCGTCCTCGGTGGAGTAGCGGCCGGCGGTGTCGAGGATGACCGCCTCGTTCGTGAGCCACCACTCGCAGTTGCGGGTGCCGCCGACGCCCTTCACGCCGCCGCCGCGCGCCGAGAGGTAGGGGAACTGGAGGCCGGAGTTGCGGAGCGCGGTGCTCTTGCCGGCGCCCGGCGGGCCGATGATCACGTACCAGGGGAGCAGGGCGAGCGCGTCGCGCCCGCCGCGGGCGAGCTTCGAGGACTTGAGGGCGGCGACCGCCTTCTGGAACTCGGCCCGCAGCGCGTCGATCTCGGCCTGCTGGTCGGGCCGCACCGTGGCGGCGTGCGCGTCGGCCTGCGACTGGAGGCTCTTCTCGATCTCCCCCGCCGCCTGCCGCGCGCGCAGGCGCCGCCAGACCCAGAGCAGCACCGCGCCGAAGACGGCGACGAAGGTGGTGAAGACGGCGGGCCAGAGCGGCCAGTCGAGGACGAGCGCGCCGGTCCAGAGCGCGGCGAGGACGAGGACGGCGAGGACCGCGAGGAGGAACATGACCGGTCAGCCCTTCGCCAGCGCGGAGATGCGCTCCACCACGTCGCCCGTGCTCGCGCCGAGGGAGATCCGGAGCCCGACGTACAGGGCGAGCGACGCGGCGAGCAGGCCGGCCGCGATCCACAGCATGAGCGCGTTGCTGGCCTTGCCGGCGGCGCGCTCCCCCTTGCCCTCGCCGTGGGGCGAGAGCGTCTCCCGGTCGTGATCGCCGCCGCGCAGCACCTCGCGGCCGACCGCCTCGAGGAGGCCGAGGAGCTCGAGATCGCCGCCGCGCACGCGGTAGCGCCCCTGGAACCCGAAGGCGAGGGCGAGGTAGTGCGCCCGCAGCGTGTCGCCGCGGCGCGGATCGCGCCGGGCGCGCTCGAGCCGGTGGAAGAACTCCTCGCCGGCGACGTTCTCGCCGAAGTACTGGAACTGGAGCGGCTGCGCGTTCCAGAAGGTCCGGATGACGTCGTCGTCCTTCGTCAGCATCACCTCGTCGGCGAGGGCGACGACGGGGTAGGCGACGTCGGAGGCCTCCTCGCGCCCCAGCCCGGCCTCGCCGGCCCGCCGCAGGAGGTCGTCCACGAACCGGCGCAGGCGCGCGTGCAGCTGCTGCGGCGGCGGCAGGCTCGCCGCGTCCGCCGCGCGCAGCTGTGCGATCGCGTTGAAGCAATCGCGCGTGATCTCCGTGACGCGATCCACGTCGAACCCCTCCCGCGGCCGAGCCGGTCGGCGCGCCACTCACCCCGTTCACGCCGGATCTTCCAGAGGGCCTCGATGGTACCGAAAGCCCGGCGGTTCCAGCAAGGACCCTACGTCAGCCTGCCGCCTTCGGAATCGCCAGCAGCTCGAGCTTGGTACGGCTCGGATCGAACGGCGGCGGCAGGTGGATCGCGACCGTACGCTCGGTGAGGACGCCGTTCCAGAGCCTGTGGTTGCGATCGATCTGGAAATAGACGGTTCCGGCCTTGAGGGGGATCTCCGCCGGGGGACGGTGTAGGACCTGGAGCGGCGCGCCCGGCGCCGCGGCCTGCACGAGGGCGGTGAGGTCGCCCTGGGCCGCGATCTTGCAAAGGCGCGGGAGCTGCTCGGCGACCACCGTCTCGGCGATCTCGCTCCGCACCGCGAGGACGAGGTGCGCCTCGCGCAGGAGCGCGTCCTCCACGCCCCGCGCCACGTGCTGCAGCCCCCGGATCTCCAGCGGGATGCGCGTGAAGCGCTCCACCCCGAGGCCGCTCAGGTACGCGTGCAGCCGCGCGAACAGCGGCTCGAACGTGCTGCGCGGGTCGTCGTGCGCGTAGCGCGGGATCCCGGTGACGTCGGCGTCGGGCGCGAAGGCCGCGAGCTGGCCGGCGAGGGACGCGAGCGCGAGGTACAGCTCCCGCGGCTGCGCGTCGGGCAGGTCGGCGAGGTGGGCGAGCCCCGGGATGGCGCCCGAGAGCAGGGAGAGCTGCAACGTCCGCGACACGTCGCCGCCGGAGACCTCGCCGGCCGCCGCCTCGCGCTGCCGCCGCCCGTCGGCGAGCTCGCGCTGGCGCGCGACCATGCGCGCGACGAGCTCGCGCAGCTGCCCGGGCAGGCGCGGCGTCGCGCCGACGCGCAGCATGGGCGGGAGGAAGGTCTCGGCCAGCGCCAGCTGCCCGCTGCCGGTCCGGACGATCTCGGCGATCTGGATCGCCTCGTGGTCCTCGCGCGACTCGGCGCCGAGGAGCAGGACGGCGTTGGGCCTGCCGAGATCCACGGGGACGACCGCGCCGGGCTGCATGACGTCGGCGACGGGGCGGCTCCCGAGGTGGAACCGCGGCCGCGGCGCCTCGGGCGGCCCCGGAGGGCCGGCGGCGGCGATCCCCTCGCGCTCGCGCGCCACGCCGAGCCACACCTCGAGGCTCCGCGCCCCGGCCGGGAAGACGTCGGCGATCGACCGCGGCGGCGGCGCCTCGACGTCGCCGCCGGAGAAGGTCACGCACAGCCCGCCGGCCAGCACGCCCGCGAACCGCTCGACCCGGAGCTGGCCCGCGGCGAGCGCCGCGGCGTCGATCTCCAGCTCGGACACGCCCCAGGCGAACGGCGCGACCGCCTCCAGCCGGCTGGCGAGGAGGGTCTCGTGATACCTGTCCAGCGCCTGGAGGTGCTGGGGCGAGAGGAACATCCCCTCGGACCAGATCACCCGGAGCGGCGACCGCATGATGATCCCTTCCCCCGGGTCCGGCTACCGCGCCGTGAGCCGGTACTCCTCGAGGACGTAGGTGAGGTTCTTGGTCTTCCTGGCGGGCAGCTCGACGACGTCGCGCCAGCTCACGCCCGCGGGCCGCCGGACGACCGCGGCCACGAGCACGGCCCGCGCCTCGGGCTCGCGGGTCAGGGTGCGCTCGACGGTCTGGCCGGGCGAGAGCAGGAGCTCCTCGGTCGAGAGGAGGTCCTCGCCCAGCGCTTCCTTCGGGTCGCGCAGCAGGTCGGTGAGCTCGACGGTGCGCGCCTTCGCGGCCGAGCGGAGCTGGTACACGCGCACCATGGTCGGCAGCGGGTGCCCGCCGTCGTCCGGGTTGAGGCGTGCGCCGGCCTCGATCTGGAGCCGCATGGGGCCCGGGCTCGACGGCTTCCCGAGGCCGAGGAGGCTGCAGCCTGCGAGGAGGAAGATCGCAGCGGCGAGGCTGCCGATGGTGCGGAGCATGATGGTCCCCGAGGTGAGTCGCTCGACGAGTTTGCCACAGGTGGCCGCACGCGCAAACGTGCGAGGCGCGGGCAGCTTCGATCCGGGATGGCCGTCACTTCGCGAAATCGGCGAGGAAGACCCTGCGCTTTCCGGGCTCCACCACCACGAGGCCCTCCCGTGCACCGAGGGTGGGGTGAACGACCTTCACCCGATAGCGGCCGGCGCCGACGCGCAGCTCCTTGGGGGTCTCACCGATCTCCTTGCCATCCACCACCGCCTGGCCCCACGGGCTCGCGTTGACGACGAGGAGCCCGGCGCCGGAGGCCGCCGACGGGAGGCGGAGGACGCCGAGCGCATCGGCCACCTGGAGGATGCCCTTCGGCGCGCGCGGCGGTCTCGGCTGCGGCGGCGTGGGCTCGGGCGACGGCTGCGGCTGCGCGCTCGCCGCCGCGGGCGCCGGGTCGGGCTGGGCG
>JAEYZK010000035.1 GCA_023428085.1 Pseudomonadota bacterium
CGGCCGAGGCGTGCCGCGTCCGCCGCTGCCCCCGGCGGCGCCGCAGCTGCGGCTCGGCCTCGCGGACCCGGTCCGACGCCTCGAACAGCGCGTCCTCGAGCCCGGCCAGGCGGCGCACGAGCCGCTCGGCCACGGCGCGCTCGGCGAACGCCCGGCCGAGCTGGTGCTCCCAGGCGCGGGAGAAGTCGGCGAGCGCGGCCGAGAGCTTCTCGATCTCGACGTCGAGCGCGGTGACCTCGTCGAGGACGCCCCGGAGGCGCGCCTCGAGCCCGGCGACCTCGTCCGCGCCGGACGGCGCCGGCGCGCTGGTGCGCACCAAGGCGTCCCTGCGGGCGAGCTCTCGGCCGTGGGCGAGGGGCATCGGGGCCATTCTACACGCCCGGCGGGGCGGCCCGGGGGTCCCGCCGATCTGCCAGCGTCCCGGGCAGCCGTCGCCTCGCCCCGGCGCGCTCAGGCTGCCTTGCCCTGCCCCGCCTGCCTGCCGGGCGGGCGGGGCCGGGAGAGGCGCCAGGCGCCGTACGCCGCGAGCACGATCACGATGTACTGCGCGGCCGTGAGCCCGAACACCCGGCCATCTGCGTACCCCACGTCCCCGGGCCGCGCCCGGAGGAAGTCGAGGAGGAAACGGGCCGTGCCGTAGAGCACGGCGAGCAGCGCGAGGAGCCGGCCGCGCAGGACGTCGCGCCGGTGCAGGCTCCACAGGAGCGCGGCGAGGGCGAAGAGGACGATCGCCTCGTACAGCCCGAGGTCGTGGCGGGGGCCACCGGCCATGTCCACCGCCAGGAAGAAGTCGGACCGGACGCCGGGGTGATCGTGGACCGTGAAGCAGCCGACCCGCGCGACGCCCCAGCCCGGCGCGATCCCGAGCGCGAACGCGTCGGAGTAGTCGGCGAACGGGATCTTCTTGCGGCGGAACCAGATCGCGGCGGCGAGGATGCCGCCGACGAGCCCGCCCATGGACGAGAGCCCCTCCCAGACCTTGAACGCCTTGCCCACCCCGCGGCACCCGTCGCCGGAGAGGCACCCCGCGATGAGGCCCAGCGCCTCGCGTCCCTCCTCGGGGTGGTAGAAGCCGACGTGGACGAGGTGGCCCACGAGGACGCCGGCCAAGAGCCCGGCCACCGAGAAGTCGACGAGGACCTGCGGGTCCTTGCCGAGCTGCTTCGCGGCCCGTCCCGCCAGCCAGACCGCCGTGAGCACGCCGAGGGCGGTGAGCACGCCGAAGGACTGGATCGTGATCGGCCCGAGCTCGAGGCGCGGGAGGTGGAACGAGGGGATCAGCGCGAGGGGCATGGCAGTCTTCAGTCTTCAGTTCACAGGTGTCAGTGATCAGTTCTCGAAGCCATCATCCCGGCGAACTGAAAACTGACAACTGAAAACTGACAACTGACTGCCCTCAACGTCCAGCGACCCGGGCCCGATCGCGGAACAGGTACCCCTGCACCATGTCGATCCCGAGATCCCGGGCGACGACGAAGTCGCCGGTGGTCTCGACGCCCTCGAGCACGGTCCGCGCGCCCGTCTCCTGCGCCATGTGGATGAGCGCGCTCACGAGGGCGCGGCAGCGCGGGTGACGCAGGCGCGGGATGAGGGTCCGATCGAACTTGAGGACCTCGGCGTCCGCGATGGCCTCGAAGGAGATGAGCCCGTTGGCCGTGCCGATGTCGTCGAGGGCGAACGAGATCCGGCGGGACCGCAGCGCGGCGATCATCTGCTGGGAGCGGACCACGTCGGCGGTGGCGAGCGCCTCGGTCACCTCCACCACCACGCGCACGCCGGCGGACGCGAAGAGCGCCATGAAGGGGTTCCGGTTCCGATCGCCCGCGCGCGTCCAGGAGTCCGGGTCGAGGTTCACGAACAGCGGGGCCCGCGGCGCGTGCTCGACCTGCTGGAGCTTGAGGGTGAGCTCGGCGCGGACGAGCAGCCCGGGGTCGGCGTGGAGCAGCGAGAAGACGCGCGCGGGGGCGAGCGGCCTGCCGTCGCGGTGGGAGAAGCGGGCCAGCGCCTCGAACGCCGAGGTCTTCCCGGTGCGGGCGTGGACGAGCGGCTGGTACTCGGTCCAGAACCGCCCCTCGTCGAGCAGCCGCCGGACCTCGTTCAGGTCGAGCCGCCCGGGGATCGGCTGGCGATCGTGACCCGCGAACAGGTCGAACGACGCCGGCGCGAGGTCGCTCGGCGCGGCGTCGGCGGACGGTTCCTGGGCCTCGAGGAGCACGCTCTGCAAGTTGCCGGAGCCCACGACCACTGTCATTCGCGCCTCCGCGCGACACGCACGCCGGGGACATGAAACCCCCGTGCTACCCGGTGGTCTTGCGCCTGCAAGACTGAGTCGATGTGGGCATCCTGCCACCGCGGCGGACGCGGGTCCAGCGGCGGGCCGACGCCTGCCCGCCTCCCCCCGGGAAATCGCCCTTGCGCTTCCGGCCGATAGCTGCGGGTGAACGGATCGGTTCGCCCCGAAGAAGCCGGGGCTGCGCCCTCACCCGCGGAGCCGTCGGGGCCCCACCTGCGGTCGAGCGCACGCGCCCGTACGCGTCACGCGTCCGATCCGAGATCCTGTGCGAGGGCCGCGCGCTGTGCGGGATCCAGGGGCTGCTCGACCGAGAGCGCGGGCAGGTCGGCGCCCACCGCCACGGGCGCGCGGCCGCGGACGTCGAACTTGAGGTACTGCACCGAGGAGAGGCGGTCCTCGCCGACCTGCCGCTCGTCGTACCGGGCCCGCACCTTCTCGCCGTCGTCGAGCTTCACGTACAGGTGGCGGGGCAGGTCGAGCCACGCCCGCAGCTTCCGGTCGCGCTCCGCAGGATCGGCCTCCTCGATGAGGAGCGAGACGCCGAGCTCGCCCTTCCCGCCCAGGAGCTCGTTGTACGTCTCGAGCTCGTGCGCGATCTCCTCCTCGCGCCGGAGCCCCTCGGCCCGGCACATCTCCTGGACCTGGTAGCGCATCGTGGCGGTGTTCTCGAACAGGAAGGTGAGCACGCCGCCGGCGGTGACGCGCCGGAGCCGCTTCGCCTCCATGACGCCGCGGCGGATCTCGTCGCGGGACCGCTCGTACACGTCCAGGGGCAGGATCTCCTCGCGGCGCACGTGCCTCACTTCGCCTCCTCCTTCCCGGTCGCTCCCGCGCTCGAGAACCCGTCCTCCCGGTACGCGCGGGCGAGGAACGTCATCGGGTGGATCGGCTTCTTGCCCGCGTGCTGCTGGAACTGGAGCGCCGCGAGCGGGCAGTCGGTGACCCACACCTCGGCCTCGGCCGCCTTCATGCCCGCGAACGCCTTGCCGCCGACGCGGATCGACGGGGCGAAGCCCTCGACGGTCATGGCGTACGTACCGTCGTGGCCGCAGCACTCGATCACCGAGCCGGCCACGGTGACGCCGGGGACGCGGCGGACGAGGTCGCGCCCCTTGAAGCCGACCCCCTGGGCGCGCAGGTGGCAGGGCGCGTGGTAGGCGACCTTGCCGCCCGGCGGGGCGGACTTGAACCCGGCGTCGAACCGGGGCTCGTTCCGGATGGACCAGAGGAACTCGGAGACGTCCATGACCGCCGCGGCGAGCTTCTCGGCGCGCGCGCGGTCCTCGCCCTCGAGCAGGTGCGGCCACTCGCGGCGCATCATCATCGAGCAGGTGGGGTTCACCACGAGCACCTTCGCCCCGCGCTCGACGTACGGGGAGAGCAGGTCGAGGTCGCGGTGCGCCTGCGCGCGGACCGCCTCGAGGTCGCCGTGCTCCCACGCCGGCATGCCGCAGCAGGCGAGCCCCTTCACGACGCGGACGTCCACGCCGCACCGCTTCAGCACCTCGAGCGCGTCCTTGCCGATCTGCGTCTCGTTGTGCTGCACGTAGCAGGTCTGGAAGAGCACCGCCTCGCCGCCGGGCTCCGGCTTCACGAAGCCGTGCTTCGCCGCCCAGGCGTCGAACGCCTCCGCGGCGAAGTCGGGCAGGAGCTTGTCGCGGTGCACCCCGGCGGTCTTCTCGAGGAGGACGCGGAACGTCCGGCTCCGGTTCATCACGTTGGCGAGCCCGGCGGACATCCGCGCCATCTTCCCGCTCGTGTCCGGGTCGTTCAGCACGCGCTGCCGCAGCGAGCGCCGGGTGCCCTTGCGCGTGACGCCGCGGTACCGGTGGACGAGCTTCGGGAAGTCGAGCTGGAACTCGTGCCCGTCGCGCGGCGTGTACGGGCACTGGACCTCGCACAGCTTGCACTGGAAGCACGTGTCCATGACGCCCGCGGTCTCGGCCGCGGTGAGCTTGCGGACGTCGCCGTCGTGCGTGTCGTCGATGAGCGAGAAGAGCGAGGGGAAGGTGTCGCAGTACTTGAAGCACATCCGGCAGCCGTGACAGATCTCGAACGCGCGCTGGACCTCGCCGTCGAGCGCCGCCCGGTCCCAGTACTTCGGCTCCGACGGATCGTAGGAGAGCCCGGGGGTGGGCAGGTACGAGATGCGCTTGTCGGACGGCGATTCGGGCGTGCTCATGGTGCTCCAGTATCCAACGATTCCGCGCCTGGACGGCGTCTAAACCCTCCCGCGCAGGCCCGAAACCGCCCGTTCGGGGGGCTCAGGTTCCCCGCTCGCTGTCCCTCCGCCGCCGCACTGCGCCCCCGGCGGCCACCGCGAGCAGGAGCGCCGCCGCGGCGACGCCTGCGACGCCGTCGGCCGCCCACGCGACGAGCGCGAGCCCGGCGAGCCCCAGGACGAGGACGGCG
>JAEYZK010000064.1 GCA_023428085.1 Pseudomonadota bacterium
GGCCTCCGCGGCCTGCCTCGCCTCGCCGAGCGCGACCGCCGCCGCCGCCAGCTCCTCCGCCCGGCGGGCCAGCTCGGCCGAGAGCTCCGCCTCGCGCGCCTCGGCCGCCGCCGCCTGGGCGCGGAGCTGCCGGTCCTGGCGCGCGAGCTCCTCCTGCGCGCCGTCGAGCGCGAGCTTGCGCTGGGCCAGCTCGTCCTCGCGCTTGCGGAGCTCCCGCTCGAGCTCGTGGACGCGGCGCTCGTTCGAGGCGACCACCTCGATGAGCTCCTTCTCCTGGCTGAACTTCTCGAGGAGGAGCCCGTCCACGGAGGCGCCGTACTCGCGCTCCTTCTGCACGTAAGCGTCGCGCGCGGTGCCGAGCCGGTGGAGGAGGTCGTCGATCTGGGACTTGAGCCCGGCGACCTCCACGTCCTTGTCGTGGATCCGCTCGTCGAAGCGCAGGAGCTCGCGCTCGCGCACCTGCCAGATCTCGGCGATCCGCGCGAGCTGCGCCTCGCGCCAGCGCAGGTCCTCACGCAGCGCCTCCGCCCTCCCCTCCGGCGTCTGGAGGAGCTCGCGGCGGGGCGGCGGACGGTGGCGGTTCGCCTCGGCGGCGAGCGCGTCGCGGTGCTCGGCGACCGACTGGAAGACGCGGTCCACGAAGAGCCGGTCCTCGTCGGTGAGCGCGGACCGCTCGGGCCTCCGCGGGACGGGCGGCGGCACCGGCCCGGCCGGCGCGGGCTCCGGCGCCGGCGCCGCGGCCTCGGCGGGCGCGTCCTGCAGGGGCTCCTCGTCGATGACCACGGCGTCGTCGGCGCTCTCGACCGGCTCGGCCGCGCCGAGGATGCGCGCGGCGAGCGTGCGCAGCGCGGTGGTGTCGAGCGGCATCGCCAGGTACCCGTTGGCGGCCCACGGCGTGCGGGCGTGCTCGGCGAGCGACTCGGGCGGCGTGTCGGAGGAGTACAGGATCACCGGCAGCGAGGCGGTGACCGGATCGTGCCGGAGCTGGGCGCACAGCGAGAAGCCCGACAGGTCCGGGAGCTCGGCGCGCACCACGCACAGGTGCGGGCGGCGGCTGACGATCTCGAGCTGGGCCTCGGCCGCGCTCCCGGCGAGGCGGGTGGCGTGGCCGTCCTCGTGGAACAGCGAGGCGAGGGCCAGGGCGAAACCGTGATCCGGCTCGACGATGAGGACACGCTTCTGGGGATCCATGGAGAAACGGGAGCTCCCGCCCGGGCCGCGAGTGTATCGCCGGCGCCCTGGGCAATCTAGCCACGGGGTGCTCGCCGGGACGGCCCGAGTCGAGGACGCACCGCGTTCCAGGCGGCGGAACGTAGCACGACCACCCACAGCCCCGCGGTACCGCGTGCGGGTCCAGCCCCGGGGCATTGCCGCCGGGCAGCGCGGACCAGAGCCTGAGGGGAACCCTCACCCCGAGCGGAAAGCACTTGCCCCTCGCCCTCCTGCTGCTCCTCGCCACGTCCACGGGCTCCGCCCCGCGCGACGCTCGGGAGAACCTCTTCCGCGGCCCGGCGCGCTGCGTGCTCGACTACCTCGAGGCCGTGCGCCACGCCGGCCCGCACGGCAAGACCCTGCCGCGCCCCTCCCGCCCGCTCCCGCAGGACTACCGCGCCGCCCGGGCCCTCACCGCCCCGCGCGCGCTCGCCGACGTGGACCGCCGCGTCGCCGCCGGCGAGGACACCCCGCTGGCGCCGTGGCTCGGCGCCACCCGCGGGGTGGTCCTGGAGTCCTTCTCGCTCCTCGAGGTGCGCCGCGCGCCGCGCGGCGCCGCCGTCGTGGTCGTGCGCGAGCGGATGCGCCGCGAAGGTGCGCCGTCCCTGGGCGTCACCACGAGCGAGTACCTCGTCGGCAGGGTTGACGGTGAGTGGAGAGTGGTGGACCGCCGCATCGGCGCGCGGTTCCACGATCGCGAGATCGCCGAGGGGTACGCCGGCTGGTTCGATCGGCCGATCGCGGCGCAGGCGCGTAGGTAGAAGCTCCCGCCACGCCCCACCGCCGCTCGACCCCACCCCACGACCCCACCCCACGACGCCCACCCCACGACGCCCACCCCACGACCCGCACCCCACGACGCCCACCCGCCGCGTGATCTCACGTCGGGGCCCCGCGCGCAGCGCGGGAAGGGGCAGCCTTCGACTCCGCGGCGCTGACGCGCCGCTACGCTCAGGCTGAGCGGGAGATCGCAGATGGGGCAGCCGCGAAGCGGCGAGCACGGCGCAGGGCCCCGCGCCATCGGGGTGGGGCGGCGATCGAACTGGCGGGCTCCGCCGGCGGGGCGGGGCGCAGCCCCCGTACGACCGATCTTGCCTCTCGCTTTTCTGGAGGCAGCGAGCTGCCTCCAGAAAAGCGAAAGGCCGCTCATCGCGGCCTCTCGAGCTCAGGCGCTGCCGCGCCTCTACTATTGGGACTCTCCGCCGGTCCCCCCGTAGGGAGAGTACGGCGGTGGGAGGAGTCGAGCTTCCGGCCTGGCTTCGACTTGGACGTACGACGGGAGGTGGGCCTTGCTGTTCGAGCTTCGTGAAAGGGGCTTCATCATGGCAAGGTCCGTGACCGGCCTCCGGCGGGACTCGGGCTCCAGTCTTTCAATCGGTGTGCCGATTTCACTGGTAGGTGCGCGTCAGTCATTTCGCCAACTTATGCGCGCCATCCACATCGAATTCCTGTAATTACGTAGGTTATCCGTGACGCTTGGGTACGAAATGACCCCCAGGATCCTGACCCATGCCCGTTCGGGCAGGCACGAAAGAGTGCCGGGATTGCCCGACAGCCGCGCAGGTCGCAGGCGCGGGAGCGGTCAGGGCGCAATGGGTGCGGGACGATCGGCCGGCGGCTCCGGACGGGGCGGGTGTCCCGGGTCTCAGATCTCGATCCGGACGCGCAGATCGCCACCCTCGACCGCGAGGACCTCGGCGTAGGCGCTCGTCGGGCCCCGCATGAACCGGACCGTGGCCCGCGCGTCGCCGACGCGGACGTTCTCGAGCGTGAGATCGTCGAGCCAGCTCGGGAGCCGCGGACGCTCCACCCGGAGCTCGTGGTTCGGTGCGTCTGCGAAGAGGCCGAGCGACGCGCGGACGAGCAGGAACCAGGCGGCCGAGGACCACGCCTGCGGCGAGCACGCGACCGGATAGTGGACCGGGAACTGCCCGTCGCCCCGCGAGAGCCCGCAGAAGAGCTCCGGGAGCCGGAGCCGCCGGAAGTGCTGCGCCGCCGCCCAGAGCCCGGAGAGCACCTGCCCGGCCTCGCTGGTGCGGCCGTAGCGGGCGAGGCCCATGGCGCAGAGCGCGTTGTCGTGCGGCCAGACGGTGCCGTCGTGGTAGGAGAGCGGGTTGTAGGCGAGCTGCCCCTCGGCGAGCGTGCGGATCCCCCACCCGCTCCACATCGCCGGCCCGAGCAGGGAGTCCGCCACGCGGGCCGCGCGGGCCGGGCGGGCCGCGCCCGAGAAGAGCAGATGGCCCGGGTTGGAGGTGACGGCGTCCACCTTCCGCCCCGCCCCGTCGAGCGCGATCGCGTAGGTCCCCTGCTCCTCCATCCAGAACCGGTCCTCCACCAGCTCCGCGTGGGCCCGCGCTGCGGCGAGGAGCGCCTGCGCCTCGCCGTGCCGGCCGAGCCGCTCGTAGAGCGCCGCCATCCGGCGGCGGGCGTCGATCGCGTAGCCCTGGACCTCGATGAGCGCGATCGGCGGCTCGGCGGGCCGCCCGTCGGCGAACGGCACGCCGTCGTGGCTGTCCTTCCACCCCTGGTTGCGCAGGCCCCGCGGGGTGCGGCGATGGTAGGCGATGAGCCCGTCCCCGCGGACGCACGCCGCCTCGATCCAGGCGAGCGCGCGCGCGGCGTGCGGGAGGAGCGCCTCGAGCGTCTGCCGGTCGTCGGTCCAGAGGTCGTACTCCGAGAGGAGCACGAGGAACAGCGGCGTCGCGTCGGCGGAGCCGTAGTACGGCGTGTGCGGGACCTCGCCGGCGGCCGCCATCTCGCCGAACCGGATCTCGTGCGGGATCTTCCCCGGCTCCTCGTCGCGCGAGGGGTCGTCCGCCTCGCCCTGCAGGCGCGCGAGGAATCGCAGCGCGTCGCGGGCCACCTCGGGCGCGGCGGTGAGCGCCTCGAAGCCGGAGATGAGGGCGTCCCGGCCGAACGGGCACGAGTACCAGGGGATGCCGGCCGAGATGACGGGGTGCCCGAAGTGGTAGACGGTGAGCGCCTTCAGATCGGCCACGGCCTGCGACAGCGCCTCCGCGAACAGGAGGTGCGACGACCGGAACCGGGTCCCGGCGCGCGCGAAGCTCCGGTACGCCTCGTGCGTCTCCTCGGCGCGCACCTCGAACGACCGCGCGCTGCCGCGCGGCACCGGGCGCTCCTCGTCGAGCCCCCGGATCCGTCCCGGGGCGCCGCGCTCGATCCCCGCCGCCACCACGAACGCCACCTCGGCGCGCTCGGCGGGCTCGAGCTCGAGCCGCACCCGCGCGCGCCCGCCCCCGAGCTCGGCGACGCGGGCGCCGTGCCGCCCGCCGGAGGCGCCCTCGATCCGGATCTCGGTCGCGTACCGCCGGCCGTCGAGGCCGTCGTAGCGGAGGATCACCCGATCGGCCTCGACCCGCGGGACGTGGTAGACGCCGCGCGCCTCGCGCCGCGCGCCGCGGATCTCGAACACGTCCGCGAAGTCGGCCGTCCAGGCGAGCTCGATCCATCCCTCCACGCGCCGGCCCTGGAAGTTGGACATCGTGAGGCGATCGACGAGGACGTCGTCGATGAGCATGTCCCGGCGCAGGTGGACGTAGTTCACCGGCTCCAGCCCGAGCAGGTCCCCGGCGTGCAGGCTCGTGACGGTGAAGTCGATCTGCGCGACGTAGTCCTGCGAGACCTGCGACGAGAGGCAGAGCGGCGGCCCGCCCTTCACCGACATGCGCCACGACGAGAGGTGGCGCGTGTCGGTGAGGAAGAGGCCCAGGTCCCGCGCGCCCGCGGGCGCCACGTCGCCCAGCCGGTTCGCGACGAGGAACAGGTTCCCGCGCTTCAGCACGAGCTTGTCGACGCCGGTCGCCTCGGGCTGCGCCGACGGATCGAGGTACCCGAGCAGCTCCTCGGGCGAGGCACCCTTCACTGCACCTGCGTCGTCCATCCGCTCTCCCCGGCGAGGGTGGGCCGGGCGGCGCGCCCCCAGGCCCGCTCCGCCCGGGCGGATCGATAGATCGCGAGGTAGCGCTCCGCCATCCGGTCCGCGGAGAACCGCGCGCGAGCACGGGCCTGGATGGCCGTCCGGTCGAACGCGCCCACGCGCCGCAGCGCCGCCGCCATCTCCCGGGCGCTGCGCACGAGGAACCCTGTGACGCCGTCCTCGACGATCTCCGGGGCGGCGCCGCGCGGGAACGCGATCACGGGGCAGCCGGCGAGGAGCGCCTCGATCATCACCAGCCCGAAGGGCTCCTCCCACCGCAGCGGGGCGAGCAGGGCGCGGCTCCGCGCGAGCTGGCGCCGCTTCACCGTCAGGTCCGCCTCCCGGATCCACCGGACGTGCGGCTCGGCGAGGAGCGCGGTCAGGTGGGGCTGCCACTCCGGCCCGTCGTCCATCGCGTGGAACTTGCCGGCCACGACGATCGGCACCCCGGCGCGGCGCGCGGCCTCGATGGCGACGTCCGGCGCCTTCACCCGCGCGAGCCGCCCCAGGAAGAACGCCGCGTCGCCGCCGGGCCCGACCGTCGGATAGAGCTCGGGGTCGAGCCCGTGGTGGACCACGTCGCGCGCCGGCGGGTCCGACAGCTCCGCCTGCCGGGCGGAGATCGCGACGTGGCGCACGCCCTCGACGCGCCGGTAGAAGGCCGAGAGCTCCTGCGTGGCCTCGTGGTGGAGCGTGTAGACCATGGGCGGCCGGAGGTCGGCCGCGAAGGCGAGCATCGACGGGACGTGCGCGTGGATCACGTCGAACCGCTCCGCCTCGATGGCGCGCGCCGCGAACCGGCAGTGCAGGAGCTCGGAGCGGGGATCCGGCGGCCACACGGGCCTCGGGAAGCACGCCCGCAGGTTCCGCGCCCGCGAGTCTCCCGTGGTGAACACCACGACCTCGTGGCCGGCGCGTTCGAGCGACCGCGTCAGCATGTCCACCACGAGCTCCGTCCCGCCGTAGGCCGGCGGTGGCACAGCGACGAACGGCGTAGACACCATCGCGATCCGCACGCCTGAGAACGTAGGTAGGGGTGCTTCGCCTGACCACCTGCGCCATGCCGGCCGGCCCTTCCCCCTGCCAGCGTGGTCCGCGGGCGCCCAGGGGGACCGGGGACGTGCGCCCGCACGCCCGGCGCGGCACCCTGCCCTCTTTTCCCCGGCCGCTGGTACACTCCGGGGCATGGAAGGCCATGGCCCTCTCAGCGAGGAGATGTTCCACTCGTTCCTCCAGCTCGCGGTGAAGCGGCAGGCGAGCGACGTGCACTTCGAGGTCGGGTACCCGCCGACCTACCGGGTGTTCGGCGAGCTGCTCGCCGCCAAGTACCCGCCGCTGACGCACGCCGACACGGAGGCGATCGCCAACTTCGTGCTCCAGGCGCCCGGCTCCGGGTTCACGCCGCTCGACTTCCGCGAGGTGGACCGGAGCTACTCGCTCCCCGGCGTCTCGCGGTTCCGCGCGTCCATCTTCAAGCAGCGCGGGAGCTGGGGCGCGGTGATGCGGACCATCCCGTTCCAGATCGCCGAGTTCGACTCGCTCAACCTCCCGCCCGTCATCCGGACGATCGCCGAGGCGCGGCGCGGGCTCATCGTGGTGACGGGCGCGACCGGGAACGGCAAGTCCACCACCATCGCCAGCATCATCAACCACGTCATCCAGCAGGAGCGGCTCCACGTCGTGACGGTGGAGGATCCGATCGAGTACATCTTCTCGGGCGGCAAGGGGCTCGTCATCCAGCGCGAGGTGGGTTCGGACACGGCGAGCTACACCGACGCGCTCAAGGCGGCGCTCCGCCAGGACCCCGACATCATCATGGTGGGCGAGCTGCGCGACCGCGAGGCCGCCGACATCTGCCTCAAGGCGGCGGAGACGGGCCACCTCGTCATCACCTCGCTCCACACCCCGGACGTCTCGCGGGCGATCGGCCGGGTCGTGGGGCTGTTCCCCGCGGACGAGCAGGACGGGGTGCGCACCCGCCTGGCCGACAACCTCCAGGCGGTGGTCGCGCTCCGGCTCCTGATGCGCGCCGACGCGACGGGCCTCATCCCCGCGGTGGAGTCGCTGCTCGCCACGACCACCGTGCGCGAGATGATCCGCGAGGGGAAGGTCAACGAGCTGCGGAACTACATGGACCAGGCCGGCGCCGACCTGGGCATGCACAGCTTCGACCAGTACCTGTACCGGCTGCACGAGATGAAGCGGATCGGCCTCGACACCGCGCTCGCCAACGCCACGAACCGCGCCGATCTCGAGCGGCGGATCCTGATCGAGACGGGGGGCCGGCCGACGTGAACCCCGCGGGCGCCACCCCGGCGTCTCGCGTTCTGCTCGTCGGCTCGGACGCGGACGTCTCCATCGCCCTGCACCTGCACCTCGACCGTGCAGGGTACGCGGTCTATTGCCTGCCCGGGCCGGGGGACCTCGATGGCTTCGTCCGGGTCGCCGCGCCGCACGTCATCGTCCTGCTCCTCCCCGCCGCGCCGGACGGCAGCTGGGGCACGGCCCTGACCACCGCCGCCAACGCTGCCCGCGTCGGCGTCCGGGTCGTGATGGTCGCCCCCTCGCGCGAGATCGTCGAGCCGCTCGCCGCCGTCGCCGGCGCGGAGCGCGCCCTCGCCCGCAACGAGGTCCTCTCGAAGCCGCTCGTGGTCGTCGAGCGCCTCGTCGGGTCCGGCCTCGTCGGCGGCGGGGTCGCCCCGCCGCCGGCCGCGCCGGCGATGTCCGCGCCGGCGATCATCCCGCCGCCGCCGCTCCCGGCCGCGCCGCCCGTCACCTTCACGACCGACGCCGCCCCGCCCCCGCGCCCCCGCGGGCAAGCGGTGGACCTCATGGCGCTCATCGACGAGGAGCTCGAGGACGAGCCCAAGCAGCGGCCGGTCCTCACCCGCGTCGAGGTGAACGTGAGCCTCGTCTCGGAGCACAACTTCTACATCGGGCCCACCCGCCGCGTGGACTCCGGCGGCGTCTTCATCGCCACCGGCATGCCGCCGCCGGTGGGGACGCGCCTTCAGGTCAGGCTCGGCCTCGCCGACGGCCGGAAGCTCGACCTCGAGGGCGAGGTGGCGTTCGTCCGCGAGAAGAGCGCCACCACCGGCCGCCAGCCCTCCGGCTGCGGCGTGCGCCTGTTCAACCTGCCGGGGTGGGCGATCGACTCGATCGAGCGGTTCATCCTGGCGCGGCAGCCGATCGCGTACACGCCGTAGCGCGCCGCGTACCGCTGGAACGGCATCGCCGGCCTCCGCGCTACTCGTCCACCGCCCGATCCGTCCGCCGCACGCCGAGCAGGAACGGCTGGATGAACCCGTCCAGATCGCCGTCGAGGACGTCGTCCACCTTCCCCGTCTCCACGCCGGTCCGCAGGTCCTTCACCATCTGGTACGGCTGCAGCACGTAGCTGCGGATCTGCGAGCCGAAGTCGATGTCCTTCTTCTGGGCCTCGGCCGCGTCGCGCAGCGCGTTGCGCTTCTTCTCCTCGAGGTCGTACAGGCGCGAGCGCAGGATCTTCCAGGCGACCGATCGGTTCTTCTGCTGGCTCCGCTCGTTCTGGACGGCGACCACGATCCCGGTCGGGAGGTGGGTGAGGCGCACGGCGGAGTCGGTCTTGTTCACCTTCTGTCCGCCCGCGCCCGACGACCGGTAGGTGTCCACCCGGACGTCGGCCTCCTTGATGTCGATGACGATGTCGTCGTCGATCTCCGGCGTCACGTCCACCGCGGCGAAGGCGGTCTGCCGGCGCGCGTTCTGGTCGAAGGGGCTGATCCGGACGAGCCGGTGCACGCCCTTCTCCGCCTTCAGGAAGCCGTAGGCGTGCGCGCCCCGGGCGATGAACGAGGCCTGGGAGATCCCGGCCTCCTCGCCCGCGACCAGGTCCGCGGGCTCGACCGTCCACCCCTTCCGCTCGCAGTACCGCGCGTACATCCGGTAGAGCATCGCCGCCCAGTCCATGGCGTCGACGCCGCCGGCGCCGCTCTTCACCTCGACGATGGCCCCGGCGCCGTCGTGCGGTCCGGAGAGCATGCGCTGGAACTCGAGCGCCTGGAGCTCGCGCTCGGTCGCGTCGGCCGCGTCGACCGCCTCGGCCCGCGCGCCGTCGTCCTTCGCCTCCTCCGCGAGCTCGTGGAGCGTGCGCGCGTCGTCGAGGGCGCGCTGCACCTTGTCGAAGAGGCCGACGACCCCCTCGAGCTGCGCCTTCTCCTTCAGGAGGTTCTGCGCCTTGACGTTGTCGGACCAGAAGTCCGGGTCCTCGCCCATCCGCGCGATCTCCGCGGCGCGGTCGCGCTTCCGCTCTACGTCAAAGAGACCCCCGCAGCCCGTCCAGACGGCGGCCGAGCTCGGCGAGGCGTTCAACGGTGGGGGCGGCCATGGTCGGTTCTCCTTACGTGCGCGGACGGGGGTAGACGCGGCGCGCCCAGGTCCAGGCGAGCGCGCCGGCGGCGAAGAGGGCGCAGGCCCAGGCGAAGAGGTCGCCGACGCGGGCGTAGACGGTCTGCCGGCGGAGGAGCGGCGCGTCGGCGACGAGGAGGCGCGCGGGCTCGTCGCGGTCGGGGGCGAGCCTGGGATCGACCGGGCCGACGTCGATCGCCCCCGGCGCGAGCTCGCCCGTGGGGAGGATCAGCGCCGAGACGCCGGCCACCGCGGAGCGGGCCACGGCGCGGCGCGCCTCGACGGCCCGGAGCTGCACGATCGCGAGGAACTGGTACGGCCCCGACGAGTAGCCGTACCACGCGTCGTTCGTGCTGTTCACCAGCAGGTCCGGCGGCGGCTCCTTCTTCCCGAACGTCCGGACGATCTCCGGGAAGATGGCGTCGAAGCAGATCAGCGGCGCGATCCGGACGCGTCCGGCGCCGGCCGTCGCGGACGGCTGCGCAGCGGGGGCCGCGTCCGCGTCCGCCGGCCCCGGGGGCGCCACGCGCGCGGGCGCCTCGCCGCCGGGCGTGCGCGGTGGGCGCGGAAACGTGAGCACCGCGTAGTCGTTCCCGGGGCTCGCCTCGGCGGGCATCGGCACGACCTGCTTCAGGAACGGGAGGACGGCCTGGACGACGTCGGGGACGTACTCGCCGAAGGGCACGAGGTGGAGCTTCTGGTACCGGCCGATCACGTCGAGGTCCGGCGTCACCAGGAAGAGCCTGTTCCCGATCCGCCACGTGGGCCGGCCGTCCTCGCCGCGGATCCGCTCGGCCGTGGACACGCCGGCGAGGAGGTGCGCCCGCGTGAGGCGCGGGAGGCCGGCGCCGGGTTCGTCGAAGCTCGCGAGATCCGGCGGCACGTAGGCGACCGGGTAGACCGCCTCCGGCCAGACCACGAGCTCGGCGCCGGCGCGATCCGCCGCGACGGTGGGCGGGACGAGGCGATCGAGGATGTACCGCGCGTTCTCGCGCTTGGAGTTGGTCCGCCCCTGCTCGACGTTGGGCTGCACGATCCCGACCGGGAACGCGGGCGCGGCGGCCACCTCGCGCCGCACGGAGGCGAGGTGCGCGTACCCGTGGCCCACCGCGAGGACGAGCGCCGCGGCCGCGGTCGCGAGGGCGGGCGCCGGCAGGCGCGCGCGCGCCCGCAGCGCGACCGCGGCCTCCGCGAGCGCGGCGTTGACGAGCACGACGAGCGCCGCGATCCCGTACGGCCCGGCGAGCGCGGCGAGCTGGGCGATGGGCAGGGTCCGGACCTGCGTGTAGCCCAGGTTCGCCCAGGGGAAGCCCGAGAAGAGGTAGTTCCGCAGGAGCTCGGTCGCGGCCCAGACCGGCGGCAGCACCGCCCAGAGCGGCACGCCGAGGCGCGCCCGCAGGCGCGCCGCGACGCCGAACGCGAGGGCCCAGTGCGCGGCCGCGTAGAGGACGAGGAGCGTCAGGGCGAGGCCCGCGAGCGCGAGCGGGAGCTTGCCGAACTCCGTCATCGCGTGCCCGACCCAGTAGATCGCGCAGAAGAAGTAGACGACGCCCGTGAGCAGGCCGAGGAGCGCCGGCCTGCGGGCGGTGCGGAGCGCGAGGAAGGCGGGCACGAGCGAGAACCAGGCGACCACCTCCAGGTGTCCTCGCGGATCGAGCGGGCGGAGCGACACGGCCGAGATCACCAGCGGGAGCGCGAGCGACGTCAGCGCGCCCGAGGCGACCGCGGCGGCGATGGGGGCGAGGCGGCGCATCGAGACGGGGGATACTAGTCGGAAGGGGGAGGGTCCGCAGCAGGTGAGACAGACGGCCGGGTGCGGGACCGGAGCGGGTGCGGCGCCGGGACGGGGACGGCTGGCCGCGGCGACGGGTACGGAGTCGGGCGCGCGGGCGCCGCCCTATCTCCGCTTGGGAGCAGCTTCCTCCTGCATGTCCACGTCCACGCCGTTGCCGGCTGCGGCGGCCGCGGTCTCCTGCGCCTCCTGCGCGGCGCCGTACGCGGCGGCCGCGGCGAGGTAATACGCGACCGCCTCGCGGACGAGGTGGCCCATGGGACGACCCAGCCGCGCGGCGGTGGCGCTCACGGCCTCGAGCAGGTCCGCGGGGAGCCGCACCGAGACCACCTGCGCCATCGCGAGCGCCGCCTCGAGGCGCTCCAGCGCCTGGCTGGGACGCGACACCCGGAAGTCGCCGGACTCGATCATCTCCTTGATGCGCCGCGCGAGCTGGTCCCGCGTGTACCACGCGCCGTCGAGCCAGACCGACTCGGAGTCGAGATCGATGTCGGCGAACGGGTCCATCGCTCCTCGCGCCGGCGGGCCCCCGGGCCCTGACCGGTCCTCTCCAGCGCCGCCCCCACGAGCCCGATGGCCCGGGCGAGCGCCGCTTCCTTCTCCGCCATCACCCGGGCGTCCCGGGCCCGCTCGTGATCGTAGCCGAGCAGGTGCAACACCCCGTGGGCGAGGTACCGATCCAGCTCCGTGCCCACCGGGCGGCCGTCGGCACGCGCACGCCTTGCGGCCGTATCCAAGGAGATTACCACGTCGCCCAGGAGGGACCCAGCACCCGGCGGTTCCGATATCGGGAACGAGAGGACGTCGGTCGCGCGGTCCTTCCCGCGCCAGGCGCGGTTGAGCCCGCGGATGCGTCCGTCCGTCGTGAGGACGATCGAGAGCTCCGCGTCACCGCGCCCCAGCGCCGCGAGGTACGCGGCGGCGCGGCGGCGGAGGCGGCGGCCGGGTCCGGCGCCCCGGGGATGCTCGATCGCGAGCCGGACGACGGGCGCGCGGCCCTCGCCTCCCCGCCCGCTCGTGCCCTGCCGCCGGCCGCGGCTCCGCGCAGGCGCGCTCACGGCTTGACGAGGAGCTGGAGGTTGGGCTGCCCGCTCTCCTGCGCGGGGCGCGGGTAGCCGGGCCGCGTGTGGTAGATGGCCTCCAGCGCCCGCACCATCGCGCTGGCGATCGCGTTCAGGTCCCTGAGCGTGAGCTCGCACTCGTCGAACTGCCCCTCCACGAAGAGCTCGGTGATCCGCTTGTGGACGAGCGCCCGCAGCGCCTCGGCGTTCGGCGCCTCGAGCGCGCGGGACGAGGCCTCGCACGTGTCGGCGATCATGACGAGGGCCGCCTCGCGCGTCTGCGGGCGCGGACCGGGGTAACGGAAGAGCGCCTCGTCGAGCGGAGCGCCGCGCGCGCCCGGCTCCTCCGCCGCGCGCCGCGCCTTCGCCCAGAAGTACCCCACGTGGCGGGTCCCGTGGTGCTGCCCGATCGCCTCGCGCACCGCGCGCGGCAGGCGCCAGCGCCGCGCGAGCTCCAGGCCGTCGGTCACGTGCCGCTTCACGATGAGCGCGCTCATCGAGGGCGCGAGCGCGTCGTGGCGGTTCTCGCCCCGCTGGTTCTCGGCGAAGTAGAGCGGGTTCCGGGTCTTCCCGAGGTCGTGATAGTAGGCGCACACGCGGGCGAGGAGCGGGTTCGCGCCGATGGCCTGGGCGCCCGTCTCGACCATCGAGCCCATCAGGATCGAGTGGTGGTACGTCCCCGGCGCCTGGAGGATGAGCTCCTTGAGCGCGGGGTGGTTGAGGTTCGCGAGCTCGAGCAGCTTCACGTCGGTGACGTAGCCGAACACGCCCTCCACCACCGGCAGGAACCCGACCACCACCACCGGCAGCGCGACCGCCCCACCGATGAACGCGGCGATGGTGGACGCCCCGAGCTCGCCCCAGGGTCGGCCCGCGAAGAGCCCCAGCGCCGCGACCGCGCCCGCGCCGATGAGCCCGACGAGGATCCCCGTCTGGAAGAGGCCCGCCCGGTCGCGGCTCCCCGGCGTGAGGCCCGCGGCGGCGATGGAGGTCAGCGTGGCGAACACCGCCTGGCCGATCGACTGGCCGGCCAGCAGGCCTCCGGCGAGGCCGGACGCGAGCCCGAACAGCAGCGCCACCTCGGCCGAGAGCACCTGGCGGGCGATCATCGCGCCGGCGGCCACCGGGACGAGGTAGCGCAGGGCGCTCGACGGGAGCCAGGGCGGCAGGCGCTCGTGCAGGGCATCGGCGACCGTGAACCCCGCCGCCGCGAGCGCCAGCGTGCCGACGAGGAGCGCGGTCAGGAGCAGCGCGTCGCGCCGGGCGGGGCGGAAGCGCGGGACGTTCCGGCGGGCGAAGAGCCACAGCACCGAGACGAGGAGCGCGACCAGGGTCGCGCCGCCGGTGCGGACGTGGGAGAGGTCGCGGCCGTACTGCTGATCGCGCATGCCCTGGAAGAGCGTGAGGTGACGCCGCTCCAGGAGCTCCCCCTGCTCCACGATCCGCTCGCCGCGCTTCAGCGCCATCACCACGGGCTTCACCCGCGCCCGCGCCGCGTCGCGGCGCTGGGCGGTCTCGACCTGGGCCGGGACCATGGTGGGACGGACCATCGCGCTCGCGAGGCGCACCAGCGCCGCCTGGAGCTGCGGCCGGTCGGCGAACGCCGCGCTGGCGCGCTCCACGTCGCCGCGCGCCGCGGCGACGTCGCGGACCGCCGCGTCGCGCGACGCGACCCGCTCGCCCTGCAGCTCGCCGGAGAGGACCTCGCGGATGACGTACCCGTCGTCGAGGTCGGCGCCGAGGAGCCGCCGGTCCTCGACCACCGGGCCAAAGAGCCCGGTCTTCGCGAGCGCCGCCAGGGCGCGCTCGACGTCCGGGTCGAACCGCGCGTGCACGAGGGCGGCGAAGTCCTCGTCGCTCACCCTGAGCTGCAGGAGCGAAGCGAACGCCCCGCGCTGGTCGGTCCACTGGCGCGCCAGCTCCGGAGGGCGCACCGAGACCCCGCCCGACACGAGCGCCTGCTCGCGGTCGCGCATGAGCTTGAACGCCGCCGCGATCCGGTAGACGGCCTCCGTGGGGGCGCCCTGGTCGTGATCGTAGACCGGGAGGACCGCGTCGGCGGCATCGGCCCGGCGGCGCTCCGTCGCCTCGCGATCCTCGATGTCGTAGTCCTTGTCGGCGCGGATCGTCCGGCTCGCCGGCTGACCCAGCGCGTCAGGCCCGGGGAGCCGCGCGGAGTCCGCGGGCGCGAGGAGCCACCCCGACGCGGCAGAGACGAGCGCCACGAGCGCGAGCCCGAGGAGACGGCCCAGGGTGTCGCGGCGCGCCGACGAGGGCGGCGCCACCTCGACGGTGGCGGCAGGGTCGGCGGGGTCAGCCACGGCGGTGCACGTTCGCACCCCGGTCACGCGAACGCAATACGTACACCAGGCGCCTGGGTGGGGAATCGTGGGGGCAGTGGCCCCGACCCCATCAGGGCATTCCTCCCAGAGCCCGTGAACGAGCCCGAGGAGCGCACCGGCGGCCGGGAGGGTTCACACCCCGCTCACGGCTTCTCGGGCCCTGCCGCCTGCGCCTCCCGCGCGCGCCGCTCGAGGTCGAACGCGTCGTACGCGCGGACGACCTCCTGGACGAGCGGGTGCCGCACCACGTCCACCTCGTTGAAGGCGCAGAACGAGACGCCCTCGACGCCCTTCAGGACCTTCTGGACCTCGACGAGGCCGGAGCCGCGCCCGCTCGGGAGGTCCACCTGCGTGACGTCGCCCGTCACGACCGCCTTCGATCCATACCCGAGCCGGGTGAGGAACATCTTCATCTGCTCGGCGGTCGTGTTCTGCGCCTCGTCGAGGATGATGAACGAGTCGTTCAGGGTGCGGCCGCGCATGAACGCGAGCGGCGCGACCTCGACCGTGCCGCGCTCGATGAGGGCGGACGCCTTCTCGTAGTCCACCATGTCGAAGAGCGCGTCGTGGAGGGGCCGGAGGTACGGGTTCACCTTCTCGGCGATGTCGCCGGGGAGGAAGCCGAGCTTCTCGCCCGCCTCGACGGCCGGGCGCGTGAGGACGATCCGCTTCACCTTCCGCTCGACGAGGTACGACACGGCCATCGCCATGGCGAGGTAGGTCTTCCCCGTGCCGGCCGGGCCGATGCCGAACACGATGTCGTCGTCGCGGATCGCCTGGACGTAGCGCTTCTGCGCGAGCCCCTTCGGCGTGATGATCCGGTGGCGCGACGAGACGAAGACGGTGTCGCCGAAGATCTCCTTGAGCGGCACGCCCTGGCCGGCGAGCTTCGTCGCCTGGTCCACGTCCTCGAGGTAGAGCGGGTGCCCCGCCTCGACGAGCTCGTAGAGCTCCCGGACCAGCGAGGCGCCGAGCTGCACGCGCGCGTCGTCCGGCGCCGCGACGAGGAGCTGGCCGCCCCGCAGCCCGAGCTGCACGCCGAGCCGCTTCTCGATGAGCTTCAGGTTCTCGTTGTGCGCGCCGCACAGGAGGCGGACGCGGTCGTTGTCGGGGAACTCGAGCCGGGTGGTCTTGAGGGGCTCCGCTGCACTCTGTGCCAAATTCGCTCCTCGCTCCCGTACCTCGTTCAAAGCTCCCCGCCCCTACCATAACCGGGGCCGCGGCGGGCGGCACGCCCGGAACCCCGCGCGGGGCTCACTCGAGCGGCGGGAGGAGGACGAACGTCCCCTCCTGCGTGCGGCGGTAGTAGTACGGCGCGGGCCAGGGGAAGCGCAGGTCGCGCGGGTCGACGAGCCGCTCCGCGACGAGCTCGTCGAGGCGCTCCGGGTACACGCCCTTCTCCACCCGGTAGACCTCCAGCGCGCCGCGCAGGCGCTCCAGCGCGTAGCGGGAGGCCACCCGCCGCGCGGCGTCGTCCCGGACCGCGATCCCCCGCGGCCCGTCGGCGGCCATCGCGCCCCGATCGATCCAGGTCGCGAGGCCGGCGAGCGCCGCGGCGATGACGACGGTGGAGATCGTGGTGGTGGCCACGGCGCGCAGGCGCGCCTTCCAGCCGAGCGCGTAGGCGCCGACCGCCTTCGCCCGGCCGGAGGGGGCGATGAGCGCGAGGTACCCGCCGTTCACGAGGTTCGAGAGCGCCTTGCAGGTCTCGAACTCGCCGAGGCGCGAGAGGTCCACGACCTTCTCCGCCGTCCGGCCCGGGACCGCGAGCGCGTACACCCGCCGCTCGTTCCCGCCGATCGAGTCGAAGTCCCCGTCGTCGCCCTGTGCGCCGTCCGGGAGCGGCGTCCTGCGCTCGAACGTCGCCTGGAGGGACGAGATGCGCTTGCGGACGATCGGCCACTCGTCCACGCGGCGGAACCCCTCCATGAGGACCGACTCGGCGCGGAGCGGGGTCGCGGTCTCCTTGTCCCACTCGACCGCGCCCGCCTCGAACTCGTAGGTGCCGCTCTTCCAGTGGAAGAGCCGGTAGACCGTCTCGGTGGTCTGGAGGTGGGTGATCTCGCGCAGATCCTCGCGGGAGACGAAGTCGTGCTCCACGAGGATGTCCCCGAGGCGCCGCAGCGATCGGCGCTGGAGGTTCAGCGCGTAGTCGAGCTCGGGCTGGGTGATGATCTCCGCCCGCACCAGCATCGCCCCGAGCCGCTCGTTGGCCTTCCGGCCGACCGCCTCCGCGCGGACCACGCTGCCCTCGGAGAGCGCGATGTGGATCTCCTCGTCCCGCGACTCCAGGTGGAGGAAGCCGCTCTTCATCTGCTGCCCGATGAGCTGCAGGATCTCCGCGATGCCGAAGTCCTTGAGCGTGCCCTTGAGCGCCACGGTCAGCCCCCGGTCCGGCGGAAGAGGTCGCGCACCGCGAGCAGCCAGAGGGCGAGGCCCAGGGGCACCGCCGCCGCGAGCTTCGCGGGCAGCACCCAGGCCGAGGGGAACGCCGGCGGCGCGAGCCCGCGCCAGAGCACGACGAGGAAGACGCAGAACGCGACCCCGCCCGTGAAGAGCACGCCGCGGATCGGCGCGCCGGTCACGAGGTGCCCCCCGCCGGCGAGGAGCACCGCGAGCCCGCGCGCCACCCGCCGCGTCACCAGCCGGTGGCGCCGGACCGCCTGCTCCTTCCGGCGCTGATCGCGCGCATCCACGACCCCCTTCTTCTCGAAGACGTTCACGCACTGCCCGCACGACGCGCCCGTGGCGCCGTCGCACCGCCGGCAGACCGGGCGGCCGCACCGGAAGCAGCTCCCGGCCGGCGCGAGCCTGGGCGCCACGAGCGCGAGGGCCCAGAGCGCGGCCACGACGGCCCCGCCGAGCCAGGGCCACAGCGCGCCCGCGCCCGGGCCGAGCAGGACGCGCTCGGCCGTGGCGCGCAGCGCGGCCGGGGCGGGGTCGTGGCCGGCGAGGGCGGCGATCTTCGCCGCGGGCACGGGGACGTCCACGAGGTAGTGGTTCGCGGAGAAGTCCTCGTCGGAGCCGTGCGCCGCGAGGTACGCCCCCGCCATCTGCTCGGCGGCGGCGCGCGCGGTCCCGCTCTTCTCCATCTCCGCCGTGCGGACGTACAGCTTCGAGAGGTTGTAGGCCGCGCTGCCCCGGGTGACGAGATCGTCCACCGCGCGGTCCTGGGCGTTGAGGTACGCGGCGCGGGCGCCGTCGAGGTCGTCCTTGAGGAAGAGCACGTTCCCGAGGTTGACCAGGACCTCCGGCGCGCGCGGATCGAGCTCGGCCGCGCGGCGGTAGAGCTGGAGCGCCCCGTCGAGATCCCCGCGCCGCTTGAGGTGCCGGCCGAGGGCGGTCAGCAGCGGGGCCGGCGCGTCCGCGCCCAGCGCCCGCACCGCCGCGGCCGCCTCGGCGTCGGAGAGCGCGCCGTGCTCGATCCGCTGGATCTCCGCGGCCGGCGTCCCGGTCCAGAGCACGAGCGACGCGGCGAGCTGCGCCAGCGCGGGGAGCGCGAACAGGGCGACGAGCGCCCCCGTGGCCACGAGCCGCTCGGAGAGCGACAGGTACAGCCACACGAAGAGGAGGAGGGCCACCGCGGCGGCGAGGGGGCCGAGGCCGAGCGCGAGGGGGGTCGCGAGGAGGACGAGCGCCAGGAACCCCGCCTGCACGCGGGCGGTGCTGCCGAGGAGCGGCAGGTGATGGAAGTCGTGGAGGGCCAGGCGGAGCCGGGCGGCCGCGAGGAGCAGGATGGCCACGAGGCTCGTGACGGCGAGCGCCGCGAGGAGCGCGCCCGCCAGATCGGCGAGGAGCGCCCGCACGCTCGCCGGATCGCGGAGCGCGGCGGCGACCCCGTCCACGGCGGCGCCCAGCGCGGCGCCCACGCCGCCGCGCCGGCTCGTGAGCAGCGCGCGGGCGCGCACGAGGTGGGCCTCGGGCCAGTCCGGCGCCAGCGTCACCGCCACCTCGGCCCGGTCGAGGGCGCCCTCGGGATCCTTCGACGCGAGGCGATCGCGCACGCCCCGGACCTCGGCCGCGGCGAGCGGGACGAGGTTCTGGATGGCGAGCTCGCGCTGGACCGCGACGAGCGCCTTCTGCGCGGCCGCGGCGCGCGAGGGCTCGCCGGCGCGGAGCGCGCTCCGGCGCTCGGTCCAGATCTCCACGAGCTTCGCCCAGCTCGTCGCCACCAGCTCCGGCTTGCGGGCAGGCGCCGCCGCCGGCGGCGATCCGATGGTGGGCGGGCCGGGCGCGGGGCCGGGGCTCGGGGGCGGGAGCGGGGCGGGGCCCGGCACGAGCGCAGGGC
>JAEYZK010000160.1 GCA_023428085.1 Pseudomonadota bacterium
GGCCGGAGCTGCCGCGATCAGGCGGCCTCCTACGCCGCGGTGGCGCGGCGGGCCGGCCTCCCGGCGCGCGTCGCGCTCGGCGTCGCCCACGACGGGGACGGCTTCGTCTGGCACGCCTGGACGGAGGTGGAGACCTCGGCCGGCTGGGTCGCGGTCGATCCTGCGTTCGGCCAGCTCCCCGCGCGCGGGCCGCGGTTCACGGTGGCCCGCCACGGCCCGGACGCGGCCGGGCGCGAGGCGGCGGGCCGGAGGATCCTCGCGTGCTGGGGCACGGCGGCGGTCGAGGAGGGCGACGTCGATTCGCGATCCCGCGCCCGCATGCGGTAGCATCCGGGCCGCATGCTCTGGCCGTGGAAGAAGCGCGCCTACAGCCGGACGGAGCTCCTCGCCGCCGCCGACCACGCGCGCGCGCGCGGGCACCGCAAGCAGGCGATCGCCGGCTACCGGCGCGTGCTCGAGGCCAACCCGCAGGACCTGACGGTCCACGCGAAGCTCGCGCCGCTCCTCGCCGCCTCCGGGGACCGGCCGGGCGCGCTCCAGAGCTTCCGTACGGCCGCCGACGGGCAGGCCAAGGCCGGCTTCCACGAGCGCGCGCTCTCGCTCTTCATCCAGGCCGCGGAGCACTTCCCCGACGAGGAGCCGCTCTGGCCGGAGATCGCGCGGCTCCACCTCCAGCGCGGCCGCCGGGCGGAGGCCGTCGCGTCGCTCACCGAGGGCGGCTGGCGGCTCCACCTCGCCCGCCGCTACGAGGTGGCGGAGCGCGTGCTCCGCCTGGCGCTGCAGTTCGAGCCGTACGACGGCGACGCGATCGCGATCCTCGCGCGCACGCTCCACAGGGCGGGGCGGAGCGACGAGGCGGTCGCGCTGCTCGAGGACCTCGCCGCGCGCGTGGGCGGCCGCCGGCGCGCCGCCGTCCGCGCCCTCCTCCTGCGCATCCGCCCCACGCTTCCGCACCTGTGGGCCTGGGCGCGCGCGGTCGTGGGACGGGTGTGACCCCGGCGCCGCCGCTTTCTCACCTCCGCCGGAGCGGCAGCTCGAGCAGGAAGAAGCTCGCCGCGGCGAGCGCCTCGCAGGCGAGGAGGTACCAGGGCCACGGCCCGAGGTGGTCGAGCAGCGACGGCGCGTCGGGCTTCGCGCGCAGGTACATGTAGTTCGTGCCGCCCGCGGCGTTCACCGCGAAGACCACCGCCGCGTACGCGTTCACGAGGAGGAGCGCGCGCCACCAGGCGCCCCGGCGCGGCCGGAGCCGGCCGGCGAACGCGAGGAAGAGGGCCGCGGCCACCGTCCCGCCGTGGCCCAGGAAGAACTTCACGGCCGGATACGACGGCCACGCCACCCCGAGGTCGGGGGTGACGAGCGCCTGCGTCGTCCCGGCGAGCGCGAAGAACCAGAGCGCCTCGCCCGCCCACGCCGGCGCGCCGAGGAGCGCCGTCACCGCGAGCCAGACGGCCACGTCGCACAGCTCGAGCGGCAGCCCGCGCGGCGGGTCGATCCACCCCCGATCCGCGGCGTAGGCGACGTAGGCGAGCTGGTTCACGAGGAGCGCGACCGCGAAGGCGACGCGCACCGGGCGCTCCCACGCGGGCCGGGCCCGCACGAGCCGCGCGAGGGCGAAGGCCGCCGCCGGCACCGCCGCGAGGATCGCGAGGTGGACGGGGCCGAAGAGGGCAAGGCGCGCGGCGGGCACGCGCCGAGCGTAACCGATCGTCCTGGCGAGGCGCACCGCGGGGTGGCAAGACGCGATCACCGAGAGGGGAAGGCGTCCTGGGGGACCTCGAGCGCGCGCCGGAGGCGGGGCTCGACGTCCTGCGGCGGTTCGAGCGGTGTACTGGCCCGTCCTCGTCCGCTGACGCGCGGTCGGCCTACCCCGCGGCCCGCTGCGCCAGGAACCGCAGCAGCGCCAGCGCCTTCGGGACGAGCGCGCCGAGGTCCACGCTCTCGTCGCGCTCGCTCTCGAACCCGCGCCCGCGCGCCCCGAGGCCGTCGATGACGGGGATCCCGAGCGCGCCGAGCGTGTTCGCGGCGGACGCGCCGCCGAGGAGCGGCGCCTCGCCCATGCCGAGGCCGCACTCGCGCTGGCACTCGCCGTAGGCCTTGGCGAGCGCGCCGGAGGCCGGCGTGCGGACGAGCGGCTCGCGCCACGAGATCGGGCGGAGCTCGAGCGTGGTCCCGGGCACCGCGGCCTCGGCCGCCGCGGCGTGGAGCGCCTCGAAGAGCGCCTGGCCGTCCTCGGCCCGCTCGAAGCGGACCTCGAGCTCGCACCGCGCGTCGGCGGGGACGGTGCTCCGGATCGTGCCGCCCGAGAGGAGGCCGACGTTCACGTGCACTCCGCGCGCGCGGTCGCCGAGCGCCTGGGCCCGGTCCACGAACCGCGCGAGCGACCAGACCGCGCTCCGCCCCTTCTCCGGGTCGTTCGCCGCGTGCGCGGTGAGCCCGCGCGCGACGACGTCCACCGAGCCGCCGCCGTTTCGCGTCGTGACGACGAGGTCCCCGGGCCGGCCCGGCTCGAACGAGAGCCCGGCGGCGGCGCCCGCGGCGTGCGTCCGGAGCAGGACCTGCGACTCCGGCGCGCCCGCCTCCTCGTCCGCGAGGAGCATGCCCCGGAGCGGCACGCGCTCCAGGAGCTGCGCCCGCTTGGCCGCCGCGAGCCCGAACAGGAGGACCGCGATCCCGCCCTTCATGTCGTAGGCGCCCCGCCCGATGCCTCGATCGCCCTCGCGGCGCCAGCTCTCGGGGCCCTGGCCCGGCGGCCAGACGGTGTCGGCGTGGCCGACGAGGTAGACGGGCGGCCCGGGCGCCTTGCTCGCGAAGAGCACGTGCGGCCCGAACCGCGGCGACGCCTTGAGCTCCACGTCGAGGGCGAGCGTGCGGAGCTGCCCGGCGGCGAGGTTCGCCACCGCCTCGACGCCGCGCCGGTTCCAGGTGAACGAGCTCTGCACCACGAGCCGCTCGAGGAACGACTCCATCGCGCCGCGCTGACCGGTGAGCCACGTGACCGCATCGGAGAAGCGAGTCGCGACCGGCATGCGTTCCCTCCGGAGAAGGTCCCGCCGGCCGGGCGGGCCGCCGCAGAGCGTGCCCCCCGCTCGCGGCCCGCTGGCCGCCCGCCGGCGGTCCCGGTATAACGGCGCGCAAGCGCCATGACCAAGACCATCGTCCTGAAGCTGGGCGGCGAGATCGTCCAGTCCCCCGAGCTGGATCTCATCGCCGCCGACCTGCGCGGGCTGGTGGAGGGCTTCCACCGGGTCGCGATCGTCCACGGCGGGGGCCCCCAGGCGAGCGCGCTGCAGGAGCGGCTCGGGCTCGAGCCTCGCAAGATCGCCGGGCGGCGGTACACCGACCCCGCGACGCTCGAGGTGATGAAGTACGTCGTCGCCGGCCAGCTCAACGTGGACCTCTGCGCCCGGCTGCTCGCCCGCGGCGTGATGCCGGTCGGCTTGCACGGCGCGTCCGGTCACATGGTCCAGAGCCGCAGGATGGCGCCGAAGGTCCTCCAGGGCGCCGGCCCCGATCCCGTCGATCTGGGGCTCGTCGGCGACGTGATCGGATTCAACCTCCCGCTGCTCGGCGACCTGTTCGAGCGCCGCTACGTGCCGGTCATCGCCTGCCTGGGCTGCGACGCCTCGGGGCAGGCGCTCAACATCAACGGCGACACCGTCGCGAGCCAGCTCGCCGGCGCGCTCCGGGCCGACGCGCTCGTCCTCGTCACCTCCACGCCCGGCGTGCTCCGCGACGTGAAGGACCCGCAGAGCCGGATCCCGCGCATCACCCGGGCCGAGTTCGAGCGGCTCGTCGCCGACGGCACGATCTCGGGCGGGATGATCCCCAAGCTCGAGGAGTCGTTCGCCGTCCTGTCCGGTGGGGCCCGATCGGTCGTCATCCTCGGGAAGCTCGCGCCCGGCGATCTCGTCCGGGCCGTGCTCCAGCCGGGCAGCGCCGGCACCGTGCTCGAGGCCGCCTAGCGGAGCCGTTCACCATGCGAAACGCCCACGCCTTCGCCCTCGCCGGGTCCCTCGCCGCCCTCGCGCTCGCGGCCGGCTGCGCCCACCGGAGCGCGCCGCGGGAGGAGGAGGCCGTCGAGGTGCACGGGCGGATCGTCAGCGATCCGCCCCCCCATCACGACCCCTCCCGCGAGCCCTGCGCGGACGCGGCGGCCCATGAGGGCGGGGATCACGGCTGCCGGTGCCACGAGCGCCCGGCCGAGTGAAGGCTCGCCCGCTCGCCCGGCCGCTCGGCGCGGGCGGCCGGCTGGACGGCGCCGGGAGGTCCGGTCATGCGCCTTTTACGGTGGGTGCGGGGCCCACCCGCGTTCCGGGGAGGGCGAAGTGTCACGGCCCCGAGGACGATCCGAGAGGAAGGTTTTGGTCCCCGTCGTGTTGTAGTAGGCAACGACCGTGCTGAACTTCGTCCATAACATCCTGTCGCGCGATCTCGCGATCGATCTCGGGACCGCAAACACGCTCATCTACATCCGCGGGATGGGCATCGTCTCCAACGAGCCTTCGGTCGTCGCCGTGCAGCAGGACGCGCGCGGCGGGCGCAAGGTCCTCGCCGTCGGGAAGGAGGCGAAGGAGATGCTGG
>JAEYZK010000098.1 GCA_023428085.1 Pseudomonadota bacterium
TCGTGTCGGTCGACTTCAAGCGGAAGAAGTGACGGGCATCGCGCCCGACCTCCAGACCCTCCCGTCCCGGCCGCGGCCGGGAGCCCGCAGAAGCGCCCGCTCCGGCCTGAAGGCGCGGGGACCCGGCCGATGAGACGCGCCGCCCTCCTCGCCGCCGCCGTCGCGGCCGCGCCCGTGCGCGCCGGAGCGCCGGAGCGCGCAGTCGTCGTGCGCATCGCGCCGGTGAAGGCGCGGGCGATCGTGAGCCTCGGCCTCGGCAGCCTCTTCGACGGGAGCCGCGAGCGCGTCTTCGGCAACGGCCTCACCAACGTCGTCGTCGTCTACACCTCGGTGGTGCCCGCCCGCGGCGGCGCCCCGCTCTCGGCGCACGGGCGGATCATCGAGATCCTCTACGACGTGTGGGAGGAGACGTACGCCGTGCAGGTCACCGACCCCGACCACCCCACCCGCCGGCTCGTCGTGCCGCACTTCGCCGCGCTGCGCGCGTTCCTCGCCGACCAGCGCAACGTGGACATCGGGTCCTTCGAGGCGCTCCCCGAGACGTTCCGGCTGGAGGTCCGCGTCGAGGTGAACCCCGTGTCGAAGGAGCAGCTCCAGAGGACGCGCGAGTACATCGCCGCGACCGCCGCCGGCACGCGGGCGAGCGGCTCGCGGAGCGTGCTCGGCGCGGTGGCGAGCTTCCTGCTGCGCGAGCCGGACGCGGGGTCCGACGTGCACGTCTTCCGCTCCAGCGTGTTCACCAAGAGCGAGCTCGTCCCGCGATGACCTGGCGCACCCTGTCCCTCCGCCTCGCCCTGGCGGCGAGCTCCCTCCGGCGCGCGCTCCGCGTGTCCAGGTTCGAGCTCCGCATCGCGGCGGCGCTCGTGGTCGCGGCCACGCTCCCGTTCGTGGGGGCGCTCTTCCTCGCCAACCGCGTCGCCGCGGAGAGCCAGGCGCTCGGCGTGAACCCGCGCGTGGTCGAGCGGCTCGAGGGCGTGCCCGGGCTGTACGGCGAGCTCTTCCAGGCGCGGAAGCAGCTCTACGCCGAGCAGGCGCGGGACCTCGTCCGCCGGCTGCCCCCGCGGCGCGCCGCCGCCCGCGCCTTCCTCGAGGCGGAGCTGGCCCGGAACTCCCGCCTCCGCCGCGTCACCTGGACCGACGCCGCGGGCGAGCTCGTCCTCGAGGTCGAGTCGCAGGCCCCGGCGCCCGAGGGCGGGTGGCGCGACTCCCCGCGGCAGGAGGTCCTGCCCGACGGCGGCCAGCTCCTGTGCGTGTTCGCGATCGAGGCGCAGTACCTGGCCGAGCTGTCGGACGCGAAGGACCTCGCCGAGACCCTGAAGGGCGTCGCGGCGCTCCGGCCGGAGATCGGCCGCGCCTACGTCCTCTCCTTCGGCGCGCTGCTCGTCGTGTGGGCGCTCGCGGCGGCGGTGATCGGCATCGCGGTCGCCCGCAGGACCACCCGGCGCGTCTCGGACCTCGTCGCCGGCGTCCGGCGGCTCGCGGCCGGCGACCTGCTCGTGCAGGTGGATCCCGGCGGCTTCTCCGACGAGGTCGCCGGCCTCGCGCGCGCGTTCAACCAGATGGTGCGCGAGGTGCGCGAGAGCCGCGACCGGATCGTGTACCTCGAGAAGATCTCCGGCTGGCAGGACGTCGCGCGGCGCCTGGCGCACGAGATCAAGAACCCGCTCACGCCGATGAAGCTCGCCTTCCAGCAGCTGCAGGCGCGCTGGCAGCAGCTCGGCGACCGCGAGCCGGCGTTCGGGAAGCTGCTCGACGAGGTCGGCGAGATCATGCGGGACGAGATCGGCACGCTCCAGCGGCTCGTGGACGAGTTCTCGGGCTTCGCGAAGCTGCCCGACGTCCGCCCCGAGCCCGCCGACCTCGGCGACTTCGTCGAGGAGTTCGTGAACGGCAACCCGCAGCTCCGCGCCGAGGGAGAGATCGAGGTCGTCCGGGCCGCCGGCGCGTGCCCCGTCGCGCTCGACCGGGCCCTCATGCGCCGGGTGCTCGCGAACCTCTGCTCCAACGCGGTCGAGGCCTCCCGCCCCGCCCGCCCGCGGCTGCACCTCGGCGTGGCGCGCACGAAGGATCGGGCCGTGCTCACCGTCGCCGACGAGGGGCCCGGCGTGGAGGTGGCCCTGCGGGAGCGGATCTTCGACCCCTACTTCACGACCAAGGCCGGCACGGGCACCGGGCTCGGGCTCGCCATCGTGAAGAAGATCGTCCTGCAGCACGGCGGGGAGATCCAGGTCGGGGCACGGCCGGGGGGAGGGGCGAAGTTCACCCTGGCCTTCCCGCTGCGCGGCGATGCTAAGACAGCGGCATGACCCCCTCGCCCCTCTCCAACCGCCTCGCCCTCGTCACCGGCGCCACCTCGGGCATCGGCCTCGCGTGCGCCCGTCGCTTGGTCGGCGCGGGCGCGCGGGTCGTCGCCGCGGGCCGCCGCGCCGAACGGCTCGCCGCGCTGGCGGCCGAGCTCGGACCGGCGGTTCACCCGCTGCCGCTCGACGTGCGCGACCTCCCGGGGCTCCCGGCGGCGCTCGCGCGCCTGCCCGCGGGGTGGACCGACCTCGACGTGCTCGTGAACGCGGCCGGCCTGGCGCTGGGCCTCGAGCCCGCGCCCCGGGCCTCGCTCGAGCAATGGGAGACGATGATCTCCACCAACTGCGCCGGGCTCGTCGCCCTGACGCGCCACGTGCTCCCCGGCATGGTCGCGCGCGGCCGCGGCCACGTCGTGAACCTCGGCTCGGTCGCCGGCACGTTCCCCTACCCCGGTGGCAACGTCTACGGCGCCACGAAGGCCTTCGTCCGGCAGTTCACGATGAACCTGAAGGCCGACCTCGTCGGGACGCCGCTGCGGGTCACCTGCATCGAGCCGGGGATGGTGGAGACCGAGTTCTCCGTGGTCCGGTTCGCGGGGGACGAGGAGAAGGCCGCCCAGGTCTACCGGGGCATGCAGCCGCTCGCCGCCGACGACGTCGCGGACGCGATCCTCTACTGCGTCACGCGCCCCCCGCACGTGGACGTCACGGTGATGGAGCTGTTCCCGGTCGCGCAGGGGCCGGGGGCGTTCGCGGTGCACCGGGATCGGTGAATCAGTTGTCAGTGGTCAGTTGTCAGTGGTCAGTTGTCAGTTGTCAGTGATCAGTTGTCAGTGATCAGTTGTCAGTGATCAGTTGTCAGTGATCAGTGTCGGCTGCGGGCGCACTGACCACTGACCACCGACCACCGATCACTGACCACCGACCTCACTCCGCGACGGCGTTCCCCTCGCCCCCGAGAGGCCACCCCACCTCGTTCGCGAGCGGCTCGAGCTCACGGCGGAGCTTGTCGAGCGCCCGGATCTCGAGCTGGCGGGCCCGCTCGCGCGAGAACCCGAAGTGGTGGCCGAGATCGCGGAGGGTCTCCTTGCCATCGCCCATGATCCGGGCCTCGACGATGTGGCGCTCGCGCGGGTCGAGCCGCGCCAGGGCCTCGGCGACCTTCCGGTTGACGAGGGCCTCCTCCTGGGCCTGCGCCAGCTCGGCGTCCTGCCCCTCGCCGCCGGCGGCGGTGAACTCGAGGTGCGTGCTGGTGCCGTCGGCCACGGGGGCGTCGAGGGAGAGGTCGCGCCCCTCCATGCGCTGGGTCATCTCGACGACGTCGCTCGGCCGCACCCGCAGCTTCTTCGCGACCGCCGCGGGATCGACGCCCTCGTCGAGGCTCGCGCCCGGGGTGAGCCGCTCGATCTCGTGCCGCGTGCGCGCGAGCGAGAAGAACAGCTTCCGCTGGGCCTGCGTGGTCCCGATCTTCACGAGCGACCAGGACTTCAGGATGTGGTTCTGGATGTACGCGCGGATCCACCAGACCGCGTACGAGATGAGCCGGATCTCCTTGTCCGGGTCGAACTTCTGCACGGCCTTCATGAGGCCGATGTTCCCCTCCTGGATGAGGTCCGCCATCCGCAGCCCGTACGAGCGGTACTCGAACGCGACCTTCACCACGAAGCGGAGGTTGGCCTCGACCAGCCGGTGGCCCGCCCGCTTGTCGCCCTCCTGGCGGAACTGGCGGGCGAGCCGTCGCTCCTCTTCGACCGTGAGCAGCGAGACCTGGTTGATCTCGCGAAGGTACTGGTCGAGGGTGCTGCTGGCGGTGGGGACTCGGTTCATCGCTCCTCCTGGCTGGGCGTGTGGGCGTGTGCGCCTCTCCCCGCTCGCAATGACCGTGCCCATCGCCTCCAGGCTGGAAATGGCTGGTTTCCTGCGATCGCGGGCGCCCGCGCTGTAAGTCCGCCAAGGCCGGGACCGTAAAGGCGACAGGGGCGCCCGCGCCCGCGCGCGGAGGGGGGACGGGTGAGCGAGCGGATGCTGAAGAGGCCCAGGGCCCCCGCCCGCGCCGCGCCGCTGTCGCCCGAAATCTAGTGATCGGCCCTCGCGCCGCCCCGGCGACCGCGTCAGGCCGCGAGCGGGAAGAACCCCTTCGTCTGCCGGGCGACCAGGCCGGCGTAGGTCCCGCCGGCCGCCACGAGCTCCCGGTGGCTCCCCTGCTCGACGATCCGCCCGCGCTCGAGCACGACGATCCGGTCGGCGCCGACGACGGTGGAGAGCCGGTGCGCGATGACGAGGGTGGTCCGCCCGTGCGCCACGCGCTCGAGCGCCTCGCTCACGAGCGCCTCCGACTCCGCGTCGAGGGCCGAGGTGGGCTCGTCCAGGATCAGCACCGCGGGGTCCTTGAGCAGCGTCCGCGCGATCGAGATGCGCTGGCGCTCGCCGACCGAGAGCCGACAGCCGCGCTCGCCGACGACGGTGTCGTACCCCTGCGGAAGCCGCTGGATGAAGTCGTGCGCGTTGGCCGCCCGGGCGGCCGCCTCGATCTCGGCCCGGGTCGCGGTCGGGCGCCCGTACGCGATGTTGGCCCGGACGGTCTCGTTGAACAGCATCGAGTCCTGGAAGACGACGCCCACCTGGCGTCGGAGCGAGACCTGCTTGAGCCGGCGCACGTCGATGCCGTCGACGCGGACGGCGCCCTCCACCGGGTCGTGGAACCGCTGGAGGAGCGAGACGAGGGTGGACTTGCCGGAGCCGGACGGGCCCACGATCGCGACGCGCTCGCCCGCGCGGACCCGGAGGTCCACGCCGTCGAGCACGGGCGGTCCGTCGCCGTAGCCGAACCGGACGCCCTCCCACGCGAGGTCGCCGCGCAGCCCCACCACGTCCGCCGCGTCCGGCGCGTCCCCGAGGAGATCCTGCGCGTCGAGGATGCCGTACACCTCCTCGAGCGAGACGCGGGCCGTGCGGATGGACTTGTAGGTCCCGGCGAGGCCGAGCACCGGCCCGAACAGCCCGCCGACGTAGCCGAGGAAGGCCACCAGGGTGCCCACCGTCATGTGGCCGGCGAGCACGAGGCCGCCGCCGACCACGAGCGCCGCGACCCGGGCGGCGATCTGCGCGAGGTTCTGGGCCGCCCCCACCCCGGAGTCCACGCCCACGCCCCGGATCACCACCTCGTTGGCGCCGTTCACCTCCGAGAGGAACCGCCGCTTCTCGGCCTCCTCCATGGTGAAGCTCTTGACCGTGACGATCCCCGCCAGGACCTCGTTGAACCGCGAGTAGATGTGCACCCAGCGCTCCAGCAGGCTCCGCTCGCGGCGGGTCTGCATCGGCGCGGCCAGGCGCGCCACCAGGGCGGGCACGGGCGCGAAGACGAGGACGAGCAGCGCGAGCCGCCACTCGAGCCGCAGCATCACCGCCACCGAGAGCACGAGGTAGACGAGCGCGGGGAGCGCGTTGAAGGCGAGATCGGCGAGCGCGCCCACGAGCCCCTGGATCGACCGGTCGAGCCGGGTCATCAGCGCGCCGACCCCCTCGGCCTTGTGGAAGCTCACGGGGAGCTGGTGGAGGCGCCCCACCGTGGCCTCGGTGAGCCCGTACTGGATCCCGATGCGGGTGCGCCAGGTGAGCCAGTTGGAGCAGGCCGCGAGCGCCTCGCGGCCGAGCCCGAGCGCGACCAGCGCGGCCAGCGCCCGGGCGAGCGGGCCCTCCCCCTCCCGGCCGGCGAGCGCGTCGAAGGCCGCCCGCAGGGCGAGCGGCTCGGCGGCGTTCACCGCCGCGAGCAGGACGGCGAGCGCGAGGAGGAGGATCACGCTCCCGCGGTACGGCCGGAGGAACTCCATCGCCCTGCGGAGCGAAGGCTTGCGTGGGGATCGCGCGGGCACGGTGGCGGAACAGGGCGCCCGCGGAGGGGCATTCCGCGCACAGTGAAGTCCGCCCTCCCACGTCTACTCCGCCAGGAACTCCGCCACCGGCCGGAAGCGCAGCGTGTGCTTGCAGACGACCCGCAGGGTGGAGAGCAGCGGCACCGCCAGGAACAGCCCGATCGGCCCCCACAGCAGGAACCACACGAGCGACCCGAGGAACACCACGAGCGCGCTCAGGCGGAGCTGCTTCCCGAGGAAGATCGGATCGACGACGTTGCCCTGGATCGACACGAGCACGAGGTAGATCCCGGCCACCCCGGCGACGCGCCCCGGCGAGCCCCACTGGAGGAGCGCCATGCCGGTGGGCAGGACGAGGCCGACCGCGGGGCCGATGTACGGGATGAGGTGCAGGAGCCCGGTGGTGAGCCCCCAGACCGCGGCGTGCTCGAGCCCGTAGAGCGCGAAGATGATCGCGGTGACCACGCCGAGGATGGCGTTCAGGACGACGCGGTTCAGCATGTACTGCGCGACGTCCCGCCGGAGCTCGGCGAGCGCCTCCGTGACCTGATCGCGCTTCGCGCCGGCCACGATCATCGCCTTCTCGACCCAGCGCGGCCCCTCGGCGAGCCCGAAGTAGACGAGGAACACGACCACCGTCGCCTCGCCGAGCAGCGTCGCCACGCCCGCGGCGGTCCCGAGCAGGAGGCTCGCCCAGGGGACGCTCTCCTGGATCTGGACCTGGCCGGGCCGGCGCGGCGTGGTGACGAGCTTCTCCGACTGCGCCTGGAGCCGCAGGAAGTGGCGGCGGGCATCGCCCCAGAGCTCGTCGAGCCGGGCCTGGTACGAGGGGAGCTGCTCCCAGAGCTCGGAGACCGACTGGTACAGCACGGCCCCGAGGGCCGCGACCGCGCCGGTCGCCACGAGCGTCCCGATCGTCGCCGCGAGCCAGCGCGGCACCTTCCGGTCCTCGAGCCAGCCGACGAGCGGGTAGACCGTCGCGGCCAGGACGAGCCCGAGCGCGGTCGGGACGAGCAGCGTCCGGCCGGCCCAGAGCAGCGCCACCGCCGCCGCGATCGCGAGAGAGATGAGGGCGCGCTCCGCGCCCTCGCCGGGGACTCGAGTCGTCGATCCAGGGACCACGCGCGCTCCTAGGTGTGCACGGCCTCTGCCGCGTGCCGGCGCGGGATCCCGGGCCCGCCGAGCGACGCGTGGATGGCGAGCAGCTCGTCCACGCGGTGCGCGACCGTGTGGCGCGCGCGCACCGTCTCGAGGCCGCTCCGCGCGACGGCCCGCGCGAGCGCGGCATCCTCGCGCAGCGCCCGCAGGTGGCGCGCCATCTCCGCCCCGCTCCGCGCGACGAGGTAGTCGCGCCCGGGACGGAAGAGCCCCTCGGCGTCCTCCCAGGGCGCGCTCACGAGCGGCACGCCGCACGCGAGCGTCTCGAAGACCCGGATCGTCGGGATGCCCGGGAGCGCGGCGGCGTACGGCCGGCGCGGGACGTGGACCCCGGCGCGGTGGCGCGCGAGGGCGGCGGGGACGCGGTGGTTCGGGAGCCAGCCGCCGAACGTGGCGCCCGCCGCGGCCAGGGCGGCGAGGCCGTGCTCCGGCCAGCGGACGCCGTGCACGGTGGCGGCGAGGCCGAGCGCGCGGACCGGCTCGAGGAGGAAGTCGCGCAGCTCCGCGGTCCGCTCGTCGTCCCCGAAGTTCCCGACGAAGACGAGGTCGCCGTCGCGCGCGGCCTCGAGCGGCACGAACACGCGCACGTCCGCCGCCTCGTGCCACACCTCGACGCGCGCCGCGGCGCCGCGCCGGAGGTACACGTCGCGGAGCACCGCGCCGAAGGCCAGGGCGACGTCGTACTCCGAGAGGTCGAAGCGGAACAGCTCCTCCGGGCTCGTCACGGCGCGGTGGTGGGTGTCGTGGAAGTAGAGCCGGAGGCCGGGGCGCCGCCGCCGCTCGGCGCCGATCCGCGCGACGAGCTCCGGCCGGTTCCACTCGTGCACGATCGCGAGCGAGACGCCGTCGAGCGCCGCCCCGAGATCCGGGCCCCCCGGCGGATACGGCCGCACGTCGAGCGCGGGGTACGCCTCGCGCCAGAGCTCGAGCGCGCCCGGACCGTGGTCGCGGACCAGGTTCTCCGCGCTCCACGCGCCCTCCTCCTCCCAGGCGACGACCTCGTGGCCGCGCGCCGCCAGCTCCGCGGCGACGCCGCGCAGGAAGTGGGCGTTCCCGTGGTTCCAGCACGAGCGCAGCGAGTGCACGAACAGCGCGATCTTCACGTGATGGTCACCTGTCCGGGAGCGAGGGCGCGGACGCGGCGTGAAGCGCCGCGGGCGGGGGCACCGCGGGCGAGGGCTCCCGCGGACCCGGTGCGTGTGGCTCGTGCGGCCGCGCGCCCAGCGCGCCGTAGAGGGCCAGGTACCCGGCGGCCATCCGGTCGGGGCCGAGCCGGAGCGCCCGCGCCCGCGCCGCGGCGGCGAACACCTCGCGCCCGCGCGGATCCCCGGCGAGCGCCTTCAGGGCGCCGACGAGCGCCCCGTGATCCCCGGGCGGCACGAACAGGGCCGCGCCGTCCCAGAGCTCGCGCAGGCTCTCGATGTCCCCGAGGACGAGGGCGTTGCCGGCGAGCGCGGCCTCGAGCACCGCGAGCCCGAAGGGCTCGTAGCGGGCCGGGTGGGCGAACACCGAGGAGCGCGCCATCCACGCCGCGAGCGCCGGCTCCGCCAGCCGGCCGAGCAGCCGCGCCGGAGCGCTCCCCGTGAGCGGCCCTGCGCCCCGCGCCCCGTGGACCACGGCGTTCTGCGGCGGCGCGTCCGGGATCGGCCCGGCGAGCGCGATGGGCCAGGGCACCTCGGGGGCGGCGCGGAGGAGCGCCGCCGCGTTCTTGGCGTCGTCCCAGAGCCGGCCCGCGCCGAGGACGAGCGGCAGCTTCTCGCCCGGCGGGAAGCGTCCCGGATCGCGCCCGTTGAGGATCACCGCCGGCCGCGGGATCGGCGCGTGGTGCCGGGACAGGGCGCGGGCCATCGCGTGCGACGGGGCGACGATGGCGTCGGCGCCGCGGAGCCCGGCGCCCACGGCGGCGCGGTAGCGATCCCACGCGGGCGGGGCGGGGGTCCCCCGGACCGCCTCGTACCAGGAGAGCACGCAGGAGTGGCCCACCACCACGCGCGGCGCCCGGAAGGGCAGCGCGCCGTGGGCGTAGCTCCCGAGGTGGACGACGTCGGGGCGTTCGCGCCGCTCGACGGCGAGGAGCCACTCGCCCGCGCGGGCGACGTCCTCCCAGGGATCCTCCATCCACTCGAGCCGGTAGCGCGCCTCGCGGTGCACGAGGCCGGGGACGCCGGCCACCGCCGCGCGTTGATCCCCGTCCAGCGGCGCCCCCTCGGTGGCGAGGACGACCTTCACGCCGCGCCGGGCGAGCGCGCGCGCGAGCTCCACGGCGTAGGTGAAGACGCCTCCCACCGCGTCGGCGTGGAGCAGGACCTTCATGGGGAGACCGCCTGCGCCTCGCGCGGGAGGCCGCCGCGACCGACCGCGGCCAGGCCGGGAGCTGCGCCGGCTCGTTCGCCGCCGGCGCGACCAGGCCCGGCCTGTTCGGCGCCGGCCTGTCCGGCGCCGGCTCGACCGGCGCCGGCTTCATAGATGCGATCGAGCCCGTCCTGCACGAGCGCGATCGTCTCGATGTCCGGGTCGTACCGGCTTCCCCGGGCGAGCGCCTCGGCCCACGCGATCGCCGCCTTCCCCTCCCACGCGTCGGGCGGGCCGGCGAGGAGCTCGCGGCGCGTGCCGTGGAACCGCTCCACCAGGAAGTCGAAGAAGGAGCCGCGGACGTTCCGGAGCGCCACCCCGCCGCCCGTGCCGTAGAACGCGGCCTCGATCTGGCAGTCCTGCCCGGCCGCGAGCCGCCACGAGCAGGCGAGCTGCACCGCCGTGCCGTTCGCGAGCTCGAGCTGCGCCGCGGCGAAGTCCTCGACCTCCGCGCCGCGCGCGCCCGCAGGCCCCCCCGCGGTGCGGAGCGCGGCGGTGACGTCCCGGATCTCCGGGAAGCCGAGCGTCCAGAGCGCCAGGTCGAGCAGGTGGATGCCGAGGTCGATGAGGCAGCCGCCGCCCGAGAGGCGCGCGTCGTAGAACCACGGCTTGTCGGGCCCGTACGCGTTGTGGAAGACGAGGTTCGCCGCGAACACCTGCCCGAGCGCGCCCTCCCGAACGAGCCGCCGGACCTCGGCCATCCCGGCGACGTGGCGGTACGAGAGGTCCACGCCGAGGAGCCGATCCGCCGCCCGCGCCGCGTCCACGACGCGCCGCACCTCGGCCGCGGTCCGCCCGAGCGGCTTCTGGCAGAAGACCGCCAGCCCGTGCTCCAGCGCGCGGACCGCCTGGTCCGCGTGGAGCGCCGAGGGCGTCGCGATCACGATCCCGTCCAGATCGCGCTCCAGCAGCGCGTCGAGCGAGGGGAGCGCGGCGCACCCGTCCACCGCCGACGCCGCCGCCGCGGCCGCCGCCGGCGACGCGTCCGCCACCGCCACGGCCTCCACGCAGCCGCGCTCGAGGAGCGCGCGCATGCGCCGCTGGCCGATCCAGCCGACGCCGAGGAAGCCGAGCCGTACGCGAGTCATGCGAGTCCCTGTGGTGCGTGCGGGGAGCGGCGGCCAGCGCCGCCGGGGTCGGGCCCCAGCGTCCCGGCCGCGTGCGCCGGGACGCCGTCCCCGTTCATGGGGTCACCACGGCCTTCACGAACCCCTCGGGCCGGTCCTCCATGGCCCGGAACGCCTCCGCGATCCCGGCGAGCGGGTACCCCCGGAGCAGCGAAAAAGGGTCGAGGCGCCCGGCCGTCACCAGCCGGGCCGCCTCGACCACCCCCGCCCTCCGGAGCTCCAGATCCCGTTCGTGCGCGTTGACGATCTCGAGGCCGCGCCAGTTCCAGGCGCACAGGTCCACGCTCCGCGGCCCGTCCTGGTGGAACCCGGCGATGACGAGCCGCCCGCCCTCGCGGACCGCCGCCGCCGCGAGGTCGAGCGCGCCCTGGAGGCCCACGGCCTCGATGACGACGTCGCACCCCGCGCCACCCGTCCGCGCCGCCACGCGCGCCGCGCCGTCCTCGAGCGGCAGCGCCTCCTCCGCCCCGAGCTGCTTCGCCAGGGCGAGCGCCGAGGGCCGCCGCGACAGCGCCAGCACGCGCGCGCCGGCCTGCGCCGCGAGCCGGACCGCGACGAGGCCCAGGAAGCCCGCGCCGACGACGGCCACCGTCTCGCCCGGCGCGACGCGCGCGCGGCGGACGACGTTCACGGCGCAGCCGATCGCCTCGCCGGGGAACGGCCCCGCGAGCCCGCGCGGGAGCGGCACGGCCAGCGACGCCGGCAGGACCTCCTCCTCGGCGAACGACCCGGTCGAGAGGAGCGCCACCCGGTCGCCCTCGCCGAGCCCGCGGACCTCGGGCCCCGCCGCGGTGACGACGCCCCATCCCTCGTGGCCCGGCGCGCCGGGGGCGAACGGGTACCGGAACCACTCCCGCCCTTGCCACGGCGGCAGGTTCGAGCCGCACACCCCGCACCCCTCGATCCGGACGCGGACCTCGCCCGGGCGTGGCGCGGGCGGCCGCACCTCCGCGAGCGCGAACCGGCGCGGACCGGCGAGGACGGCGGCGCGGATGCTCACGGAGAGACCTCGGCGGAGGCCTCGAGGATCGCGTCGCGCGCGCGCAGCTCCTCGCGCGCCCACCGGTGGAGCCGCGCCACCCCCTCGCGCGGCGAGACCCGCGGCGACCACCCGATCGCCGCGCGGAGCGCAGCGGTGTCCGACACGTACCAGCGCTGATCGGCGCGCCGCCAGCCCTCGAGCACCACCGGAGGCCGCGCGCCGTGCAGCTCCTCGACGAGCGCGAGCAGCTCGACGAGGCTCAGCGTGTGGAGCGACCCGCCGCCGACGTTGAAGGCCCGCCCCACCACCCCGGCCGGCCGCGCGCGCGCGAGCAGGAAGGCGTCGAGCAGGTCGTCGATCCAGAGCACGTCCCGCACCTGCTTGCCGTCCCCGTAGATCACGATGGGCCGGCCGGCGAGCGCCTGGAAGAGGAAGTGGGCCACCCAGCCCTGGTCCTCGTTCCCGAGCTGCCGCGTCCCGTAGATGCAGCTCATCCGGAACACGGTCGCGGGCACGCCGTACGTCTTCGCCCAGTCGAGCACGTACTGCTCGGCCGCGCCCTTCGAGCAGCCGTACGGAGAGTGGAACGCGAGGCCGCGCTCCTCGGAGATCCCGCGGTGCCGCCCCGGATCGACCGGGGCGTACCGCGTCCCGGCGTCCGCGAGGACGAGGTCCTCCAGGGCGCCGTACACCTTGTTGGTCGAGGTGTAGAGCAGGAAGGGCGGCGGGCTCTGGCGCCGCACCGCCTCGAGCACCTCCAGGGTCCCGCGCGCGTTCACCTCGAAGTCCCGCACCGGATCGACGAGCGAGGTCGTCACCGCGACCTGGGCGGCCAGGTGGAACACGGCCGACGTCCCCGCGACCGCGCGGGCCACGAGCGCCGGGTCGCGGACGTCGCCGCGGAGGATCTCGAGCCCGTCGCGGTGCTCCGCGGCGAGCCAGGCCAGGTTCCGCTCGGCGCCGCGGCGCGAGAGATCGTCGAGGACGCGCACCTCCGTCCCGGACGACAGGAGGCGGTGGCAGAGGTTGGCGCCGATGAACCCGGCCCCGCCGGTGACGAGCACCGGTCCGCGCGGGCCGGCCCCGCGGCGGCTCCGCTCCGGGGGCGTCACAGGGAGAGCCCCCGGGCCGCGAGCTCGGCGCCCGCTTCCTGCACGCGGTCGTGCGCGATCTGTCCGGCGAGCCAGCCGGAGAGCTCGGCGAGGCCGTCCTCGAGGGAGACGCGCGGCTGGTAGGCGAGGAGCTGGCGCGCCTTCGTGATGTCGGCGAAGCAGTGCCGGATGTCGCCCACGCGATAGCGCTGCGTCACCTCCGGGGCGAGGTCCTCGCGGCCCAGCGCCTCGGCCAGCCGCTCGGCGACGTCGAGCACGCTCATGCTCCGCCCGCTGCCCACGTTGAACACCTGCCCGGCGGCGCCGGACACGGTCAGCGCGAGCCGGCAGGCCTCGACGACGTCGTGCACGGACACGAAGTCGCGGCGCTGGCGGCCGTCCTCGTTCACGAGGGGTGCGCGCCCGTTGAGGAACCGCGCGGCGAAGATCGCGAGCACGCCGGTGTACGGGTTCGAGAGCGCCTGGCGCGTCCCGTAGACGTTGAAGAACCGGAGGGCCGTCGCCTTGAAGCCGTAGGCCTCGCCCGCGAGGAGGCAGAGCCGCTCCTGGTCGTACTTCGACAGGGCGTAGACCGAGGCGAGCGCGGGCGGCTTCCGCTCCGGGGTCGGCGCCGGCTCGAGCGGGCCGCCGTCGGCGCCGACCGGCTCCCAGTCGCGCTGCAGGAGGCGCTCCCGGGAGCGCTCCGCCAGGACCTCGCGCCCCGCGCGATCGCGGTAGAGCCCCTCGCCGTAGAGGCTCATCGAGGAGGCGACCACGAGCCGCTCGACGGGCCGCTCGATGAGCGCCTGGAGCAGGACCGCGGTGCCGTGGTCGTTCACGCTCACGTACCGCTCGATCTCGTACATCGACTGGCCCACCCCCACCGCCGCCGCGAGGTGGACGACCGCCTCGACGCCCCCGAGCGCCCGCCGCACGGCGTCGGGGTCCCGCACGTCCCCCACGTGGAGCTCGACGTCCGGATCGAGGTACCCGGGCCGGGCCTGATCCGGACCATGAACCTGGGGTGAAAGCGAGTCGAGCGCGCGGACCGTGTACCCGTGGCGGAGCAGGTGATCGGCCAGGTGCGAACCGATGAAGCCGGCTCCGCCCGTGATGAGGATCCGCGGTCGCGTCATCGTGCGTGGCTCCGGGCGCTCGCTCCCCGCTCCGTGCTCCCGGCGGAAAGACGGTCTCGGGGCAAACGTGGGAACACGTGCTCCCTGACGCAATCCCGGGACTCTTCGCGGGGCTGCGCGGCGCCGCCCCGCCGGCAGCGCCGTCGGGGCCCCCTCCCCTTGCCGGTGAGTAAACACCCGCGCAGCACGCCCCCTCCGTGGACAGCCTGTAAAGCAGGAGGCCGCGGGCATAGATTCCGCGAGCACCGCACCTCACCTGCGCCCGCATGCCCGACCTTCTCGAGATCGCCTTCTTCGCGTCGAGCCTGGTCTCGTCGTACTGGAACGGGGCCGCCACCTACTACCGGGGCATCGCCCGCGCGCTGCACGCACGGGGGCACCGGCTCACCTTCTACGAGCCGGACGCCTACGACCGGCAGAAGCACCGCGACATCCCCGACCCGCCGTACGCGCGGTCGGTGGTCTGGGATCCGGGCGATCCCGCCGCGCTCGAGCGGGCGCTGGCGGAGGCCGCGCGGGCCGACCTCGTGGTGAAGGCGAGCGGCGTGGGCGTCCACGACGCGCTCCTCGAGCGCCGCGTGCTCGAGCTCCGCCGGCCCGGGAACCGGGTCGCCTTCTGGGACGTGGACGCGCCCGCGACGCTCGATCGGCTGGAGCGGGATCCCGGGGACCCGTTCCGGGCGCTCGTCCCCCGCTACGACGTCGTGTTCACGTACGGTGGCGGAGAGCCGGTGGTCCGGGCGTACGGTGCGTTCGGGGCCCGCGCCTGCGTGCCCGTGTACAACGCGCTCGATCCGGTGACCCATCACCCGGTCCCGCCCGATCCGCGCTTCGCCTCCGACCTGTCGTTCCTCGGGAACCGGCTCCCCGACCGCGAGGCGCGGGTGGAGGAGTTCTTCCTCCGCGCCGCGGCCGCGCTGCCGGACCGGCGGTTCCTGCTCGGCGGGGCCGGGTGGGAGACGCGCGCCCTCCCGCCCAACGTGCGCCACCTCGGCCACGTCGGGACCGGCGATCACAACGCCTGGAACGTCTCGGCGCTCGCGGTGCTCAACGTCTCGCGCGAGAGCATGGCGCGGTACGGCTTCTCGCCCGCGACGCGCGTCTTCGAGGCGGCCGGCGCGGGCGCCTGCCTCGTCACGGACGCCTGGGACGGCCTCGCGGACTTCCTCGAGCCGGGGCGCGAGGTGATCGTGGCGCGCGACGGCGGCGAGGTGGCCGCGGCGGTGGCGGCGCTCGAGCCCGCGCGGGCGCGGCGGATCGGGGCCGCCGCGCGCCGCCGGATCCTCGCCGACCACACCTACGCCCGGCGCGCCGAGGTCGTCGAAGGCGCGCTGGGGATCCGCGGCGCCACGAGCCCCCGGCCGCCGAGGGCCGCGCCGGTCCGGGGCGGCCCGCGCGCCGGACAGGAACCGACCGGGACCTCGGAGAACGCCGGATGAACACGCCACAGGACGTCGTCATCCTCGGCCTCTCGATCACGTCCTCCTGGGGAAACGGCCACGCCACCACCTACCGCGGCCTCGTCCGCGCGCTCGCGGCGATGGGCCACCGGGTCCATTTCCTCGAGCGCGACGTCCCCTGGTACGCCGACAACCGCGACCTGCCGGCGCCGCCCTACTGCGCGCTGTCGCTCTACCGCGACCTCGAGGAGCTCGACGCGCTCCACGGGCAGGCGCTGCGGGACGCCGACCTCGTGATCGTCGGCTCCTACGTCCCCGACGGCCGCGCGGCGGCGCGGCTCGCGCTGGCGCGCGCCCGGGGCATCACCGCCTTCTACGACATCGACACGCCGGTCACGCTCGCCGCCCTGGAGCGCGGCGACTGCGCGTACCTCGACCGCGCGCTCGTGGCCGCGTTCGACCTGTACCTCTCGTTCACCGGAGGTCCGCTGCTCCGGCGGATCGAGCGCGAGCTGG
>JAEYZK010000114.1 GCA_023428085.1 Pseudomonadota bacterium
GGGTGCGCGCGGACCGTGACGGGGCGCCTCGGGTTCAGAGCCCGCTGGCGCTCCGGAGGGTCTCCCAGGAGTAGATCCCGGTGGAGTGGCCGTCCGACCAGTGGAACTGGACGGCGTAGGAGCCGACCGGCGTCACGCGCAGCGGGTGGATGTCGGCCGGGATCGTCGCGGGGTCGAGGATCTTCCGGCCCGTGCCCTCCTCGACGCAGCCGGCGCAGGGGCAGCAATCGCGCATCCGGGCGGCCGGCACCGTCACCTCGGGGCCGCCGGGCCAGCGGATCCGGACGGCGCCGTCGGCGAGGACGTCGATCGCCTCGGGCGGCTCCGGGGCGGGCTTCTTGAACTGGATCCGGTCGAGGAGTCCCATGTCGTTCTCCTAGCGCGCGTGTTGCGCGTTCGCCCGCCGTCGTCCGGCGGAGAGGTGGTAGCGGACCCGGGAGAGGAACGGCAGCCGCCAGGACATCCCCTCTTCCATCGCGCACGCGCAGGGATTGCACACGCCGCACGCGGTGTCGTCCGCGCGCGGACGGTGGCAGAAGCTCGTGCGCTCGAGGAGGTCGTGGAACCCGGCGCGGCGGGCGGCGGCGCTCATGTCCGGCTTGGTGATCCCGAAGACGGGGAAGCGGAACCGCCGGAAGAGCGCGAGGAAGTCCGGATCGGCGCAGTCGGGGGCGGGCGCGAACCAGGGGTCCTCGGGAGGACCGGCGCGGACGAGCCACGGCTGCAGCACGCGGAACACCTTGCCGTCGCGGTCCGCGACCGACATCTCCAGCCCCTCGAGCGCCTCCTGCTCGGCGAACCGCGCCAGCCACTCGTACTGTCCGCCGATCCCGCTGCCGCGCCGGATCCGCTCGAAGGCGGCGGTGATCGCCGGGGCGGGACGCACGTCGGCGAGCTCGCGGTAGCGCGTCGGCGCGAGGAGCGCCGCCGCCGCGGGGTGGCGGGCGCGGACGCCCTCCTTGATCGCGCGCATCGCCCGGAGCTCGGCGCCGGTGGAGCGGCGCGCCGGGTCGATGAGGTACCAGGGCTCGACCGGACGCGCCTTCGCGAGCAGGAGCTCGAGGAGGCGGTACGTGGAGTCCCACCCGCCCGTCCAGAGCAGCTTCGCCGGCTCGTGCATCGACGTCCTCCTCCGTGGCGCCGCGCGCTGCAACCTCGCGCGCCCGGGATCCGCGGTCAAGCCCGCCGTGCGAGCGCGACGAGCAGCGCCGACCGATCCTCGTGCGGCGCCACGCACGGGCGCGCGTCCGCGGCGAGCAGCTCGCTCGCCGCGAGATCCGGCGCGAGCCGGAGGATCGCGGAAGAGCGGGTCCCGTAGACGGGGTCGCCGTGGATGCACGTGGCGTCTCCGCGGTCGAGCACCCGGAGCAGCGCGTCCAGGTCGCCGTCCGGCGCGGCGGCGCCGTGGTGGACGAGCAGCTCCCGGAGGCGCGGGAGGGACGGCTCGGCCGGCCAGCGCGCGCGGAGCCGCTCCGCGCGCGGGCCGCGGCCCTCGCGGTCGCGCTCGGTGACGACGTGCAGCCCCGGGTCGAGCGGCGTCACGCCCTGCTCCTCGCCGTCGTACCACCAGAGGAACGCGCCGGCGGCGTCCGCCACGAGGAGGTGGAACGGGTTCCACGCCGCCGCGTCGAGGCCGCGGAGCGCCTCGGCCGCCTCCGCCGCGCTCCCCGCCGCGAGCGCGAGCGGGACGAGCGCGCCGCGGGAGCGGCGCGTGGGATCCGGCGTCCAGCCGAGCCGGACGAAGTGGTTCGTCACCCCGGCGAAGAGGCCGCGGGCCGAGACGCCCATCCACGTCCCGCCGGCCTGGAGATCGAGCGGCGCGGCGCAGCTGGGCCAGCGGACGCCCTCCGGCCCAGGCGCCGCGGGGCCGCGGACGCCCCAGCCCTCGGACGGCCGATCGAGCTGCTCGTCGCGGTTCGCGGCGACGACGATCGGCCAGCGCCGGTCGAGCTGGTAGCCGAGGACGAGGGTGCACATGCAGAGAGTGTAGTCGTCCTTCGACTCCGCAGCCGCTTCGCGCTGCGGAGTCGAAGGACGAACGGCAAGACTCCCTGATCTTCTACTTCACCTTCCGCGCCGCCCGCACGCGCTCGAGCAGCAGCTCGCGCTGGAGCGAGAGCGGCCGCGGGAGCGTCGGGCCGAGCTTCTCGAACCACTCGGCCTGGGAGGCCAGCTCCTCCTCCCACTCGCCGAGGTCGATGCGCGTCGCGGCGGCGATCGCCTCGGCGGAGGCGTCGATGCCGGCGAGCTCGAGCTCGCCCTCGTTCGGCGTGTAGCCGAGCAGGGTCTCGCGGGCGCCGACCGTGCCGTCGCACCGGTCGAGGACCCACTTCAGCACGCGCATGTTGTCGCCGAAGCCGGGCCAGAGGAACTTGCCCTCGGCGCTCTTCCGGAACCAGTTGACCATGAAGAGCTTCGGCGGGTTCGGGATCCGCTGCTGCATGTCGAGCCAGTGGCCGAGGTAGCTGCCCGCGTCGTAGCCGCAGAACGGCAGCATGGCCATCGGGTCGCGCCGCACGCCCTCCTTCAGCCCGACCGCCGCCGCCGTGGTCTCCGAGCCCATGGTCGCGCCCAGGTAGACGCCGTGCGTCCAGTTGAACGCCTCGAGCACGAGCGGGACGGTGGTGGACCGGCGGCCGCCGAAGAGGATGGCGGAGATCGGGACGCCCTTCGGGTCTTCCACCGCGGCCGAGAGGGCAGGGTTGTTGCGGGCCGGGGCGGTGAAGCGGCTGTTCGGGTGGGCGATCTTCTCGGTCGAGCCCTTCTTCCAGGGCGCGTTCTTCCAGTCGATGCACTCCGCGGGCGCCTCGCTGTCCATCCCCTCCCACCAGATGTCACCGCCGGCGGTCCGCCCGACGTTGGTGAAGAACGAGTCCTTCTTCACCGTGTCCATCGCGTTGGGGTTGGTCTTGCGGTTCGTGCCCGGGGCGACGCCGAAGTAGCCGTTCTCCGGGTTCACCGCCCAGAGCCGGCCGTCGTCGCCGACGCGCATCCAGGCGATGTCGTCGCCGACGGTGCGGATCTTCCAGCCGGGGAAGGCGGCCGGCGGGATCATCATCGCGAAGTTGGTCTTGCCGCAGGCAGACGGGAACGCGGCCGCGACGTACCGCTTCTCGCCCGTGGGCGACTCGGCCTCGAGGATGAGCATGTGCTCGGCGAGCCAGCCTTCGTTGCGCGCGAGGTAGCTGGCGATGCGGAGCGCGAGGCACTTCTTGCCGAGGAGCGCGTTGCCGCCGTAGCCGGAGCCGACGGACCAGATCGCGTTCTCCTGCGGGAAGTGGCAGATGTACCGGCGGTCGGGGCTGCAGTCGCGGACCGAGTGCAGGCCCCGGTTGAACTCGGCGGACGGGCCGAGCCGATCGAGCGCGACCTTGCCCATGCGGGCCATGATCCCCATCGAGAGGACGACGTAGATGGAGTCGGTGAGCTCGACGCCGACCTTGGCGAAGGGCGAGGTGGCCGGGCCCATCACGTAGGGGACGACGTACATCGTCTTCCCCTTCATGGCGCCGTCGTAGAGGCCGGTCATGAGCTTCTTGGCCTCGGAGGGCTCCATCCAGTTGTTGGTGGGCCCCGCCTCCTCCTTCGTGGGCGTGCAGATGAAGGTGAGGTGCTCGACCCGCGCGACGTCGTTCGGGTTGGAGTGGTGGTAGTAGCAGCCCGGCCACTTGACGGGGTCGAGGGGGATGAAGGTGCCGGCCGCGACCGCCTCCTTCATGAGGCGATCGAACTCCGCCTTGGATCCGTCGCACCAGACGACGCGTTCGGGCTTGAGCAGCTTGGCCGATTCCTCGACCCAGCCGATGAGGTGGGGATTCTGGGTGGGGCGCTCGCTGGTCATGGTCACGTCCTTTGGCTCCGCGAGGAGGCCTCGTCGTCGGGGGTGCTGCACCTTCTGGAGACCGCCGAGGCTAGCACGCCGCGCGACCGGTCAAGTGCCTCTGGGGTCGCGGCGGGGGGTGACGCGGTGTCGCGGGGACGGGAGTGCAGCGCCGGTCCGGATCGCCGCACCGGAGGGCAGGCAGGCAAGCTGGCGCGGCCGGCCATGGGCATGATGAGGCCATGTTTCGCCACGGGCCGGAGCTGGTGGAAGGGGGAGTGCGGTTTCGCGTGTGGGCGCCCGCCCTGGAGCGGCTCGCGGTGCGGATCTCCGGCGCGGACCACCCGCTGCGAAAGGGGGACGACGGCGCGTTCGAGGGGGTGGTGCCCGGGGCGGGCCACGGCACCCGGTACGAGCTCGTGCTGCCCGACGGCGCGCGTCGCCCGGACCCCGCCGCGCGCCGCCAGCCGGACGGAGTTCACGGTCCGTCGCAGGTGTTCGACCCGGGCGTCCACGCCTGGAGGAACTTCGCGCCGGAGGTGACGCTCGAGGCCCTGGTGTTCTACGAGCTGCACGTCGGGACCTTCACCGCCGAGGGGACCCTGGACGCGGCGGCCGAGCGCCTCTCGGACCTCGCCGATCTCGGGGTGACCTGCGTCGAGCTGATGCCGGTGCAGCCGTTCCCCGGCACGCGAAACTGGGGGTACGACGGCGTCCAGCCCTGGGCGGTGCACGAGGCGTACGGAGGCCCGGCCGCCCTCCAGCGGTTCGTCGATCGCGCCCACGCGCACGGCCTCGCCGTCTGCCTCGACGTCGTCTACAACCACCTCGGGCCGGAGGGGAACTACACCGCGGGCTTCGGACCGTACTTCACGCATCGTCACCGATCGCCGTGGGGCGATGGCCTCGACTTCGACGGCCCCGGCGCGGCGCCCGTCCGCGCGTTCATGATCGGCGCCGCGGTCCAGTGGGTCCGCGACTTCCGGGTGGACGCGCTCCGCCTCGACGCGACCCACGCCATCACCGACGACGGCCGCGAGCACCTCGTCGCGGAGCTCACGCGGGCGGTGACCGCGGAGGCGGCGCGCGCCGGGCGGCGCGTCCACGTGATCGCCGAGGACGAGCGGAACGACCGGAAGGTGGTCGAGCCGCCGCCCGCCGGCTGGGGCTGCGCCGCGGTCTGGGCCGACGACCTCCACCACGCCCTGCACGCCCTCGTGACCGGCGAGCGCGCCCGGTTCCTCGCGGACTTCGGGCGGCCGGACGACGTGACCCGGGCCCTCGCGGAGGGGTTCGTCTACCAGGGCGAGGTGTCGCCCTACCACCGCAAGCCCCGGGGCACGCCGGCGGCGGGGCTCGCCCCGTCGCGGTTCGTCGTCTGCGATCAGAACCACGACCAGGTCGGGAACCGCCCGCTGGGCGAGCGGCTCTCGACGCTCGTGCCGTGGGACGCGCTCGCGCCCATCTCCGCCCTCGTCCTCCTCGGCGCGGGGCTCCCGCTCCTCTTCATGGGCGAGGAGTACGGCGAGCAGAACCCGTTCCTCTACTTCACGAGCCACGGCGACCCGGCCCTCGCGAGGGCCGTCACCGAGGGGCGCAGGAGCGAGTTCATCGGCGACGTGGGGGACCGCGTGCCGGATCCCCAGGACGAGGACACGTTCCGGCGCTCGCGCCTGACGCACCGGCGCGACGGCCGGCACGGCGCCCTGCGCGACCACTACAAGCGGATGCTGGGCCTGCGGAAGCGGTACCTCGGCGAGATCGCCGCGGGCTGGCCGGCCGTCGAGCGCCGCGACACGGCGTTCACGCTGCGCCGGCCCGGCCTCACGCTCGAGGTGAACCTCGGCCGCCGCGAGTGCGCCGGCCTCCCCGGCTTCGGGGTCCGGGTGCGGACCGGCGCCGGGAGCTGACGGGGGCCCTTCCCCCCGCTCAGAACTCCGCCCGCACCGTCACCCGGCCGCCGAGGTACCGATCGCTCGCGCCGCTCGCCGTGCCGACGCCCGCCGCGGGATCGCCCAGGCCGGAGTAGGACGTCGCGTCGTAGACCACCACCGCCCGGACGCTGAGGGGCGATACGAGCGAGAACGCGGCGCCGCCCTCGACCTGGAGGCCGCGCGCCGAACCGCTCCCGAAGAACCCGTCGCCCACGAGGTCCTTCTTGCCCGTCCACAGCGTGTACCCGCCGCCGGCGAGCAGCGTGAACGCGCCGACGGGCACCTCCAGATCGACGCGCGCCTCGAAGCCGGAGAGGTCCGCGTCGGGCAGGCCGTCGATGGTGACGCCGTCCTTCGGCGAGGTCGTGAGCTGCAGCTTCCGGTACCCGAGCGCCGGGACGAGCGTGAAGCCCGAGCCCCGGATCGGCTGGACGCGCCAGACGGCCGCGGCCCGCAGGGCCGTCAGCGTGGCCGCGTGGTCGCCCTCGGTGAAGCCGGCGGGTGGCTTCACCTTGAGCCCGAACGAGCGGGCGTAGTCGACCCGGAGCCCGATCCCGGCGACGAGCGGGTCCGCGCCGGCGAGGGCGCCGGGGTAGAGCTCGAGGCGCGCGGTGGGGGCGAAGATGGCGCTGGCGTCGAAGGTCCGCAGCGTGCCGCCGCTCGCGCCGGAGTAGGAGAGCTCGCGGCCGGTCACCCAGAGGCCGGCCTCCGCCGCGAACCGGAGCGGGGCGCCGGCGCCGGTCGTCCGCCGTCGTGACCGCTCGCGCGCGGGCGGCTCCGCCCGGGCGCCCGGCTCGGCCG
>JAEYZK010000132.1 GCA_023428085.1 Pseudomonadota bacterium
CGCGCTCGAGCCGCGGCGGCGGCATCCCGCCGGGCGCGGGCCGCGGGCGCGGAGGATCACCAGGTGGGCGGGGATCGTCGGGCACGGCTGTCGGCGAGCGTACCACGTCCCGTGCCCCGGCCCGACCCGGACGCCTCCCCGGGCGCGGGCACGGCGCGCCCACGGGATCACTCCACCGCACACCGCCGCGCGTTCAGGCGCTGCGCCGCGCGGGCGCTGCGAGCACCACGGCCCCGGGCTCCCGCTCGTGCGCCTCGGCCACGCGGCGCTCGTGCGCCGCCAGCAGGTCGCTCCGCGTGAGGAACCCCACCACGCGGCGCGGGTCCGCGCGGGCCACCACGGGCAGCCTTCCCACGCCCTCCCGCACCATGTGATCGGCCGCCTCGCGCAGGGAGCTGTCCTCGAACACCACCGCCGGCGGCCGGGTGACGAGCTCGCCGACGCGGGCGTCGGCGCGGCCCGCGAGGAGGTCGCGCCGGGTCACCACCCCGACGAGCTGGCCCGCGCCGTCGAGCACCGGGTAGCCCTGGTGGCGCAGGTCGGCCCCGGCGCCCGCCAGGCGCGCCCGGACCGCGGCGACGGGCTCGTCGGCGGCGAGGGCCACGGCGGGGCGCGTGGCGCACGCACCCACGGTGACGGTCTCGAGGAAGTCGGCCGCGTACTCGGTGAGGACCCGCGTCCCGCGGCGCGCGATCTTCTCGGTCATGATCGAGTGGCGCATGAGCAGCGCGGAGACGAGGTACGCGGCCGCGCAGCCGGCGAGGAGCGGCAGGAGCGCCGCGGGGGCCCGGGTCGCCTCGAAGGCGAACACCGCGGACGCGAGCAGCGCGCGCGACGCGCCGGCGAAGAGCGCCGCCATGCCCACGAGGGCCGCGAGCCGCGGATCGACGCCGAGCGCCGGGAACGCCCACGCGAGGAGCGACCCCGCCGCCGCGCCGAGGCCCGCGCCGATCGTGAGGAGCGGCGCGAGCGTTCCGCCCGAGGTGCCGCTCCCGAGCGCCAGCGTCCAGGAGACGAGCTTGGCGACGCAGAGCGCGACGAGCGCCGCGCCGGCGAGCCGCCCCGACACGAGGTCCTCGATGTTGTCGTAGCCGACGCCGAGCGTGCGCGGGGCGACGAGGCCGACCGCGCCCACCGCCAGCCCGCCCAGCGCGGGCCACCACATCCAGTGCACCGGGAGCCGCGCGAACCCGTCCTCGACCGCGTAGACCGCCCGCGTCACCGCGACCGAGGCGAGCCCGGCGACGGCGCCCACTGCGACGTACGCGAGGAGGCTCGCGCCCACCGCCGGCGCCGCGAGCGCCGGGACGTCGAAGGCCGGGCCCCCGCCGAAGAGCGGCACCCGCGCGGCGGCCGCGGCCGCGGCCGCGAGCGCGACGGGGATGAGCGAGCGCGGCCGGTACTCGAAGAGGAGGAGCTCCACCGCGAGCAGCACGGCCGAGACCGGGCTGCCGAAGGTGGCGGACATGCCCGCGGCCGCGCCCGCGGCGAGGAGCGTCTTGCGCTCCTGCGCCGTGACCGTGAGCGCCTGGCCGAGCGCCGACCCCAGCGCGCCGCCGGTGGCGATGATCGGCCCCTCCGCGCCGAAGGGGCCGCCCGTGCCGATGGCCACCGCCGACGAGAGCGGCTTGAGCCAGGCGACGCGGAGCGGGATGCGGCTGCGGTTCTGGAGCACCTGCTCCATCGCCTCGGGGATGCCGTGGCCCCGGATGGCGCGCGAACCGAACCGCGCGAGGAGCCCCACCACGACGCCGCCGGCGACCGGGATCGCGAGGGCCCACGCGCCGAGCGCGTGGTCCGCGGGCGACGCGGGGGCGGCCGAGAGCCGGCCGTGGTACGCGAGCTGGGTCACGCCGTCGATGAGGTACCCGAGCGCGCGGGCGACGCCGGCGCAGCCGACGCCCAGGACGGCGGCGAGCGCCGCGAGCGCGAGGACGCGCAGATCGATCGTCGCGGGCTCGCGGGGGAGGCGGAGCGCCGTCCCGGGAACCGGCGCGGCGGGGGGAGGCGGGGCGGTGGTCATGGCCGGGCTTCCTTCTGCGGCCGCCGGAGCGTCGCAACCCCGGGCGACACCTTGCCACGCGGGGGACCCCTCCGGCGCGGCCCGGGCGGTTCACTCCACGGCGCAGAGCCGCGCGTTCGACTCCACCGTCTGCCCCTCCGAGACGAGCAGCTCGACGATCTTCCCCGCGCGCGGGCTGCGGAGCTCGTTCTCCATCTTCATCGCCTCGATGACGAGCAGCGGCTGGCCCTCGGCCACCTCCGCGCCGAGCGGCGCGAGGATCTTCACCACCTTGCCCGGCATGGGCGCGAAGACGGTCTGCTTCCCCTCGAGCGTGAACGCGCCCGCCGCCCGCCGCAGCCGCAGCCGCCGCTCGTCGAGGATCTCGATCGGGAAGACGGAGTCCTTCACCCGCACGTGGACCGCGGGGTCGCGCTCGTCGAGCGTCGCGCTCCAGCTCACGCCGTCCACGAGGAGCGAGAGCGTGCCGTGGTCGTGCCGCCAGGCGTCCACCCGGTGGACCCGGTCGCCGAGCTTCACCTCGTAGATCCCGGGCGCGAGCGGCCGGACCTCGACCGTGCGCTCCCGGCTGCCCCCGTCGAGGAGGGCGACGTACGAGCTCGGACGGCTCACCGTGGACCTCCCCGGAGCGCCCGCGCGCGGGCCTGGCGGAGCCACCCCGACGCGCCCGCCCCCGCCGCCCCCGCGCGCGCCGCGAACGCCTCCGCCTGCTCGGCGTCGCGCCGGTGCGCGGAGATGGCCGCCGCGATGAGGCCGACGTCCTCGAGCGCCGGGTCGGGCGCGCGGACGAGCTCGGCGGCGTGCCGCCCGCAGAACGTCGTGTCGTACTCGCCCGACCGGAACGCCGGGTGGCGGAGCACGGCGGCGAGGTACGGGAGGTTCGTCGTGATCCCGTGGACCGTGTACTCGTCGAGCGCCCGGAGGAGGCGCGCGATGGCCTGCTCACGCGTCGGCGCCCAGGCGACGAGCTTCGAGAGCATGGGGTCGTAGTACTGCGGCACCACCCACCCGCTGTAGACGCCCGAGTCGTCGCGGACGCCGGGGCCGGCGGGCACGCGGAGGTAGGTGATCTTCCCCGGGCACGGCAGGAAGCCGCGCGCCGGATCCTCCGCGTAGACGCGCGCCTCGATCGCGTGGCCGCGGCGGACGAGCTGCTCCTGCGCGGGGACCCGCTCGCCCTGCGCCACCTCGAGCTGCAGCCGCACGAGATCGAGGCCGGTGACCATCTCGGTCACCGGGTGCTCCACCTGGAGGCGCGTGTTCATCTCCAGGAAGTAGAAGCTCCGCCCCGCGTCCACGAGGAACTCGACCGTGCCCGCGCCGCGGTAGCCGACCGCGCGCGCCGCGCGGACCGCCACCTCGCCCATCGCCTCGCGCATGCGCGCGTCCACGATGCAGCTCGGGCTCTCCTCGATCACCTTCTGCTGCCGGCGCTGCACCGAGCACTCGCGCTCGCCGAGCCAGATCGTGTCCCCGTGCTCGTCGGCGAACACCTGGATCTCCACGTGGCGCGGCTGGTCGAGGAACTTCTCGAGGTAGAGCCGGTCGTCGCCGAACGCGCTCGCCGCCTCGCGCTGCGCCGACTCCCACAGCGGCGCGAAGTCGGCCGCGCGATCGCAGCGCTTCATCCCCTTGCCGCCGCCGCCCGCGGCCGCCTTGATCATCACCGGGTAGCCGATGCGGTCGGCGAGCGCCCGCGCCTCGTCGAGGGCCGCGATCGGCGCCGGCGCGCCCGGCACGGTGGGCACGCCCGCCGCGGCCATGTTCTTCCGCGCGGTGGTCTTGACCCCCATCGCCTCCATCGACTCCGGCCGCGGCCCGACGAACACGAGCCCCGCGTCCTCCACCGCGCGCGCGAACTCCGCCTTCTCCGAGAGGAAGCCGTACCCCGGGTGAATCGCGTCCGCGCCGGTCGCGCGGGCGGCGTCGAGGATCCGGCCCACGTCCAGGTAGCTGAGCCGCGACGGCGCCGGGCCGACGTGGACCGCCTGATCCGCGTTCCGGACGTGGAACGACCCGCGGTCCGCGTCCGAGTAGACCGCGACCGTCGCGATCCCCATCTCCCGGCACGTGCGGATGATCCGGACGGCGATCTCGCCGCGGTTGGCGATGAGAACCTTCGTGACTCTCCGGGCGGGCATGCGCCGCGCCGACATAACGGCGGCAAGCGCCCGTTTCCAGCCCTAGAGGGCCGCGACCGCGGGCGCCGCCGGCCGGTTCTCCGGCGGCAGCGCCGCGGCGATGGCGGCGCGCGCCGCGTCGCGGAGGGCGTCGGCGCTCTCGAAGTCCTTCGGGTGCAGCGGGTCGAGGACCTCGACGCGGGCACGCATCCTCCCGCGGATCGTGGTCCCGTGCTTCGGGAGCGCCTCGTACGTGCCGGAGAGGGCCACGGGGAAGAGGGGCACCTGGGCGTCGAACGCGAGCTTGAACGCGCCGTCCTTGAACCGCTGCAACCGGCCGTCGAGCGACCGCGTCCCCTCGGGGAAGAGCAGCACCGGCGCGCCGCGCGCGAGGTGCCGGCGGCAGTGCTGCATCATCTTCCGGACCGACTCGCGATCGCCCCGCAGGACGCGGACGTAGTCGTTGATGGCCATGTTCCAGCCGACGATCGGCACGCGGAAGAGCTCCGCCTTCGAGACCCACTTGAACGGCCGGAACAGGCCGTAGAGCACGAGGATGTCGAGGAGCGAGAGGTGGTTGGCGACGATCACCGCGGGCCCGCGCCAGGGCAGCTTGCTCCGCCCGACGAACCGCTCGCGCCAGAACGGGTTCGAGACGATGTAGAGCGTCGCCCACAGGCAGGAGTAGAGGTGCAGGACGACGCGGCGGCGGTCGAAGGGCCACGTGACGAGGAAGATCACGAGCGCGCCCGCCATGAGGAAGGGCATCGTCGCGATGCAGTACGTCCAGTAAAGGGCGGAGAAGACGCGCATCGGCACGAGCGGATCCTGGACCCATGCGGGAGCGTGGGCAAGCGCGACCGAGGGGCCCTCGCGTCGCTGGCGTACCCGCGTGGTACCGGCCCCGCGGCTCGTCGGCTCAGCCCTTCCGGCGCAGCGCGCGGATGATCTTGTCCTTCGTGCGGGAGGGCCGCGGCGCGGCCGTCCGGGCGGCGCTGGCCTGGTGCTCGCGCCAGCGGAGGTGCGCCTCGATCTCGGCGGCGAGGAGCTCGATCTCGAGGTCCGTCCGCTGCCCGGCGACGGTCTCGAGCCGCGCCCCGCGGGCCGGGGAGGCCCCGAGGCGCATCCTCATCACCCGCTCCTCCTCGGGCGTGAGCTCCGTCGTCGCGCCGCGGCGAAGCGCAGCCTGGGCGGAGGGCTCGGTCACGACCGTGGTCGCCGTCTTCTTCGTCTGCATGCGGTTCATGCTAGGGGCCGGGCCTGACGTGTCCACTTTTCGCCGCCGGTGCGGCGAGAACCCGCGCGAGGGGCAACCGCCCGATTCCACGCCCGTTTCCTGGACGAGCCGGCGGCCGGCCGCCGCCTCCATCGAGCCCTTGCGCGGGACCACCGCCGCGCACACAAGCAGTGCATGGCGGCCTGGGAAGAGAACTTGATCTCGGACGACGAAGGCATCCGGAAGCTGCTCGCCTCGACCCGCCGGGTGGCGGTGCTGGGCATCAAGACGGAGGAGCAGGCGCACCAGCCCGCGTACGACGTCCCCGCGTTCCTGGCGCGCGCCGGCCTGGAGATCGTGCCCGTGCCCGTCTACTTCCCCGAGGTGAAGCAGATCCTCGGGAAGCAGGTCTACCGCAAGGTGGCGGACGTGCCCGGCGCCGTGGACATCGTGGACGTGTTCCGGCGCCCCGCCGACGTGCCCGCGCACGTCCCGGACCTCGTCGCCAAGCGCCCGCGCGCCGTCTGGCTCCAGCTCGGCATCCGGAACGACGAGGCGGCCCAGCAGCTCGCGCGCGAGGGCATCCTGGTCGTGCAGGACCGCTGCCTCAAGGTCGACTGGGCGCGGCTGGGCCCACGCTGAGCGTCACGCCGGCATCGCGCTCGGCGCCTCCTGCCGCGCCGCCTCCCGCGTCCCGGAGAGCGCGTCCGCGGCGAGCCAGAGGAGCGCGATCCAGACGAGGTCGGCGAGCAGGAGGTGCACGAGCTGCATGACGATCGGCGCGTGCAGCCACCAGCTCAGGGTGCCGGCCACGAGCTGCAGCCCGAGGAGGAGCAGGAGCCGCAGCGCCGGCGCGCGGAGGTGGGCGTCGCCGGTCTGGAGCGCGGCGCGCGCGAAGACCACGAGCACGAGCGTGGCCGCCAGCGCGGCGAAGGGGTGGACGAGGCGGAGCCGCAGCAGGAGCGGCGCCTGCTCGCTCAGCTCCTGGGCGAGCCCCGCCGCGTGGCTCGCCGCCGGGTAGAGGGTGTTTCCGAGCGCGGCCACCGCGCCGGTCGCGCCGGAGACGAGGAGCGTGCCCACCCCGAGGCTCAAGGCCGCGACGAGCGGTCCGCGGCCGCGGAGCGAGACCCCCGCCGGCCGATCGGCGAGGGCCGCGGTCAGCGTCGCGGCGCCGATGAGCAGGAACGTGATGACGAGGTGGACGACCACCGCGCCGCCGCGGCCGGACGACGCGTCGTTCACGACCCAGCCGAAGAGCACCAGGGCCGCCCCCGCCAGCGCCTCCAGCAGGAGGAACACGCCCGAGGCGACCGCGGTCTTGCGCGCCACGTGGCCCCGCGGCAGCGCCCGGAACGCCCAGACGACGAGGATGACGCCGAGCACCGCGTCGACGCCGGTGAGGAGGCGGTGCGCGTACTCGATCCCCGTCGCGAGGCCCAGCGACCCCGGCACGACCGCGCCGTTGCAGAGCGGCCAGTGCGACCCGCACCCGGCGCCCGAGCCGGTGACGCGCACCAGGCCGCCCCCGAGCACGACCAGGAGGTTGAAGCCGAGGAACCAGAACGCGAACTGGCGGAAGCGGCGTGCGGGACTCATGCGGCCTTGAGACCACGGCCGTGGAGGGAAGGAAAGCGAAAAGCCGGGTGCGGGACCGGGAGCGGGTTCGGCAGCGGGAGCGGGGTGGGGGACGGGTACGGCGGCGGGTACGGCACACGGGTCGCTCGTCCCCGTGCTTCGTACCCGTACCCGTTCCCGGCCCCGTCAACGCACCCGCGCCCGGGCTTCTCCTCACGGACTCTTCGCGTCCCCGGCCTTCCCCTCGTCCTCCGCGGGCGGCGCCTGGGGCGCCGGCACGCCGGTCCCGGACCCGGTGGCCGTCGCCGGCCCCTGCCCCTGCACCCGCTCCTCGTACTGGGCATGAAGGGTGCGCCAGGTGTTCTCGCCCTTCCGTGCGTCGGCGACGCGGACCCGCGCCTTGGACTCCGCCTCGAGGTGGTCCTTCCGGGCCTCCGCCACGCGCGTGGCGAAGAGCGACGCGTCGTACTTCGTCGCCGCCGGGATCCCCGCCTGCGAGAGCGCCTGCAGCTTCGCCTGCTCGAGCTCGGCCTCGCGCACCCGCACCAGCTGCTCCGCAGCCTCGACCTCCGCCTGCCGCGCCCGGCCCAGCTCGTTGGCGTAGGCGAGGTGGGCGCGCGCCGAGCGGGCCTGGAGCTCGGCCTGGGCGGCGGCCTCCTGGGCCTTCGCCTTCGCCTCGGGCGCGTTCGACTTGCGCGCGATGCGCCCTTCCGCCTTCGCGCGCTGCATCGCGGCCTTCACCATGGCCTGGTCCGCCCGGGCGAGCTCGACCTCGTTCTCCGCCTGCTGGAGGCGGAGCTTCGCGCGGGCGACCTCGTCGCGCGCCGCGAAGACCTGATCGCGGGCCGCGGTCACCGGGCCGAGCTGGTCCGGCCCGAGCCGGCCGAAGTCGGCCTCGGACACGGGCTGGAACTCGGCCTTCCCGTCCTGGAACATCGAGCAGCCGCTGGCGAGCAGCGCCGCGGCCAGCAACCAGTGCGCGCGTGGCATGAGACGATCCCTCCCGCCCGTGAAGCTAGGCAGGAGGAGCCCAACGGGCACGCACGGGTCTGCCTCACTCCCCCTCGTCGCCCGGCTCTGCGGGCAGGCGCTCCTCGCCCCGCTTCTTGAGGCCCGCGGCCTCGAGCGCGGCGGAGGGGCCGGCCGGCTTGCGCTCGTCGGGGAGCGCGGACGGCGGGGGCAGGACGGCCTTCACCTCGCCGCCGAGCGCCGCGATCTTGGTCGCGACCGTCACCGTCACCCGCGGCGGGGCAGCCTTCCCGGCGGGCGGGGCGGAGAAGGTCGCCGTGAGCCGGGCCCGGAGCGGCGCGCCCGTGGCCACGTCGAGCTCGAGCTCGCCCTCGGCCTTCGTGGCGCGCGCGCCCGCGAGGAACCCCTGGCGGAGCGCGGTGTCGGGGTCGTCGGCCCGGAACCCGGCCGGCGCGGCGGCCTCGGCGCGCGGGGTGCCCTCGCCCAGCGTGAACCTGTACGTGCGCGCCTGGCGGCCCAGCACCTCGCCCTCCCCGGCGGGCTCGAGCCGGAGCGCGGGCCCGACGAGCGCGGCCACCGTGCGCACCAGGCCGAAGCTGTCCTCCCGGTAGCGCCGCGCGTCCCGCCCGCGGTCGGTGGGCCGCTGCCGGAAGGGGGCCGGGAGGGCCCGCGCGTAGGTCATCCCGTCCACCCAGATCACGTGCTTGCCGGTGACGGCGTGCGGTCCGAGCCCGGGGTCGACGTCGGCGCGCACCTCGAACGCCCCGGAGGCCGCCTGCCGGAGCGCGTGCTGCTCGGTGACGTGCAGCGGGGTGCCGGCCGGGCGGTCGATCGACCACTCGACCGCGCCGCTCCACTGGAACGCGCCGAGCCGGTCCGCCACCTCGTCGGCGTCGAGCGCGAGCGCGCGCTCCGGGCGCTCCGGGTCGAACGTCGCCTTCGCCTCGTCGCCCTCGGCGTGCGCGAAGATGCGGTTGCGCGCGGCGACGTCGCCCCGCGAGCAGGCCGCCAGGGTGAGCGCCGCGAGGGCGGCGGCGAGGACGGGAGAGAGCGGACGCAGGCGCATGGGGGCGCGCATCATCGCACGAAGCGTGGAGTCAGGAGACGCGCCGGACGGAGGCCGGGAGGAGGCGGCCGGGCGGGGCGTCCCCGGGCGGAGCGGCCTCCAGGGGCTCGGGCGCCGGTTCGCGGCGGACCGTCGTGGGCGGCTCCGGGCGGGAGGGCGCGGCCGCGTCGGCCCCGCCCGCGCCGTCGGCCTCGCCCGCGACCACCACGTCCCCGAGCGCGACCCTCCCGTCGGCCCACAGGAGCCGCTCGCACCGGAGGAGCAGCTCCGGGAGGCCGTCCTGCGTCACGGCCGAGACCGCGACCGCGTCGCGCCTCCCGCCGACGAGCGCGTCGGCCTGCCCCGGTGCGAGCCGGTCGGCCTTGTTGAAGACGATCATCCGGCGCTTCTCGCCGAGGCGCAGCGAGTCGAGGATCTGCTCGACCGCCTTCATGTGCTCCTCGTGCCGCGGATCGGACGCGTCCACGACCTGCAGGAGGAGGTCCGCGTCGCCGAGCTCCTCCAGGGTCGCCCGGAACGCGTTCACGAGGTCCGGCGGCAGGTCGCGGATGAACCCCACCGTGTCGGTGATGATCACCTCGCGGTCGCGCGGGAACCGGAGCCGCCGGCTCGTCGGATCGAGCGTCGCGAAGAGCTTGTCCTCGGCCAGCACCGCGGAGTCGGTGAGGGCGTTGAGGAGCGTGGACTTGCCGGCGTTGGTGTAGCCGACGATCGAGAGCACCGGGAGCCCGCGCGCGTTGCGCTGCTTGCGGCGGAGCGTGCGGTTGGCGCCGAGCGCCTCGATCCGCCGCTCGAGCGCGGTGATCCGGTCGCGCACGCGGCGGCGGTCGATCTCGAGCTTCGTCTCGCCGGGGCCGCGCCCGCCGATCCCGCCCGCGAGCCGCGAGAGCGAGTCGTCGCGGCCGACGAGGCGCGGGTAGAGGTACTTGAGCTGCGCGAGCTCGACCTGGAGCTTGCCGTCGGCGCTCTGCGCCCGCTGGGCGAAGATGTCGAGGATGAGCTGGGTGCGGTCGAGGATCTTGAGGCTCGTCGCCTCGGCGATGTGGCGCGCCTGCGAGGGCGAGAGATCGGAGTCGAACACGATCATCGTCGCCATGAGCTGCATCGAGCGCAGGACGATGTCCTCGAGCTTGCCCTTGCCGATGAGGTAGCGCGGGTCGGGGTCGCGCCGGAGCTGCAGGGTCGCGTCGATCACCTCGACGCCCGCGGTCCGGGCGAGCTCCTTCAGCTCGGCGAGCGAGGCCTCGGCCCCGGCCCGCCCGCGCCCCTGCCCGCCGGACCCGGCGCCGAAGCCCACCAGGATGGCCCGCTCGCGGCCGCCGGTGCGCCGCACCGCGCGGGCCCGCGCGAACTCCTCCTCGAGCGCCTGCGCGCCGGCGAGGAAGTCGTGGTCGAGCGCATGGACGCTCTCCGCGACCTCGTCCTTCCACATCTCGCCCTGCGGGTTCTCGGGCAAGAGGTACGACCAGTGGACCTTGCCCGGCAGCCCGTCCTCGCGCGCCTCGATGGCGGCGACGAGGTCGAGCCGGAGCAGGGCGAGGTCGGTGTGGTCGTCGCGCGTGAGCGGCTCGCCGTGGAGGTGCGTGTGGACGAGCCGCAGGCCGCGCAGGCGGCTCTCGCCGGCGCGGGCGCGGCCGACGTCGGGCAGCTCGAGCTTGCGCGCGTCGCCGACCATGACCGCCTGCACGTCGCCCTTGCGATCGAGGAAGACGCCGATCTGCCGGCCGGTCTCGAGCGACACCTCGACGAGGTGTCGGGCGAGCTCCGGCGACACGATCGATCGGGCGTCGACCCGACGGCGGTACGTGCGGCGGAGGGCGTGGAGCTGGGAGGGCTTGAGACCGAGGGTGTTTCCGTGGACGTCCTGCATTCGGGGCCGAGGGGGAGTGTAAGCGCGGGGCAAGCGGGGGGAAACGGGATTCGTATGGGGAGGGAGAGACCCGGGCGCGGGACCGGGAGCGGGTGCGCTGACGGGGGTGGGAACGGGGACGGGACGGCAGGAAGCACGGGGACGGCCGAGCCCGTGCGCCGTACCCGCGACCGGCTCCTGGGCTTCACCCCCCGGTGAGCCGCTTCCGCTCCAGCGCCGCGTCCGCGGCCTGCGCGATGAGGTCGGGGCCGAGCGACTTCTCGAGCACCGCGTCGGCGCCCGCCGCCTCGAGCCGCTGCTCGAGGCCGTCCTCGAGCCTCCCGGTGACGCCGACGATGGTGAGCTCGACCTCGCCGCCGGTCCTGCGGATGAGCTGCACGAGCTCCTCGCCGCTCATCCCCGGCATGACCACGTCGGTGACGAGCAGATCGAGCGCGAGGAGCTCCTCGGAGAGGATCGTGAGCCCCTCGGCCGCGCTCCCCGCGGTCATCACCTCGAACCCGCGCTCGCGCAGGGCGTCCGCGATCAACTGGCACACGAGCGCGTCGTCATCCACCACGAGGGCGCGCCGCGGGCGGGCAGAGATGTGGGCCATCGCGTTCGAGAGGATCGCCTGTGCCTCGGGCGCGAGCTCGAACCGGACGCCCATGCCGTTCGCGTTGGTGTAGGCGACGATGGCGGCGGCGGCGAGCTCGACGCCGTTCGGGAGCCGGAGCTCCAGCTCCACCTCGGTCCCGACCGCCGGCGGGTGGGGCGTGCGGACGAACGCGCCGCCCTGCGAGAGGTTCTGCACGAAGTCCGCCGCGAGCTCCTGGTCGGAGGCGTACTCGATGAGGTGGCGCGGGGGCTTCGCGGCCGCGGACGCCTCGGGCGCCGAGACCTTGACCGGCGCGTTCACCTGGAACCGCGGCGCGGCGCGGGCGCCGGGGTCCGTCGCGGGCGCGGCCGCGCCGAGGGCCTCGACGAGCGCGGGCGGCGGGTCGTCGGCGAACACCTGGGTGCGCGGCCAGGGCGCCCGGCCGGCCAGCCGGAGCCAC
>JAEYZK010000171.1 GCA_023428085.1 Pseudomonadota bacterium
CGTTCGAGGAGTACCTCGACATCGTCCGGAAGAACCCGCAGGTGACGCGCAACGCCTTCCAGCGCGTCTACGACATGATCATCCGGTACGGCATCGAGGAGTACACGGACAACAAGAAGAAGCTCGTCCGCTACAACTTCTTCAAGGACGAGATCGACGGCGGCAAGGACGCCGTGTTCGGCCTCGACATCCCGCTCATGCGCCTCGTCCACGTGCTCAAGGCCGCGGCCGAGGGCTACGGTCCGGAGAAGCGCGTCATCCTCCTCCACGGGCCGGTCGGCTCCTCCAAGTCGACCATCGCCCGCACGCTGAAGAAGGGGCTCGAGCACTACTCGCGCACGCCGGACGGCGCCCTCTACACCTTCGACTGGGTGGACCTCGCCGAGATCGGCATGCCGGCGGCCGAGGCCGAGCGCTTCCCCAGCCCGATGCACGAGGAGCCGCTCCGCCTCATCCCCCTCGAGTGGCGCGCCAAGGCGATCAAGCAGCTGGGCCTCGGCTCGAGCGGCGGGCAGGGCGCCAGCCAGTTCCAGGTCCGCGTCGACGGCGATCTCGACCCGGCGAGCCGCTTCATCTTCGCCAAGCTGATGGAGAAGTATCGCGGCAACTGGGCCGAGGTGGTGGGCCGTCACATCCGGGTGCGGCGCCTCATCCTCAGCGAGAAGAACCGCGTCGGCATCGGCACCTTCCAGCCGAAGGACGAGAAGAACCAGGACTCGACCGAGCTCACCGGCGACATCAACTACCGGAAGATCGCCGAGTACGGCTCGGACTCCGACCCGCGCGCGTTCAACTTCGACGGCGAGTTCAACATCGCCAACCGCGGCATCATCGAGTTCGTCGAGATCCTGAAGCTCGACGTCGCCTTCCTCTACGACCTCCTCGGCGCGACCCAGGAGCACAAGATCAAGCCGAAGAAGTTCCCGCAGACGGACATCGACGAGGTCATCATCGGGCACACCAACGAGCCCGAGTACAAGAAGCTCCAGTCGAACGAGTTCATGGAGGCGCTGCGGGACCGCACCGTCAAGATCGACATCCCGTACATCTCCCGCCTCGACGAGGAGGTGAAGATCTACGAGCGCGACTACAACAGCCACAAGATCCGCGGCAAGCACATCGCCCCGCACACGCTGGAGATGGCGGCGATGTGGGGCGTGCTCACCCGGCTCGAGGAGCCGAAGAAGCACAACCTCACGCTCGTCCAGAAGCTGAAGCTCTACAACGGCAAGACGCTGCCGAACTTCACCGAGGACAACATCAAGGAGCTGCGCAAGGAGGCGAACCGCGAGGGCATGGAGGGCATCAGCCCGCGGTACGTGCAGGACAAGATCTCCAACGCGCTCGTCTCGGACAAGGGCGACGGCTGCGTGAACCCGTTCATGGTGCTGAACGAGCTCGAGGCCGGGCTGCGGCAGCACTCGCTCATCTCGTCCGAGGACCAGCGCAAGCGGTTCCGCGATCTGCTCACCGACGTGAAGCGCGAGTACGAGGACGTCGTGAAGAACGAGGTCCAGCGGGCGATCAGCGCCGACGAGGACGCGATCACCAAGCTCTGCGCCAACTACATCGACAACATCAAGGCGTACACGCAGCGCGAGAAGGTCCGGAACAAGTACACCGGCCAGTACGAGGAGCCCGACGAGCGGCTGATGCGGTCGATCGAGGAGAAGATCGACATCGCGGAGAGCCGCAAGGACGACTTCCGGCGCGAGATCATGAACTACATCGGCGCGCTGGCGATCGAGGGCAAGACGTTCAACTACCGGACGAACGAGCGGCTGCACAAGGCGCTGGAGCTGAAGCTCTTCGAGGACCAGAAGGACTCGATCAAGCTCAAGAACCTCGTGGCCTCGGTGGTCGATCGCGAGACGCAGGAGAAGATCGACGTCGTGAAGCAGCGGCTCATCAAGAACTACGGCTACTGCGAGGTCTGCTCCACCGACGTGCTCAACTTCGTCGCCTCGATCTTCGCGCGCGGCGACGCCAAGGACTGACCCTCACCGCTCGTGCTTCGACAGGCTCAGCACGAGCGGAAGATCGCTTGCCGCTCGGCCTGAGCCTGTCGAAGGCCGAGCAGACGCGGGCCACATGTCTCTCAAGATCAAACAGGACCACGCCCGCTTCCGCGACATCGTCCGCGGCCGGATCAAGCGCAACCTCAAGAAGTACATCCAGAAGGGAGAGATGGTCGGGAAGAAGGGGAAGGACTTCATCACCATCCCCATCCCCACCATCGACATCCCGCACTTCCGCTTCGGCGAGAAGTCCCAGGGCGGCGTCGGCCAGGGCGAGGGCGATCCGGGCGATCCGCTCTCGCCGTCCGACGCCCAGCCCGGCAGCGGCAACGCGGGCCAGGGCGAGGGCAAGCACCTCCTCGAGGTGGACGTCTCGCTCGAGGAGCTCGCCGACATCCTCGGCGAGGAGCTCGCCCTCCCCCGCATCGAGCCGCGCGGCCGCGACCGGATCGTCACCACCCGCCTCAAGTACACGGGGATCTCGCCGTCCGGCCCCGAGTCGCTGCGCCACTTCAAGCGCACCTACAAGCAGGCGCTCCGGCGGCAGATCGCGAGCGGCTCGTACAACGTGCTCCGCCCGGTGGTGGTGCCGGTGCGCGAGGACCGCCGCTACCGGACCTGGAAGCACGTGCCGCTCCCGGAGACGAACGCGGTCATCATCTACATGATGGACGTGTCCGGCTCGATGGGCGACGAGCAGAAGGAGATCGTCCGGATCGAGTCCTTCTGGATCGACACCTGGCTCCGCCGCCACTACAAGGGCCTGGAGACGCGGTTCATCATCCACGACGCGGTGGCGCGCGAGGTGGACCGCGACACGTTCTTCCACACGCGGGAGTCGGGCGGCACGATGATCTCGTCCGCGTACAAGCTCGCGCTGGAGATGATCGAGGCCGACTACGCCTCGTCCTCCTGGAACGTCTACCCGTTCCACTTCTCCGACGGCGACAACTGGAGCGCCGACGACACCCGGGTCTGCGTCGAGATCCTGCGGGACCGGATGCTCCCCGCGGTGAACCTCTTCTGCTACGGCCAGGTCGAGAGCCCGTACGGCTCGGGCCAGTTCATCAAGGACCTGCGCGAGGCGGTGGGCGGCCGGGAGAACGTCGCGCTCTCCGAGATCGCCGACAAGGACGCGATCTACGCGTCCATCAAGCACTTCCTGGGGACCGGCAAATGAGCGGCGGCATGCATCGGAACCCACAGCTCCCGGCGCACCTCCACGACATCCGCAAGCGGGTGGAGGGCTACGCGCGCGGCTACGGCCTCGACTTCTTCGACACCGTCTTCGAGGTGCTCGGGTTCGACGAGATCAACATGGTGGCCGCCTACGGCGGCTTCCCCAACCGCTACCCGCACTGGCGGTTCGGGATGGAGTACGAGCGGCTGGCGAAGGGGTACGAGTACGGCCTCTCGAAGATCTACGAGATGGTCATCAACAACGACCCCTCGTACGCGTACCTGCTCGAGTCCAACATGGACGTGGACCAGAAGCTGGTCATGGCCCACGTCTTCGGGCACGTGGACTTCTTCAAGAACAACTTCATGTTCCGGCACACGAACCGGAAGATGATGGACCAGATGGCGAACCACGCCACGCGCGTGCGCCGCTACCAGGACAAGCTCGGCGTGGAGCCGGTCGAGGACTTCATCGACCGGTGCCTCACGATCGAGAACCTCATCGACTACCAGTCACCGTACGTGAAGCGACGCCCGGATCACCCGAAGCCGCCGGGCGAGCCCGAGGAGCGCGTGGTCGCCCAGGGGTTCAAGACCGACCGCGAGTACATGCGGCAGTACATCAACCCGCCCGCCTTCCTGGAGGCGCAGCAGAAGCGGCTCGACGAGGAGGCGGCCCGGAAGAAGAAGTTCCCCGAGCGCCCCGAGCGCGACGTGCTCCTCTTCCTCCTCGAGCACGCGCCCCTCGAGCGGTGGGAGCACGACGTCCTCTCGATCATCCGGGAGGAGGCGTACTACTTCGCGCCGCAGGGCCAGACCAAGATCATGAACGAGGGGTGGGCCACCTACTGGCACTCCAAGATCATGACCGAGAAGGCGCTCGACGCCTCCGAGATCATCGACTACGCCGACCACCACTCCGGCACGCTCGCCACCCACCCCGGCCAGCTCAACCCGTACAAGCTCGGCGTCGAGCTCTGGCGCGACATCGAGGATCGGTGGAACAAGGGGCGGTTCGGGAAGGAGTACGACGACTGCGACTCCTTCGTGCAGCGGCGGAACTGGGACAAGAAGCTCGGGCTCGGGCGCGACAAGATCTTCGAGGTCCGCAAGCACTACAACGACGTCACCTTCATCGACGAGTTCCTCACGCTCGAGTTCTCGCTCCAGCAGAAGCTCTTCACCTACGGGTACAACGAGAAGCACCAGCGCTGGGAGATCATGGAGCGCGAGTTCCGGAAGGTGAAGGACAAGCTGCTCCACATGCTGACCAACTTCGGCCAGCCGTCGATCTCCGTCGAGGACGGGAACTACGAGAACCGCGGCGAGCTCTACCTCGTGCACAAGCACGACGGCGTCGACCTCAAGCTCGACTACGCCCGCGACACGCTCCGGAACGTGCAGTCGCTGTGGCGCCGCCCCGTCAACCTGCACTCGAAGGTCGAGGGCCGGGGGACCATCTTCCGGTACGACGGGCGCGAGCACTCGGACCGGCGCGCGGATCTTTGAACGGGGCGTGCCGCCCCGCCCCACCGGCGCCGTCGGGGCCCCGCCCTTGCTGCGCGGGGCCCTGGGCCGTGCTCGCCGCTTCGCGGCTGCGCGCGGCTGCCCCGCGTTGGAGGGGGCTTCGCCCCCTCCCCCCAGCTCCGCTGGGGCCCCCGCCCTCCGCCGGCGGGACCCGAACCCGGCCGAGCGTCCTACACGAAGCCCTCCGGTACGCCGGCCGAGCGATCCCTTTTCTGTCTGGGCCCTGAACCTGCGCTTCCTGGCATCACCTGATCTTGGTACATTGCCGTGATGCCGGACGCTTGGCCCCCCGACGATGCTCCGCGCCGCCGCAGGCTCCCCGCCCTGCTCGCCGCCCTCGGCTTCCTCTCCACCATCGGACTGGCCCTCGCGGGTGCGTTCGGGGTCTTCCAGTCGCTCCCGCAGGCACCCGCCCCCGAACCGGTCCCGGTCGCGGAGGCGCCAGCGCCGGCACCCGCGGCGGAGCCCGCGCCGGTCGCGCCTGCCGAGCCCCAGCGCTTCCAGGCCGTGACGGCCCGCCTCGCGCGGAACCAGACCGTCGCCCAGGCGCTCGTGAAGCTCGACGTGCCGATGGTCGAGGTGAACGGGATCGTCGAGGCGCTCAAGCACACCCTGCCCTTCCAGCGCACGCGCCCGGGCGACCAGCTGCGCGTGGAGCGGCGCGAGGGCGAGGACGCGGTCTGGCGGTTCAGCTTCCGGCAGAGCACTGCGGACGAGTGGATGGTCGAGCGGCTCCCGGACGGCACGTTCCAGGGCGCGAAGCGCGCGGTGCAGCTCACGACCGAGCTCGCGCGCGTGGAGATCGAGATCCAGGGCTCGCTCTGGGCGAGCCTCGAGCGGGCCGGCCAGGACCCGGAGCTCGCGGTGCTGGCGAGCGACGTGCTGGCCTGGGACGTGGACTTCTACCAGGACGTGCGCGGCGGCGACCGGATGCGCGTGCTGGTCGAGCGCGTGCTCGTGGACGGCGAGCTGCTCCGCTACGGCGAGGTGCTCGCCGCCGAGTACGACGGCGCGTCCACCGGCGCCAAGAAGCTCTTCCGGTACACGGATCCCGCCGGGCAGACGAGCTACTACGACGAGAGCGGCCAGAGCGCGCGGCGCGGCTTCCTCAAGTCGCCGCTCAAGCTCGCGCGCATCGGCTCCGGGTTCGGGAACCGCAGGCACCCGGTGCTCGGCTACATGCGGGCGCACCAGGGCGTCGACTACCGGGCGCCGACCGGCACGCCGGTCTGGGCCGTCGGCGACGGCTTCGTGAAGCAGGCCGGCTGGAACGGTCAGTGCGGCAAGTCCGTCACGATCCGTCACCGCAACGGCTACGAGACCGTCTACTGCCACCTCTCCTCGGTCGCCGTCTCGGCGGGCCGGAGCGTCTCGCAGAAGCAGTACATCGGGGCGGTCGGCTCGACCGGCCTCTCCACCGGCCCGCACCTGCACTACGCGGTGAAGAAGGGCGGGACGTACGTGAACCCGCTCCACCTCAAGATCCCGCGCGACGCACCGGTGCCGGCGGAGCTCCTCGCCGACTTCCAGGAGAAGATCGCGCCGATGCGCGCGAAGCTCGCCGGGACGGACGCGGTCAACTGAAGGCCTCGCCGCGTCGCCGTGCCGAACGGGCTTCCACCCGGCCGCCGAAGCATCTAAGCTCTCCCTCCAGGCTCACATCCTGACCTTGGGAGGGGGGACGGGTGCCCCAGAGGACGATCGAGCTGCGCGCGGGAGACCTCGCGGAAGAGGATCTCCTCGTCGAGCACGTCATGGGTCGCGAAGGGCTCTCGGAGGCCTACGCCTTCGAGGTCGCGTTCCAGGCCGTGAACGGCGAGGCGATCGACCTCGCTTCGCTCCGCGGGGCCGACGCCCTCCTCACGCTCCGCGGGGCCGGAGACACCGAGCGCCACGTCCACGGGATCCTCTGGTCCGCGAGCATGGGCGAGGTCGTCGCCGGGCGCCCGCGGTACCGGGCGCGCCTCGTCCCCAGGCTCCAGCTCCTCGCGCTGGTCCACGCGAGCCGCGTCTTCCAGTCGCTGTCCACCCTCGAGATCGTCGCGCAGGTCCTGGACGCCGCCGGCGTGCAGCACCGCAGCGCGCTCTCCGGCAGCTACCCGCCGCGCGAGTACTGCGTCCAGTATCGCGAGTCCGATCTCCACTTCGTGCTCCGCCTGCTCGCGGAGGACGGGATCTTCTTCGCGTTCGAGCACGGACCGGACGGGCACGTCCTCGTGCTGCACGACGGCGCGAGCACGTGTCCGGAGCTCGCCGGCGGCGGCGACCTCCCGTACCGGCCGCCCGCTCCCTCCGGGAAGTGGGGCGACTTCGAGCTGCTCGACCGCGTCGCGCACGGCCACAGCGTCGCGGCCGGGAAGGTGACGGTCCGCGGCTTCGACTTCGAGCGGCCCGAGATGCCGGTCGACGGCGCGAGCCGGGCGGACGACCCGCTCCGGATCGAGCACTACGAGTGGCCCGACGGCTTCGTCGATCCGCGGGCGGGGACGCGCGTCGCCGCCGCGCGCCTCCAGGAGCGGCGGATCGAGACCGAGCAGATCGTCGGCGAAGGGACCTGCGTGCGGCTCGTGCCCGGCGCCACGTGCCGGGTGATCGACCACCCGAGCGCCGCGCTCGAGCAGGAGCTCCTCCTCGTCCGCGTCCGCCACGACGCCCGGCAGTGGGCGGGCGCCGGCCAGGCGCGGCCCGACGAGACGTACCGGGGCGCGTTCGTCGCCGTCCCCGCCGCGGCGCCGATCCGCCCGCGCCGCGTGCACGCGCGCCCCGTCGCCTTCACCGAGACCGCCACCGTGGTGGGCCCGGCCGGCGAGGAGATCCACGTCGACGCGCACGGCCGGGTGAAGATCCAGTTCCAGTGGGACCGCGAAGGCCGCAAGAACGACCGGGCGAGCTGCTGGGTGCGCCTCGCCCAGCGGTGGGCGGGCACGGCCTGGGGCGCGAGCTTCGTCCCGCGCATCGGGCAGGAGGTCCTGGTCCGGTTCCAGGACGGCGACCCCGATCAGCCGCTCGTCATCGGCGCGGTCTACAACGGCGATCACGCGACGCCGCTCGCGCTCCCCGAGGAGAAGACCCGGAGCACGCTCCGGAGCCAGACGTCGCCGAGCGACGAGGGCGGCTCGAACGAGCTGCGGTTCGAGGACGCGAAGGCTGCGGAGCAGATCCACCTGCACGCCCAGCGGAACGACCGGATCGTCGTCGAGAACGACAAGGCCCAGTCGGTCTACGCCGACGAGGCGCTCGAGGTGGACAAGGACCGCAGCCGGACCGTGGGCGGGAACCAGACCTTGCGCGTGGGCGTGGTCGACGCCTCGAAGGTCGACGGCAACCAGACCACGGTGGTCACGGGCGACCGGAAGACGCGGGTCGCCGCCTCGCACACCGAGCGCGTCGGCGGCCGCCAGAGCGTCAGCGTCGCGAAACTCCAGCAGGTGGAGGTGGCGAAGGCGACCGCGGTGCAGGTCGGCGCCGGGGCGGCGCTGACCGTGGGCGGCGCGTACGCCGTCACGGTGGGCGGCGTGCACAACATCGCCGTGGGCGGAGCCCGCCTCGAACAGACCGGCGGGCTCAAGGCGGTCGGCATCGGCGCGCACGCCGAGCAGCGGGTCGGAAAGAGCGCCGAGGCGCGCGTCGCCGCGGACGAGCAACTCTCGGTCGGCGGGGTGGCGGAGCTCGCGGTCAAGAAGGACCTTGCGGACGAGGTCGGCGGCCGGGCGACGCTCCAGGTGACCGGGCCCACGGGGTTCCTCGCGAAGAGCATCCAGCTCGAGGCCCAGCAGAAGCTCAAGATCACGGTCGGCGGGAAGCTCCTCCTCGAGGTCCAGAGCTCCGGCGCGGTCCAGGTCAACGGCAGCACCGCGACCGTGACCGCGAGCGGCCCCGTCGCGCTGAAGGGCGCGAGCGTCTCGAAGACGAGCGGCGCGGCGACGAGCGGGGCGGCACAGAAGGGGAAGGATCAGGAGAAGGCGAAGAAGGCCACCATCAAGGCGAAGTGGAGCAAGACCGAGGTGCTGCCCCGGTACCGCAACGTCGCCGGCGCGATCCCGGACGTCTGCAAGGTGAGCCTGAACGTCGACCTGACCAACGTCCCCGACGGCACGAAGGGCGTCATCCTCGTCTGTCACTGCGCCTCCGGGTCGATGGTGAAGAACGGGCGCATCCCGTGCCAGGTGAGCGGCGGGAAGCTGGTCGACGCCAAGACGAAGAAGGCGCCGGAGTTCTCGTTTGGTCCGGAGCAGACGCCCTGGGACCCTCACGACCAGCCCTTCTTCTTCTTCAAGGTCTCGATTCAGCACCAGGGGCTGAGGTTCGCGACGCCGGCCGACCTCAAGGACGGGGGCCAGGCACTCCGGGTGAAGTACTACCACGTGTGCGTCGGGGACCATTGGGCCGACGTCGGCGGGCTCACGACCGGCGCCGAGGCTTCGGAGATCGAGGGCATCCTCTCCGCCGTTCCTCACAGCGAGGCGCACGCGGCGATGGCCGCCGAGCCTTCCCCCACGTTCGCCGCGTGGTCCCGGCGAATGCTCGGGACGTACGCCTACCACCACGGGAGCCACGGGACCTGCGAAGATCGGATCACGAAGGCGTTCATCAGCGTCCGGCCACCTCCGCGCGGCCACGGCGATCCACCGCAGTGCCCGGTGGGGAACTGGCGGAGCGTCGTCGTCCTGAGCGGCGCCAGCGCCAGCGACACCGACGCGGTGCTCGGCGACGACGAGCTCCGGGACGAGAAGACGTTCCCCGAGGTCCCGCGCTACCTCGCCTACCTCGACTGCTGCCTGGCCGGCTGGGAACCGAGCTTGGGCCGGGCGTTCCGGGCGCGCGGGACCCAGTACGTGATCGCGTTCCGGAGGACCATCCCTGACGGCGACGCGCGCGACATGGCCCGGAGGTTCCATCGCAAGTGGGCCCAGACACACAAGCTCGACCCCGCCAAGATCCGCGACCTCTTCTTCGAGGTCGGCGCTCCCTTCTTCGGGACGATGAGGCCCGTCCTCATCGGGTGGCGGTGGGAGCCCATCCTCGATCCGGCCGCCGGCCCAGTCCAGAAGGCCGTCGCCGCCATTCACACCACCTTCGGTGGCATCGCCGCGTCGATCGGCGAACTGTTCAAGTGAGCGAGCGCATGGCGCCATCATCCTCCGGCCCTCCCCTGCTCCCCCCCGCCGAGCTCCAGGCCCGATCCATCGACACCTGCAAGGGCGCGGTCGAGGCGACGCTCGAGGGGGAGTACCGCGTAGAGCCGCTCGTCGCGCATGTCGGCTGGGATTCCATCGCGCTCCGGCACGTTCACGACCAACCTCTGGTGCTCTGGCGCGCCTTCGGCGCCCTCGAGGTGGTCCTCGACGATCAGGACCGCCCGGTCGGCTTCGTGGACGAGGACAAGTGGCACTCGTGCTCGTGGCGCGAGCTGCCGCCGGGGGAGGTGGAGCGCCTGGCCCGGTCGACCGGGCTCGTCCCGCCCGGGCACGCGCTGGCCGGGAGCGCGCCCGGCCCGCGCGGCTGCCTGGAGCTCCGGTTCGACGGGCCCCCCGCGCACCGAGCACCGCTGCGCGTGCGCGTCAACCCCGAACGAAGGGCCGTCATCTCGGTCGAGCCCGAGGACGCGCCGCCATGACCCTCAGTGAAGCAAGGGAGCGCGCCGAGGCCGCCCGAGCGGAGCACGACGTAGGACCGGAGTGGGCGCTCGACGACCTCGAGCGCAGGTTCATCCAGCTCGGCGGGACTGCGCGGGACGAACCCGCCACGGTCCGCGATCTCCTCGCCTGGGTAGCCCGGTTCAGCCGCGGAATCGCGTGGGTCGATCTCGCGCTGGACGATCGGACGGGCGCGGTCGTGCGCGTGGAGCGTTCCCGATGAGCGCGCTCGTCTACACAGCCGTGCTCCTCGCGATCGGCGCGCCTCCCGCTGGCCGGGAGGCAGCGTCGGCGGAGAGGAAGGACAACGTGGAACAGATCAGCGATGAGCTCTTGCGCAGGGTCCTTCAGGACAACCTCGCCGTCGCCCTCGTACGGGTCGTCGCGACCGAGGTCGCGGCGCCTGGGACCCGTAGTGAAGCCGCTGTGGCCGACCTCGCGGTCGAGCGCGTCGTCTTCGGCGACCTGGCACCAACGGTCGCCGCCTGGCGCTACGGTGCGAAGGAGACCACCCTGGTCCAGACCCACCGCTACGTGGTCGTGGTCAAGCGGGGGATGGACTACACTCCCCTGCTGGGCTTCGTCGAGGTCCCCCCGGGCGCGGAGGACGAAGCCGTACGAGTCCACCGCGAGGCCCTGGAGCGGCTTCGAAAGACCCGACCATGAGCCCTCGGGTGCACGATGGCGACTGAAGCCGCCGATCCCGGCGTCCGCCGCGCGGAGGACCACGTTTCCCAGGCGCTCAAGGGGCAGCTCGAGACGTGGGTCCGCGTGGAGTACGCGAGATGACCGCATCAGAGCTGGCCCTCCTGCTCCTCGCACTGACGTTGCCGCTCGCGAGCGGTGCGGGAGAGCGGGGTGAGTCGCATGAACGGAGAAGGATCATCGTGCAGCGGCTGAACGACGAGACATTGCGGGCCGCTCTCAAGGACGGCTGCGCCCTGGCCCTCGTGCGGGTCCTGGCTGTGGACATCGTGGCGCCTGGAACGCGGAGCGAGTCCGCTTCCGCCGAGCTCGCGGTGGAGAGAGTCATCCATGGCGAGGTGGGGCCGAGCATCAGCGCGTGGGCCTACACGAAGGCCGACACGCTCGTCCGCCCCAATCACCGATACATCGTCGTACTCGGCCCCGGGAAACTCCGTCTCCCGCTGGGAGAGCTCGTCGAGGTCCCCGCCGGCTCCGAGGACGAAGCCGTCCGCGTCCACCACGAGGCGGTCGAGCGACTCCGAGAGACCGTGAAGCCGAGGGGCGACGATGGCCGGTGAGCACGCAGACCCCGGGCTGGAAGCCGCGGAGGAGTTCGTCTTCCAGTCGCTCAAGGGCCAGCTCGAGCGGGCGGGCGAGCCCGAGGCCGTGCTTTACCTGCGCCACCTCATCTCGACGCAGATCGAGTCGGTGCAGCAAGAAGGAACGCGGCGGCGGGTACGGCTGAAGCTGTACCAGCGGACCTCGGACTTCTCCGTGCAGCTCAACGCGGTCACGGGAGAGCTCCGCGGCTGGTACTTCGCCGCCCTGCGGGAGCACCCGGGGCGCGATCTCGATCCCGCCGAGGCGCTCGCCGTGGCCACGAAGGCCGCGGCGCCGCCGGCGGACGCGGAGCTGGAGCACTCCGGGTACGAGGAGCAGGCCGAGGAGCCGGTGTTCGTGGCCCGCTGGCGGCACGTGGTGGACGGGATCCCGGTGGAACGGGACTTCATCCACGTCCTCGTGAACGGCGCGACCGGCCGTGCCTTCATGATGCAGCGCCACTGGCACGAGCCGAACGAGGAGCCGAGCTGGCGCTGAGCGCCGACGGTCGGGAGGGACGCATGGCGGACGCACAGGCGGAGTTCGAGCTGAAGGTGGGGCCGCACGACATCGGCGAGCTGCGCGTCGTCTCGTTCGAGCTGGACGAGGAGATGTCCGCGCCGTACACGCTCGAGGTCACCGCCTCGGTCGCCGCGGGCGTCGCCGTCGATCCCCCGTCCCTGGTCGGCGAGACGGGCGCGCTCGTGATCCACCTCGGCGAGGCGGGCGATCGCTGGATCCACGGCGTCGTGGCGCAGGTGCGGACCTGGGACGAGCACCGGGAGGACGGCGGGCGGCTGCTCCGGTTCCAGCTCGTGCCTCGGCTCTGGACGCTGGGGCTCGGACGAAACAGCCGCGTCTTCCAGGAGAAGTCGATCCCCGACATCGTCAAGGAGGTCCTCGACGCCGGGGGCGTCGAGCATCGCGAGAACCTCTCGGCGAGCTACTCCCCGCGCGACTACGTCGTGCAGTACGGTGAGTCCGACCTCGACTTCGTCCGGCGGCTCCTCGAGGACGCCGGGATCTTCTTCTTCTTCGAGCACGAGGAGGACAAGGAGACGATGGTGCTCGCGGACAGCAACCGGGCGTGCACGGCCATCCCGGGCAACTCGCCGACGATCCTCTTCATGGAGGGCAGCCGCACCGTCGAGGGGACCGACTCGTTCGACTCCTTCGCGGCGAGCGTCGGGATGTGCACCGGCGCGCTGACGCTGCGGGACTTCAACTACCTGACGCCCGCCACCGACCTCACCGCCAAGGCGACCGCGGACGCCGACGCATCGCTCGAGGTGTACGAGTACCCCGCCGGCTACGCGTGGCACCAGGACGGTCAGCGGCTCGCCCGGATCCGGCTCGAGGAGGCCCGCGCCCGGGCCGAGCTCTGCACCGGCGCCGGGCTCACGCGGCGCCTCGTGCCCGGGTTCCGGTTCGAGCTCGACGATCACCCGCTCCCGGAGCTGAACGACGAGTACCTCGTCCTCGAGGTCTCGCACCGTGGGAGCCAGGAGGAGATCCTGACGCCGGACCGCCCGGTCGAGGATCAGCTCGGCGGGTACCGCTGCCAGGTGCGCTGCATCCGGGCCTCGGTGCCGTTCCGGCCCCGGCGCGTCACCCCGCGGCCCATGATCCCCGGCCCCCAGACCGCGATCGTCGTCGGGCCCTCGGGGGAGGAGATCCACACCGATCCGCACGGCCGCGTGAAGGTGCAGTTCCACTGGGACCGTCTCGGCAAGAAGAACGAGCGGTCCAGCTGCTGGATCCGCGTCTCGCAGGCCTGGGCCGGCGCCGGCTGGGGCGCGCTGTACCTGCCGCGCATCGGCCACGAGGTGGTGGTCGAGTTCCTCGAGGCCGATCCCGACCGCCCCATCATCACGGGCTCGGTCTACAACGGCCTCAACCCGCCCCCGATCGCCCTCCCCGACGAGAAGACCAGGAGCACGCTCCGATCCGACTCGAGCCCCACGTGCCACGGCTCGAACGAGCTCCGGTTCGAGGACCAGAAGGGCGCCGAGGAGGTCTACCTCCACGCCCAGAAGGACCTGTCGATCATCGTCGAGAACGACAAGGAGCAGTACGTCCACGGGAACGAGTCGCTCACCGTCGACGGCGACCGGAGCCGGACCATCGGCGGGAGCCAGACGCTCGAGGTCGCGAAGAACGACAGCAGCTCCGTCGGCGCGAACCAGGAGCTGGTCGTCGCGGGCAACCGCTCGACGCAGGTCGGCGGGAACCACACCGAGACCGTCGGCGGCGATCAGAGCGTGACCGTGGGCGGCGTGCAGACCGTCACCGTCGCCCTCGCCGCGGCCGAGACCATCGGCGCCGCGAAGGCGCTCACGGTCGGCGGCGCGTACGCCGTGACCGTCGGCGCGGCCATGAACGAGATGGTGGCCGGCCTGCGCTCGGAGGAGGTCGGCGGCGCCAAGATCGAGCTCGTCGGCGCGAAGCGCGCGGAGACGGTCGCGGGATCGCGCATGGCCAACATCGGCGGCGATCTGACCGAGAGCGTGGGCGGCATGAAGACGCTCAAGGTCGGGAAGGACTACGCCGTCCAGGTGGCGGGGAACATGCGCCAGACCGTCAAGGACGCGTACGTGCTCAAGGCCAAGGAGATCACCCTCGCCGCCACCGACAAGCTCGTCATGAAGATCGGCTCGGCGACGCTGACCTTCAAGTCGAGCGGCGAGGTGGTGATCAACGGGTCCAAGGTCCAGGTGAAGACGAGCGGCGCGATCGCGCTCAAGGGCTCGCCGGTGTCGGAGAACTAGGGCGCCATGGGCCACGACCTCCCGACCTGGCGGCTGCGCGGGGCCTTCGCCTCGTACGTGGTGACCCGGTACGTCCGCGCGGCGGGCCTCCAGGGCGCCCCGCGGGCGCACCCGGAGGTGCTCGTCGGCGAGCTCGACGAGTGGCTCCGGAGGGATCGGCCCAAGCTCCAGGCGATGCTCGAGGAGCTGCACGGCGCCGGGGTCCACCAGCTCGCCCTCCCCCGCCGCGGCGCCGCCGCCTCCCGGGATCCCCTGCGCGCCCGGATCGAGGCCGCGTTCCGGACCGGCGCGCTCGTCGGGTTCGAGCTCATCGAGCCGCGGCTGCTCGCGCGCTCCGACGTGCCGCTCGAGAAGGCGCCGCCCGGTCCCGAGCCCGAGCCGACGTGGTTCGAGCTGCGCGTCCTGTGGGAGGACACCGGCGACGCGGTCTCGGGCCTGCCGATCGTCCTCCAGCCGTCCGAGGGCGGATCGACGATGCGCGAGACCGACTCCGACGGGCGCATCCGCCTCGAGAACATCTACGGCACGATGTGCGAGGCGCGGAGCAAGTGGGACGGCCTGACGCTCGCGGACGTGGCCGCGTTCGTCGGGACCGGCGAGCCGCCCGTCCCCGAGGATCAGCGCGGGAAGGGCCCCACCCGCCGCGCGCCGCGCGCGATCGCCGGGATCGAGCGGCACAAGGTCCGCGACGGAGAGACGCTCGAGACCGTCGCCGGGGCCGCCGGGCTCACCTGGCAGCAGCTCGCGAAGTTCAACTGGGGCACGGACGATCCCAAGGCGATCAACCGGCACCTCGCGAACGACGTCGGCTGCACCCGCCGGACGCAGGACAGGAAGAACTACCTGTTCTCCGGCGACGACCACCCCGGGATCCTCTTCGTCCCGCGGCCGTGGCGGCTCCCGCGGCTCGGCGTCGCGGCGGAGCACGTGCTCCGGATCCGGCACGAGGTGTATCCGCAGCGCGAGTTCGAGTGGTCGATGTGACCTTCGAGGTCCGGGCAGCGCGGAGCCGACGGCTCTCCCCTGCTCGCCCGGTCGAAGAGGCGACACCATGGCGGATGAATATGGCTCGAGGACGCTGAAGAACGGCGACAGCGGCGAGGACGTGTACGAGCTGCAGGTCCGGCTCGTCGCGTTCGCCGCGAAGGACAAGCCTGTCCCGTGCGACGGCACCTTCGACGCGAACACGGAGGCGGCCCTCAAGCGCTTCTGCAAGCTCTTTGCGCTCCCCGAGCAGGCCGCGGCCGACTCCAGGGTCTACTCCGCCCTCCAGGACTGGGCTCGAGAGATGAAGCCCACCATGCAGGCGTTCCTCGACGGCTACAAGTGCAGGTGCCAGGCGGCGACCGGAAGCACGCTCACGAAGATGAACGACTTCTGGACTGCGCACGTGAAGGGCAAGCTCCCGCTCCTCTCCGGCGGATCCGCGGACGGACCCACCTGTACCGGTTTCGGGAACGGCCTCAAGGAGGTCGCCCTGGGCGAGAAGGACCCGCCGTGGACGTACGCGGGGAAGAAGGCCCAGCCGGAGAACCCCGGGATCAGCAAGACGCTCTTCTGGGCGGTGATGGGGCTCCTCAAGATCTACGAGACGGACGAGAAGGTTCCGAAGATCGACGTCCACAATGGCTACCGCTGCAATCGGGACTACCTGCGGGTGAAGTACACCGTCAACAACACTGCGGCGATGGGGAACCACGTCGGTTGCGCCGTCGACTTCCACCTCGTCGCGCCCTCCGGCGTCTCCGCTCGCTCGTACACGCAGGCCCACCTCGCCGCCTACTCTCAGGGCGCCGTGAAGCACTGCAACAACATCCGGGACGACCTCCAGACCTTCGGGGTCGCCGAGACACTCCAGGCGACGCCTCGCAACCGCCTTCGCCTGGAACCGCGCAACCTCGCCACCACCTGGGTGCACCTCGACTCGACCGTGTACGAGAAGCAGGTCTACGTGCGGACCGTGGAAGAGGCGATGTCCCCGGAGTTCACGCCGGGCTTCTACGCGCTCCCGCTCGACGTGGGACACGGGATCGAGCTCACGGCGCAGACCGTGACCGGCGTGTATCGACACATCGAGAAGGAGTTCGCGGGCGGATACTTCCCGGTGGGAGGAAACACCGTCTGGCACGGCGGCGTCCACCTCAGGCACGCGCGCTCCCCCGACGTCCACGCGTGCATGGGCGGTACGCTGATCGCCGCGCGCCTCCCCGACGACCCGGCCAAGGCCGATGGCCACTACGGAAGCCACAACTTCATCCTGCTCCAGCACACGCGCGAGACGAAGACGTTCTTCTCGCTGTACATGCACCTGGGCCGCCTCCCGTTGCGGGCGGGACACGACGCGCTCAAGCGGTTCCGATGGATCGAGAAGGCGGGAGGCCAGCAACTCCTCGACAAGCTCAGGGGCGGGGACGTCGTCAAGGTCGGCTGTGAGGTCAAGGGTGGCGATCCACTATGGGTCGTCGGTGAATACGGGTCCGTGCTGAGCCGCGCGCAGCTGCTCCACTGGGAGATCTTCTCGGCCGAGAACCTCCTCGACGCGCCCCCGCCCGCAGATCCACCGCTCGAGGGAGCGACCGGATGGAGCACCGACAACAGGATCCTGGTCCAGGCGATTGCCCGGATCGGAGAAGGCCACGCCTACGTCGACGACGCGGTGAAGTTCGTGGTCACCCACTGCAGCTTCAAGGACGCTCCGGAGGACCAGTACAAGCCCGTCCGTTGGCTGATCGAGTCGATGGACAAGGCCTTCTCGAAGCAGTTCGACGATCAGGGGCTGAAGCTCGAGCTCAAGATCCCCGCGGAGCTGGCCGGCAAGACGATCCGCGTGTGGGCCTTCATGCACGCGAAGAGCGACAAGGTCGCCCTCGACGTCCGGGTCGCGCCCGGGAAGCGGCAGAAGTGGATCGTAGCCGAAGACCGGGACGGCAACTTCAACGTCGACAGCGACACCATCCTGCGCCTGTTCCCGCGGGACGTCGTCGAGTCGGACGATCTCCTCAGCACGAACGAGCTGGTCGCCTTCTACAGGAACAATCCGAAGGAGGCCGTGGAGAAGCTGCGCTTCGCCGTCTGCAAGTTCACCTCGGAGTGGGGCGTCTCCAACCTGGACGCCGCCGTGAACGCCCTCAAGGGGCGCGGCTTCTTCAGCTACGGCCTCAAGGAGAAGCTGGCGCCCTACATGTTCTGGAAGGAGGCCAGGAGCGCCGGGGTGGAGCTGCCCGCGTCGCCGCTGACGTGGCACTACCACCCCGTGAAGCTCCTCGAAACCTTCTGCCCGGCCGCAGCTCCGGCCCCGGAGCCGAAGCCGGCACCGGTCGCGGCGTCGCCCTCCGGCTGGACGGTCACGAGCCAGGTCGTCGAGAACGAAGCGAGGGCGATGGCGAAGCTGCACATCTGGAAGAGGGCGCTGAAGAAGGGCATCAAGAAGGAGAAGGCAAAAGCGGCCGCCCTACGCCAGGTGTCGAACGCCGAGATCTCCGAGATCCAGACCTGGGTGACCAAGTACGAGGAGCATGAGAAGTGGCGGGTATCGAAGGCGGGAAACGAGCCAACCGACCCAGGCCCACAGCCCGCGAAGGCGACGACTCTGGCCGGAACAGATGCGCCCTCGGATACGCACGAGAAGCCCACCGAGTATGAAGTGACCTCGCCGGACGGCATGAAGTTCAAGTACGAAGACCACGTCTACGCGGAGTACACGATCTTCGACGATGGCGTCGGCGATGCTGGTACGCTCGGCGGACTTGCCAAGATGACCAGCGTCTTCCAGGGAGCGGGGATCCAGGCACCGGACGCGCAGACGGCTCAGAAGGTCCTCGCGGTCGTGTCGGCGCACGAGGGCAAGCTCGACTCGATCAATACGTACGACACCGGGTACATCTCAGCAGGTTTCATCCAATTCGCCGCGATGCACGACGGGACGGGGTCCCTCGCGTCGGTCCTGACCGACATGAAGACGGCTGCACCGGCGACGTTCAAGACCTACTTCTCAGACCTGGGCATCGACGTGACCGGCGGCGCCATCTCTGCGACTGACCCGGAGACGAAGGCGGTCTCGCAAGGATCGGCTGCGATGGCCCTCATCCGCAAGGAGAAGCGGTTGACGGCCGTGTTCCAGTATGCGAGCCGCAAGTGCGACGAGTACAATCACGCGCAGGCGCGACTCGCCTACAAGCGCTATTACCTCCCGGACAAGACCTTCACAGTGAAGGTCAAAGCCTCCGACCCCGATCACCCTGGACAGACGAAGACGATCACGCTCACAGGGAGGTACGGTGACGTGCTCCGGTCACAAGCAGGCAAGGTCGCCTGCGTAGACCGCGCCGTTCAGTTCGGGGAGAACAAGACGCCCGACGGCCAGAGCGGAGGTGCACCCGACACCTTCGCGAGAGCGTGCCAAAGCGTGGTCACGAAGCATCACTTGATCGATCCGACGGTGGCTGACATGGCGAACTACGAGATCGAGATTGTGAAGGCCCTGAAGAATCGTCATGAAGTTCTCGGCGACTCGAGCCTGACCCAACCCTCCCCCGTGAGCGAGGCCTGACATGAAAGCCTTCTGGACCATCTTCATGAGCTTCATTTGGCTGCCCGCTGCCATGGCAATCGACCGAGAGGATCCAAGCGGCGCGTACCAGTTCGGTGCGGCCGATTTCTCCGTGATGATCGCCGGGAACAGGGCGGCCGCGTTCTACTGGGGCGACAACCTGAACGAGGCGGACCGAAGCTGCGCGTGCGCCTACACGTTCGTGAAGACGACCCAGGGTCGGTGGAAGTCCACCGCGCACGAGGCCGTGTACATGAGCCTCGACGAGAAGGGGCTCGCGATCCACGACAGCGAGCTCGGTTGCTGCGGGTCCGGCGTGGGAAGTCCTGTGGCGCGGTACTCCGAAGGCAGGACCCCGGAGACTTGTCAGGTCACCGGCAAGAACGTTCCGCAGATCCAGCCGGGAACCACTGTGCGAGGTGTCACGGTCCCGGACTGGGCCGGCTTCGAAGACACCCCGGGAGACGACCTTCAGCCCAAGCACATGGTTCGTGCGCCGGTGGACGGATCAGAGCAGTTGTTTATCGTTCCCGACTCCGAGCTGCGCTGTGAAAGCTCGAAGCGCCGCCCCACGCTGGAAGAGGCGCACGCCTCCGCGCTCGCCCTCTTCAAGGCAGGCAAGCCGCTCGAGGCGGCCTTCGCCCTCCGGAAAGGGACCGGCCCCAAGCCCTGGACGATCACCCAGGACAACCTGGTCGCGTTCAACGACTTTGGATTCTTCCTCGAACAGGCCAAGAGCCATCGAGAGGCCGTCGAGGTGCTCGGCCTCGTGATCGCCGCCTTCCCGGACAGGGCCGTCGCCCACCTGAACCTCGCCGACGCGTACGCAGGCCTCGGCGATGCAGGCAAGGCGAAGGCGGCCTACAAGCGCTACGTCGAGCTGATGGAGAGAAGCGGCAAGGGGAAGATCCCCGAGCGCGTGAGGAAGCTCGTGCAGGAGTGAGCAGGCCGCGGAGCAAGCGCATGAGCCAGCTCCCCCGCACCTGTGTCGCGCTGGTCCTGCTCCTGACATGCCGCCTGGCGGCCGCTGCGACGATCACCGGGAGACTCGACCTCGATGCCCTGCCGGACACGCTCACCTACGGCGCCCCGGACGAGGAAGGCACCGTCACGCTGACGATCACGCTGGCCACGGCCGACGGGAAAGGCCGCACGCTCGTCCGGAGGCACGCCGCCTCCGAGGGGCACATGAGCGTCCGATCCACTGTAGTGTCCACCCTCTGTCAAGACAGTGCCGCCGGCGGAAATCGGGTTGGATGAGCGGCACTGGTGGTGGTGAAGTCGGCTACGCAGCCTCCTCGACGACGAGCCCGAGCTTCTCGGCTCGGTACTCCGCTGGCGTCTTCCATCCCAGCGCCTGATGCGGGCGCTC
>JAEYZK010000324.1 GCA_023428085.1 Pseudomonadota bacterium
GGGGCGGTCACGGGCGCAGCGCTGGCAGGATGCGTGCCAGCTCCAAGTGCGTGGGAGCGCTGGCGTCGATTCCCGGTGATGGTCCGCGCCGCGAACGCCCGTCCGCGCGGCGGACCTCTGGGACGGGCCGCGAGGTCACTCGCTGCTGGCTCGGCTGCGGAGGCGGTCGAGCAGCACCGCGACGATGATGAAGCAGCCCACGAACGTACCCTGCCAGAAGGTGCTGATCCGGAGGAGGGTGAGGCTGTTCCGGATGAGCTCGATCAGCGCGGCCCCGACCACGCCGCCGAGCGCGGTCCCCACGCCGCCCATCAGGTTGGCGCCCCCGATGACGGAGGCCGCGATCACCGTCAGCTCCATGCCCTGCCCGAGGCTGGTGGTGATGGTCCCGAGCCATCCGACCTCGAGGATCCCGGCGATCCCCGCGGTCAGGGCCGAGAACATGTACACCCCCATCTTGACGCGACGGACGGGCACGCCGGTGAGGGTCGCGGCGCGCTCGTTGCCGCCAATCGCGAACAGGTGTCGGCCCCACCGCGTCCAGCGGAAGACGAACCCGGTCACGAGCGTCATGGCGATCAGGAACAGCACGGGGTTCGGGATCCGGACGGCGCCGATCCCCACGTTCCCGCCGCCCAGCGTGAGCAGGCGGGCCTGGTCGGGCCCGAACTCGTACACCATCCGGTTGTTGGAGACCACCATGGCCAGGCTCCGCGCGATCGACAGCATCCCGAGCGTCACCACGAACGGCGGGACCCCCACGTACGCGATGAGGATGCCGTTCACCGCACCGACCAGGAGCGCCACTCCGAGCGCCATCGCCGACGCGAGCCAGAACGGGGTCCCGCCGTTCATCGACATGCCGACGACCATGCCCGAGAGCACGAGCACCGCTCCGACGGACAGATCGATGCCACCGGTGACGATCACCGCCGTCATCCCGCAGGCGACGATGGCGACGAACGCGAAGTTGCGCGTGACGTTGAACAGGTTCTGCGGCGTGGCGAAGGAGTCGGTCAGCGCGGTCAGGAGCATGAACGCGAGCACCGCCGCGACGAACACCCAGAACGTCTGGCGCGTGGCGATCCAGGTCCACCAGGCCGTCCGGCGGCGTCCCTCGGCCCCGACGAGGATCTCCTCCACGACGCGTGTCGCCATGTCCGCCTCCGCCGCCGTCGCTCAGGCGGACTCGATCGCCCCCGTGATGAGCCCCGTGACCTCCTCCGGAGAGCTCGTGGAGATGGGCTTGTCCGCCACCTTCTTCCCACGCCGCAGCACCACGATCCGGTCCGAGACGGCGAACACGTCCGGCATCCGGTGGCTGATGAGGACGACGGCGATCCCGCGCTCGCGGAGCCGGCGGATGAGGTTCAAGACCTCCGTCACCTGGCGTACGCTGATCGCCGCGGTCGGCTCGTCCATGAGGACGATCCGCGGCTCCGAGAGGCGGGTCCGCGCGATGGCGACGGCCTGACGCTGGCCGCCGGACATCTTCCTGACCAGGTCGCGCGGACGGGTCTCGGACTTGAGCTCCGCGAAGAGGGCGGCCGCGCGCCGGACCATCGCCCGGTAGTCCACCACGCGGATCGGCCCGAACCCGCGCACGAGCTCGCGCCCCAGGAACACGTTCTCGGCGGCCGTCAGGTTGTCGCAGAGCGCGAGGTCCTGGTAGACGATCTCGATCCCGGCCGCCTGGGCGTCGTTCGGAGAGTGGAAGTGGACCGCTCGCCCCAGCAGCGACAGCTCGCCGTGGCTGGGCGCGAAGTTCCCGGCGATGATCTTGACCAGGGTGGACTTGCCCGCGCCGTTGTCGCCCATGATGCCGACCACCTCGCCGGCGGCCAGGGTGAGTGACACGTCGATCAGCGCCTGGATCCCGCCGAAGTGCTTGGAGATCGCCGAGAGCTGCAGCATCCGCAGGTCCTCCGGGGGCAGGCGGGGGCCCGGCGGGCCCCCCGCGCCCTCCCGGGCACGCGAGCTCGCGCGGGCCGGGATCCCTCACTTCGTCTTCGTGGCGACGCAGGTGCTCGCGTTCTGCTGCGTGCACTCGTCGAGACCCGTGTAGAGCGGGTCCGGGACCGGCTTGGACGCCTTCGCGCCGGCGGTGGTGCCCGCGCCCGTCGAGGAGTCCTCCTCGGTCCCGGCCGCCGCCGTGGTCGTGCTGCCGGCCTGCGCCTGGATGAGGTCGATCATCACCGAGGGCGCCCGGTACCCCATCTCGAACGGACGCTGGCCGATCTGGACGTGGCTCCGGCCCGCCTTGAGCGCCTCGATCTGCGGGGGCAGGGTGTCGCCGGCGACGATGACCAGGTCCTTCGTCTTGAGCCTGGGCATGACCTGATCGGTGACCTGCGCGTAGGCCTGCGGACCGAACTGGGCCCACCCGCCCACGAGGATGAACGCGTCCAGCTTCGGGTTGGCGGTGAACGTGTCCGCCATCTGCTGGTTGGCGAGGTCGATCTGGTCGTTGGTGAAGAGCGGACAGCCCTGGATCTCCCGCCAGCCGCCCTCGCCCTTCAGGCGCTCGACCCCCTTCTTGCCGGCGATCGTGTCCCGGAACCCCTGGGCGCGTGCGTTGATGTTGTCGGCGGCGGGGTTGCCGAGCTGGAGGCACACGGTGCCGCCCTTCGCCTTCAGGCGCTTCAGGTGCTTCGCCATCAGCACGCCCATGTCGTAGTTGTTCGTACCGAGGTACGTCTTGCGCAGGGCGCGATCGGCGGCCGGCAGGTCCGCGTCGATCGTCATGATCGGCATCGACGGCTTCCGGGCCCGGAGCATGTTGGCCATCGCGGGCGCGTTGGACGGCGAGATGGCGATCGCGGCCGCCCCCGAGTTGATGAGGTCCTCGACGAGCCGGATCTCGCCGGTCTCGTCCGCGCTCGAGGCGGGCCCGGTGTACAGGCACCGGTACTCCGAGTCGGGGTTCTCCTTGTTCCACTGTTCGCAGCCATTGCCGAGCACCGTGAAGAACGGGTTGTCGAGCCCCTTCACGACGACGGCGAGCGTCTTCTTCTCCTGCCCCGTGGCCGGGCTGTCGATCGCGATCGCGAGCAGCGCGGCCAGGGCCAGCGGCGTTCTCTTCATGGGATCTCCCCCTTCCCGCTGAACATAGGGAGAGGCCGATCGCCGGCCCACGACACGCGCGCGCCCACGCGGGGCGAGCTTCCTCCGTCACCCGCGCGAGCGCGCGCGTTGAAACTGACAGTGAATCAGGCGGCCGGCCGAGGGTGCGGGGAGGTGCCGGGGCGCCGCCGAGCCCGCGCGGACGCCCGTGCTCACGTCGTGACGCGTGCCGTCACCCCACCGCGATCGCGATCGCGCAGCGCGTCGAGGCTCCAGCCGCCGGGCCCGGCGGAGAAGATCGCGACGACCCCGCCCGCGATCCCGAGGTTCGTGGTCGCGGTGGTCCAGGCCGGGGGCGGCGTCGGCCTCGGCCCCGCGCCCGTGTTCGCGCCGGCCGTGCAGGCCGGGGTCGTCGAGCGCGTGCTGCCGCGGTACGCGAAGCGGATCGCGCCGGTGCACATCGTCTGGCCGAGCCGCCAGTTCGAGCCGGCGGCCGTCACGTTGCTCCGGGAGGCGCTCGCCGAGGAGTTCCCGCGCTGGATCCGGCGGCACGCGGTGCGGGCCGGCTGACGACGGCGCGCCACCGATCACGGCCGCGGGCCGAGCCCGCGCACCCGCTTCGCGATCAGCGCTCCCAGCTTCTCCTCCGACGGCGGCGGCCCGAGGCGGACCGGCCGGCCGTCGATGAAGAGCGCGTCGCACGCGCCCCACTCCCGCATCGTCGCGGGATCCGTCGTGTCCACCCGCCGGCACTCGACGCGATCCCCGTACGGCGCCGCCGCGCGCCTGGCGCGCTCGAACGCGAGGTTCTGCGCCGGGCACCAGCCGTTCACGCATCCGGTGACGAGGACCTTGCCGGCGATCGGCTCGGGGCGCCTCCTGGTTCGAGGGAGCCACCGGGGCGGTACGGCGTCTGCGCAGAAGGGCTTCCAGACGAGCGAGGCCATGCCGCGGCGGTCGGCGCGCCGGTAGCCGTGCCGCCGGAACCACGAGGCCCGCATCCAGAACGGCAGCGTGAGTCCCCACGCGGCCATGCCCTGCACGCCCCGCGCGCGGGCGTCGGACTCGGACGCCTCGAGGAGCGCCGTCCCCATCCCGCGCCCCTGGAAGTCGCCGCGCCCCCGAGGATGCCCGTGCACCCAGATGCACAGGATGAACTCGAGGCCGCGGCCCACCGCGGGGGACCACTCGATCGGGAGGTACTGGATCATCCCGCCGGGGACGCCGCGCTCGTCCAGCGCGAGCTTCACGCGCAGTCCGTGCGGTCGCATCGCCTCGTACCAGCGGGCCTTGTGGTCTCCCGCCTCGGCCAGATCGGCGCCGCGCCAGTCCTCGAGGCAGACGAGGTACAGACGCTCCAGCTCCGGAGTGAGATCCACGACCTCGACGTGCTGGCGGCGGCCTCCGGGGATGGACATGGCGCCATGCTACCGCGCGGTCGCGGCCCCGGACGGGCTCCGCAGGGTGCGGACGCGGCGGCGGTCCGCGGCGCGGACCACCGTCCGTGCGGCGGACCTCTGGGACGGGGGGTGCTCGCCGTGACCCGCCGGTGACACGCCGTTCGCATCTCCAGGCGAACGATGATCTCCCAGGTACCGCCGGTCCGGTTCTCGCCCTCCAGCCCCTTCCATCAGCAGCTCAAGCGCGCGGTGGACGCGTACTTCCGCCGCACCGGCCGGTCCCGCCACGGCGGCTGGCGCCTGCTCCTCCACGCCGCGCTCCTCCTCGCCTGGCTGGCGGCCTCCTGGTCCGCCCTCATGTTCGCCGATCCGGGGCCGCTCGGGGTCGCGCTCCTCACGATCTCGATCGGTCTCGCCATGGCGGGGATCGGGTTCGGGGTGATGCACGACGCGAACCACGGCAGCCTCTCGTCGAACGCCCGCGTGAACCGCGTGCTCGGGCTCACGATGGAGCTCCTGGGCGGCAGCTCGCACCTCTGGCGGCAGAAGCACAACGTCCTTCACCATGGGTTCACCAACGTCGCCGGCACCGACGCGGACATCGAGCCCGGGCCGCTCCTCCGATTCGCGCCGTGGCAGCCCTGGCGCCCGCTCCACCGCTTCCAGCACGTGTACGTGTGGGCGCTCTACGCCTTCTTCCCCATCCGCTGGTTCTTCTGGGACGACTACCGGGAGCTGGCCACGGGTCGCATCGGGGGCCGGAGCTTCGCGCCGGCCCGCGGTCGCACGCTGGCCGTGGCCCTCGCCGGGAAGCTCTTCTTCAACCTCTGGGCGGTGATCCTGCCGGTCGCGCTCCACCCGACCTGGTGGCTCGTCCCGATCTGGCTCCTCGCCTCGGTGACCCTCGGCACCGTCCTCGCCTCCGTCTTCCAGCTCGCGCACTGCGTGGGCGAGGCGCGCTTCCACGACCTCCCCGCCGGCGCGCAGGTGTCCACCGACTGGGCGGAGCACCAGGTGACGACCACCGTGGACTTCGGGCGCGAGAACCGGCTCCTCGGGTGGTACATCGGAGGGCTCAACTTCCAGGTCGAGCACCACCTCTTCCCGCGGATCTCGCACATCCACTATCCGGCGCTCTCGCGCATCGTGGAGGAGGCCTGCCGCGCGAACGGGGTCCGCTACCACGCGGAGCCCACGCTGCGGAGCGCCGTCGCGTCGAACATGCGCTGGCTCCGGGCCATGGGCCGCCCCCCCGCCGGAGACGCGGCCGCCCGGGCCGCGGCCGCGCCCGCGTGAGCGCGGGCGCGGCGCCGCTTACAATGCCACCGTGCAGCGGCGCACCCTCGGCACCCGCGGGCTGGAGGTCTCGGCGATCGGCCTGGGCTGCATGGCGATGAGCGAGTTCTACGGCGTCGCCGACGAGCGGGCGTCGGTCGCCACGCTGCACCGCGCCCTCGATCTCGGCGTCACCCTGCTCGACACGGCCGACATGTACGGTCCGTTCACGAACGAGGAGCTGATCGGCCGCGCGCTCCGCGGCCGGCGGGACGCCGCCGTGCTCGCCACGAAGTTCGGGCAGGTGCGCGGGCCGGGGGGCGCCCGCGGCGTGTGCGGCCGGCCGGCCTACGTCCGCGAGGCGTGCGAGGCGTCGCTCCGCCGGCTCGGCGTGGATCGCATCGACCTCTACTACCAGCACCGGGTGGATCCCGGGGTGCCGATCGAGGAGACCGTCGGCGCCATGGCGGACCTCGTCCGGGCCGGGAAGGTCCGCTGGCTCGGGCTGTCGGAGGCCGCCCCCGCCACGATCCGCCGCGCGCACGCCGTCCACCCCATCTCCGTGCTCCAGACCGAGTACTCGCTCTGGAGCCGCGATCCGGAGGAGGAGCTCCTGCCGGCGGTGCGGGCGCTGGGGATCGGCTTCGTGGCGTACGCGCCGCTCGGCCGCGGGTTCCTCACGGGCCGCTTCCGCCGCCCCGAGGACCTGCCGCCCGACGACTACCGCCGGACGTCCCCGCGCTTCCAGGGCGAGAACTTCGCCCGCAACCTCCAGCTCGTCGATCGGCTCCGGGAGCTCGCGGCGGCGCGCGGTGTCGCGGCGGGGCAGCTCGCGCTCGCCTGGGTCCTCGCGCAGGGCGAGGACGTGGTGCCCATCCCGGGGACCACCGCGCGGCGGCACCTCGAGGAGAACGTCGCCGCGGCGGCGCTCCGGCTCGCGCCGGAGGAGCTCGCGCGGCTCGACGCGGTCGCGCCGCGGGGCGCCGCCGCCGGCGCGCGGTACCCGCCGCGGAGCATGGCGCTCCTCGATCGGTGAGCCGCCTCCGCGCGCCGCTCAGCGCGAGAACGAGTCGTCGAAGGCGACCGCGGACGGCGCGAAGTCCGCCTTGCGGACGAACGCGAGCGACTCCTGCGCCCCGAACTCGCGCTCCATCCCCGAGTCCTCCCACTCCACCGACAGCGGGCCCGCGTACCGGGCCGCGTTGAGCTCGCGGATGATGGCGTCGAAGTCGATGTCGCCGTGGCCCAGCGAGCGGAAGTTCCAGCCGCGGCGGAGGTCGCCCCAGGGGAGGTGCGACCCGAAGATGCCGGAGCGCCCGTCGAGCGTGAGGGCGCAGTCCTTCATGTGCACGTGGAGGATCCGGTCGGCGAAGTCGCGGACGAAGAGGTGGGGCTTCATCCCCTGCCAGTGGAGGTGGCTGGGATCGAAGTTGAAGCCGAGGGTGGGCCGGCCGCGGAACGCCTCGAGGAGCCGGCGCGTGGTGTGGTGGTCGTAGGCGATCTCGGTCGGGTGGACCTCGAGGGCGAAGCGGACCCCGCAGCGATCGAACTCGTCCAGGATCGGCGTCCAGAGCTCCACGATCCGGGCGTAGGCTTCGTCGATCATCTTCTCGGTCGTCGGCGGGAACGAGTACCAGGCGTGCCAGATCGGCGAGCCCATGAACCCGGTGACCACCTTGCAGCCCATGTTCTTCGCGGCCTGCGCGGTGTACTTCATCTCCTGGATGCCCCAGGCCCGGATCTTCTCGGGCTGGCCGCGGCACTCCGGCGGCACGAAGGCGTCCAGGCGCGCGTCGGGCGGATCGCCGACGCACTGGCCGGCCAGGTGGGCGCCGAGCGCCCAGGTCTGGAGGCGGTGGGAGGACAGCGCGCGCTTCAGGCCCTCGACGTACGCGGGCTCCGTCGCGCCCCGCCGCGGATCCATGTGCGCGCCCCAGCACGCGATCTCCGCGCCGTCGTAGCCCCAGGCGCCGAGCTTCTGGCAGAGGGCCTCGAAGGGCAGGTCCGCCCACTGCGCGGTGAAGAGGGTGACGGGACGGGCCATGGGCGCCTCCTCGGCGGGGCCGGGGCCGGCGCGCGGCCGGCCGCCAGGGTTTGTTGCCGATATGGGCCAAAATCGCGGCGCCCGTCAAGTCGAGGGCGGCCGCGCTTGATCTCCCGGAATTATGCTGCGACCATCAACAAAGGTCGGCCCGGGGCCCCGGGCGACGAACCAGGAGGTCCGCGATGGAGAAGCTCGGGATCCACGCCTTCGTCTGGACGGGGAGCTCGCTGGAGAAGGACCTGGAGGCGGCCACGCTGAAGGCCAGGGAGTGCGGCTACTCGCTGATCGAGTTCCCGCGGCTCGATCCCCGGAAGTTCAGCGTCGCCTCGTTCGCGCGGCGGCTCCGGGAGCTCGACATGAAGGTGGTGGTCACCATGGGCCTCGCGCCCGACGCCGACGTCTCGAGCGAGGACCCGGCGGTCGTGCAGCGCGGCGAGGCGGCGCTGGACGAGGCCGTCGCCGTCACGCGCGACCTCGGGGGCACGAAGCTCGGCGGGATCATCTTCTCGGCCCACGCCAAGTACCGCTCCCTCCCGACGAGGAAGGGCTGGGACAACAGCGTCGGGGTGATCGGGCGCGTCGCCGATCGCGCCAGGGCCGCCGGCGTGAGCCTCAACCTCGAGCTCGTGAACCGGTTCGAGAGCAACCTCCTCAACACCACCGCCCAGGGGCTCGCGTACATCCGCGACACGGGGTCGGACAACGTCTTCCTCCACCTCGACACGTTCCACATGAACATCGAGGAGCCCGATCCGGCGGCGGCGATCCGCATGGCGGGGAAGAAGCTCGGCTACTTCCACGTGGGCGAGAGCAACCGCGGCTACCTCGGCGCGGGGACGAACCGCTTCCCGGAGCTGTTCGACGCGCTCGTCGAGATCGGCTACGACGACTACCTCACGTTCGAGTCGTTCTCGTCCGAGGTGGTGGACAGGGACCTGTCGATCACCTGCGCGATCTGGCGGAATCCGTGGGGCGACGCCGACAACGTGAAGCTCGCGAAGCACGCGCGCGGCTTCATCGAGTCGCGGCTGGCCGAGGCGCGCCGGAGGGCGCGGGCGGCGCAGGCGGTCTAGGCGCCTGCGCCCCCGCAGGCCGCGCCGTAGCGGCGCAGCACCCGCTGCACGGCGGCGAGGACGAAGTCCCGGGGCGCCGAAGGACCGGGGCCTCCCTCCTCGGCGAGGCCGCCCAGGTACTGCCGCCCGAGCGCGGCCGGGATCCTGCGTCCGTCGAGCGTCGCGAGGAGCCGCGCCACCGCTCCGGCGACCTCCGGCGCGGGCCAGTAGTAGCGGACCCGGTCGCTGTAGCCGAAGTGGCGGAGCACGCGCTGCTCCTCCGCCCCGCCCGCGCAGTAGCCACGCCAGTGCTCCGGGCGCTGGAGCATCGTCCGCTCCAGGACGCCGCGGAGGGTCTCGGGCTCGGGCGTGCCGAGGAGCGCCGCGGCCACGGCGTCGAGCGCGTACAGCGCCTCGCGCAGCGCGAACGTGAGCTCCGGGCCGACCTTGAGGAAGGCGAACCCGTGCGCGACGAGCGCCGCCAGCGCGCGGCCGGGCTGGTAGTCGGTCGAGTGCGCCTCGAAGGCGAGCCCGGGAAACCGCCGCAGCACCGGGGCGAGCGCGCGCCCGCCCGCGCCGTCGTAGGCGAACACCTCGTCGTTCCCGAACTCGGCCCCGGGCTGCACGACCAGGGCGACGGCGCGCGCGAACGCTGCCTCGCGGCCGGCGGCGGCGAAGGCGTCGCGGGTGCGCTCGACGGTGGCGATGGCGGCGTCGGGCGCGGTGGGCGCGGACGTGTCCGGCGCCGCGGTCGTGACGTTGA
>JAEYZK010000326.1 GCA_023428085.1 Pseudomonadota bacterium
CCGGGCAGCGGCTGGGCGCCGCCTCCGCCCCCCACGCCGCCGGCGGAGCAGCCGGACCTCCCGTCGCCCTTCGCGGAGCGCCGCACCCGCGGCTTCTTCCGGTCGTTCTTCGAGACCTGGAAGCTCGTCGGGACGGAGCCGCAGACGTTCTTCGCGCGCGTGCGGATCGACCAGGTCGGCACGGCGATCCTCTTCGGCGTGCTCGCCTCCTGGGTGGGCGGCGCGGTCGGCGGGCTCCTCAACACGCTCGCGAGCCGCGCCCAGCTCGCCCAGGCGCGCGGCCAGCTCTCCGAGGTCCCGCCCAGGGCCGCCCGGTGGATCGAGTGGTACCTCGACCGGATCGCCGACGGGACGTACGCCGCCGGCCAGGCGATCCTCACGCCGCTCTGGGCCCTGCTGTGGATGTTCCTCGTCGCGGGCGTCGTCCACGTGCTGCTGCTCGTGTTCCAGGGCGCGCGCCGCGGCTTCTCCGCCACCCTGACGGTGGTCGCGTTCTCGCACGGCGTGTTCCTCGTCAACGCGATCCCGCAGTGCGGCGGGCTCATCGCGTGGGTCTGGCAGATCATCGTGGTGATCGCCGGCCTCGCCGCCATCCACCGGATCCAGCTCTGGAAGTCCGCGACCGCGGTGCTCGCGCCGCTGTTCGTCTGCTGCTGCTGCGTGTCCAGCTCGACGGTGGCGATGATCGCCGCCGCGGTCTCGCAGGGCGCCGGCGGCGCCGGCGGCGTCACCGACCTGTGAGCCGATGGCCGCCCCCGACGCCATCCTCGAGACCCAGCTCGCGCCGGCGCCGCGCGCCGCCCGGCCGCCCCGGTTCGGCCTCCTCGAGGTGTACGCGGTGCTCGCGGTCGGCTCCTTCCTCGTCGCCCGGTTCGTCCCGGTCCTCGAGCTGTTCCACCTCCCGTGTCCGTTCCTCGTCCTGACCGATCACCCGTGCGCCACCTGCGGGATGACCCACGCGTTCGTCCACCTCGCGCGCGGGGACGTCGTCGCCGCGCTCCGCTGGAGCCCCGCCGGCGCGGCGCTCGCCGCGATCGGGTGGACGTCCGGAGCCGCCGATCTCCTCCGGGTGGCGATGGGCCGGCCGCTGCCCGCCGTCTCGCCCCGCACGCTCCGCCGCGCGGCGATCGCCGGGACGGCGGCCCTGGCGATCAACTGGGCGTGGCTCCTCCTCCGCGGGTACGGACCATGACCGGCGGAGGGCGCCTCGGGAGGAGATCGTGAGCGACGGCGCGCTGGGCATCCTGCTGGTGGCGCTCGCCTACCTGAGCGGCTCGGTCCCGTACGGCTTCCTGCTCGGGCGGCTGGTCGCCGGGGTGGACGTCCGGACGGTGGGCTCGGGAAACATCGGCGCGACGAACGTCGCGCGCGCGGGCGGCCGGGCGCTCGGCCTGGTCGTGCTCGTCCTCGACGTGCTCAAGGCGGTCGCCCCGATCCTCGTCGCCGAGCGGCTCCTCGAGGGCGCGCCGGCCGCGGAGCGCTGGATCACCGGCGTCGCCGTGGCCGCCTTCGCCGGCCACGTCTTCCCGGTCTGGCTCCGCTTCAAGGGCGGGAAGGGCGTCGCGCCCGGGCTCGGGATCTTCGTGGTGCTGGCGCCCTGGGCGGCCTTCGCCGGCGTCCTCGCCTACGCGGCGCTCTACGGCCTGACGCGCATCTCCTCGCTCGGGTCCCTCTCCGGCACGGCGGTGGCCTGCGCCGGCGCCTTCCTGCTCCGCGGCGCGGAGAGCCCGATCCCGTGGGCCGGCCTCGCCATCTCGCTCCTCATCGTGTGGCGCCACCGCGACAACATCCGTCGGCTGGTGCGCGGCGAAGAGAAGCGGATGCGGGTGTGAGCGGCCGGGGCGGGGCCCGACGGCTCCGCCGGCGGGGCGGGGGCGCAGCCCCGTCTCTACGTCGCGTTGGGCACGTCGATGTGCAGCTCGACCCGGCGGTTCTTCTTCCGGCCGGTCGGCGTGTCGTTCGTCGCGACCGGCTGCGCCTCGCCCATGCCGAGCGCGGTGATCTGCTTCTCCTGCACCCCGCGGCCGACGAGCACGCGCCGGACCGCGTCGGCGCGGCGGAGCGAGAGCTCCTCGTTGTAGCCCTTCCCGCCGACGGCGTCGGTGTGGCCGTAGATCTTGATCCGGTCGTCCGAGTACTTCGCGAGGATGTCGCCGATCTTGGAGAGGTCGTCCACCGACGTCGGCTGGAGGGCCGAGGAGCCGGACTCGAAGAGGATGTCGCTCGCCATCTGCACGAGGAGCCCGTTCTCGGTCCGCTTCACCTCGGCGAGCCGGGTCTGCTCGAGCTCCTTCGCCTGCTTGTCGAGGTAGAGGCCGACCGAGCCGCCGGCGAGCGCCCCCACGCCGGCGCCGAGGAGCGCGCCCGTCCCGCGGTTCTTCTTCCCGCCGATCAGGGCGCCCGCGCCCGCGCCGACCAGCGCGCCCGCGCCCGCGCCGATGGCGGTCCGCTTGCCCGCCGTCTGGCAGGCCGTGAGGCTGGCGATCAAGGTCAGTGCGACGAGCTGGAGGGACGTCTTCCGCGTCATGTTCGATCTCCATGGAGGCCCGGCGGCGAGGCGCCGACCGGGCGCTGAAGGGCGCGCGAGGGTAGCACGGACCCGCGGTGCGCCCCGCGGACCGGACCGGGGCCGGGGCGCACCCGGCCCCAAGAACCCGGCGAGAGACCGGCTTCTTCCCGGGCGAGCAGGTGGGGAGCCCTCCCACCGGAGGTCCGGCGTGCACCCAGGACAACCCGCAGCAGGCGCCGTCCGGGGGCAGGTGCTAGACCCGGCCGGTGTTCCGCGACCGAAGAAGCGCCCTCGCCGCCGCGCTCGTCGCCGTGCCGTTCGTCGCCTGGGGGTTCTGGCCGTGGGTGCTCCGGCCCGCCGGCCTGGCGGCGCTCCAGTCTGCGCTCCTCGTGCAGCTCATCCAGGCGGTGCCCGCGCCGATCCTCGCCTGGCGCGAGCGGGCGGCCTTCCGCGACCGCGGCGCCGTCCTGGCCCTCCTCGCGTTCGGCCTCTTCGACGCGGCGCAGGTCGCGCTCTACTTCCCCGCGCTCACCGCAGGGCCGGTCTCGGTCGCCGCGCTCACGCACTACCTCGGGCCGATCCTCGTCGCGCTCGCGGCGCCGTTCATCCCGGGCGAGCGCGGCTCGCGGCGGGCGATGGTCGCGGCCCCGCTCTCGCTCTTCGGCCTCTTCCTCGTCATGGGCCCGCCGGACCGCGCCCCGTTCCTGACCGCCGCGCTCGGCGCCGGCAGCGCGTTCGCGGGCGCGGGCTGCCTGTTCACCGTGCGTCGCGCGAGCCGCAGCTTCTCCCCGCTCGGCGTGAGCGCGCTGCACGCGGTGGTGTCGGCGGCCCTCCTCCTCGCGGTCTTCCGCGGGCAGGCGGTGCCGCCCCCGGGACCCGGCCTGGCGCGGGTCGCGCTCGCGGGGGTCGTCCTGGGCCCCCTCGCGATGATCGTCTTCGTCCGCGCGATCCGGAAGGTCCAGGCGCCGATCGCCGCGACCATCGGCTACGTCGAGCCGGTGACCGCGGCGGCGGTCGGCGCGCTCCTCCTCGGCGAGCGCGTCGGGAGCATGGCGATCGCCGGCGCCGCGGTGGTGATCGGCGCCGGCGTCTGGGTGGCCTTCGAGCCGCCCCCGCCCGCGCCGTTGCCAGCGACCGAGGGGCCGTCTACCGTCGCGGGATGAGGTTGCTCGAACGCGTCGGCCTCCACCGCCCGGATCTCCGCGCGTGGGTGCTGTACGATTGCGCCAACTCGGCGGCGGTCACGACGATCGTCACCGCGGTGTTTCCGATCTACTTCGCCGCCGTCGCCGCGCGGGACTTCGCGCCCGCCGCCGCGACGCGGATCTACGCGAACGTGACGACGTCCGCGCTCCTCACCGTGGCGGTGCTCTCGCCGCTCCTCGGCGCCGTCGCGGACGTCCGGCCCTGGAAGAAGCGGCTCCTCGCGGCCTTCGCGGCGCTGGGTGCGCTCGCCACCGCCTGCCTCGCGCTGGTCGGCCCGGGCGACTGGCTCGCCGGGGCAGCCCTCTTCCTCCTGGTGAACATCGGCCTCAACGGCAGCTTCGTCTTCTACGACGCGCTCCTCCCGCACGTCGCCCGGCCGGAGGAGCTCGACCGCGTCTCCGCCGCGGGCTACGCCATCGGCTACCTGGGCGGCGGGCTGCTCCTCGCGGCGCAGCTCCTCGTCATCCAGCAGCCCGCGTGGTTCGGCCTCGGCGGCGCCGACCCGACGCTCCCGTCCCGGCTCGCGTTCCTCTCGGTGGCGATCTGGTGGGCGGCCTTCACGCTGCCGCTCCTCCGCCGGGTGCGGGAGGTGCCGCCGGCGGCCCCCCCGTCGCGCGGGGCGGTCCTCCAGGCGCTGGGCCGGCTGCGCGCCACGGCCCGGCACCTGGGTCGGTACCGCCAGGCGCTGCTGATGCTGATCGCCTTCCTCCTCTACAACGACGGGATCGGGACGATCATCCGGATGGCCGCGATCTACGGCACCGAGCTCGGGCTCTCGCGGGGGACGCTCATCGGGGCGATCCTGCTCGTGCAGGTGCTCGGCGTCCCGGCGGCGTTCGCGTTCGCGGGGTTCGCGGGCCGCCTCGGGACGAAGCGCGCCATCCTCGTCGGGCTCGCCGTGTACGTCGGCGTCGCGGTGCTCGCGTACTTCACGCGCACGGCGGCGCACTTCTGGGCGCTCGCGGCGCTCGTGGGGCTGGTCCAGGGGGGCACGCAGGCGCTCTCGCGCTCCCTGTTCGCGAGCCTCGTGCCGCGGCGCATGTCGGGCGAGTTCTTCGGGTTCTTCTCGGTCTCCGAGAAGGCGGCGGGCATCCTGGGGCCGCTCATCTTCGGGCTCGTGGCCGCCGGCACGGGCTCGTCGCGGGGGGCGGTCCTGTCGGTGATCGCGTTCTTCGCGGCGGGGGCGATCGTGCTCTCGATGGTCGACGTCGCACGGGGGCGGCGGGAGGCGGAGGCGGTCGAGCACGCTCCGCCGTAGGCGAGGGCGCGCGTGCGGTTACCGTGCGCGCCTGTGATGAGTGTGGCGCGTGCGCTTGCCGTACGCCTCGCCTTGTGGCGCGGCGTATGGCAGACGCACACGGAGCAAAGGCAGCTCGTGCTTCGACTCCGCGGCCGCCTGCGGGGGCCGCTACGCTCAGCACGAACGGATCTCGAACCCCGGCTCTGACTCTGACTGTGACTCTGACTCGGACTCGGACCCGGACTCGGAC
>JAEYZK010000257.1 GCA_023428085.1 Pseudomonadota bacterium
CTCGCGCGCCTGCCCCGCGCCGGCTTCGCGCTCGCCTTCGCCGATCCGCCGTACGCCGACGGGCCCGACGCGGTCCTGCCGGGCCTCGCCGAGGTGCTCGCGCCCGGCGGCCGCGCCGTGGTCGAGCACGACGCGCGCCGCCCGCCGCCCGACCGGGCGGGGGCCCTGGTGCTCCAGGATCGCCGGGCCTACGGGAGCACGGGGATCTCGATCTACCGCCGCGACTGAGCCATATTCCGCCCATGGGCAACCGCGCCGCGATCTACCCCGGCTCCTTCGACCCGCTCACCAACGGTCACCTCGCGATCATCCAGCGCGGGCTCCAGGTGTTCGATCGCCTCGTGGTGGCGGTGGCCACGAACCCGGAGAAGACGCCGCTCTTCACGCCCGACGAGCGCAAGGCGCTCATCGCCGGCGCCGTCGGGGACGACCCGCGCGTCGAGGTGGACGCGTTCGACGGCCTGCTCGTGGAGTACGCGCGCTCGAAGGGCATCCACACCGTCCTCCGCGGGCTGCGGGCCGCGAGCGACTTCGAGTACGAGTTCCAGCTCGCCAACATGAACCGGAAGCTCGATCCCGCGTTCGAGTCGGTGTTCGTGATGACGGGCGAGGACTACTTCTTCGTCTCCGCCCGCCTCGTCCGCGAGGTGGCGAAGCTGGGCGGCGACGTCTCGTCCCTCGTGCCGGCCAACGTGCTCGAGGGGCTCCGCCGCAAGCTCGGCAGGCGATAGGGCGGACCGCCGCGGCCCCGGCGGGGGCTCGCCGGCCGCGCAGATCCCAGCGCGGGCGCCCCGGGCGTTCTGCTATCCTGGCGGGCCGGATTTTTCCACCTCAGGAGCCCCGCCCATGAAGCTCGCGACCCGCCTCGACGCCGTGAAGCCTTCCCCCACGCTCGCCGTGACCGCCAAGGCCAACGAGATGAAGGCCAAGGGGATCGACGTCGTCGGGTTCGGGGCGGGCGAGCCGGACTTCGACACGCCGGTCGTCATCAAGGACGCCGCCAAGAAGGCGCTCGACCAGGGGTTCACGAAGTACACGCCGACCGCCGGCATCCAGCCGCTGCGCGAGGCGATCGCGGCGCGGGTGGCGAAGGACCACGGGATCACCTACGCGCCGAACCAGGTGCTCGTCTCCTGCGGCGGCAAGCACGCGCTGTTCAACCTGTTCCAGGCGCTCGTCAACGCCGGCGACGAGGTCGTGATCTTCACGCCGTACTGGGTCTCCTACGCGGACATGGTGCGCGTCGCCGGCGGCGTGCCGGTGCTCGTCGAGACCACGATGGACACCGGGTTCGACCCGAGCCCCGAGCAGATCCAGAAGGCGTTCACCGCCCGCACCAAGGCGGTCATCGTCAACAGCCCGTCCAACCCCACCGGCGCGATGCTCTCGCGCCGCACGCTCGAGACCGTCATCGCGTGCGCCAAGGGCAAGGACATCCTCATCGTCACCGACGACATCTACGACCGGCTCGTCTACCGCGGGAAGTTCGAGAACGTGCTCGACCTCGACCCGTCGCTCGCCGGCCAGGTCGCGCTGGTGAACGGCGCCTCGAAGACCTACGCGATGACGGGCTGGCGCATCGGCTGGACCTGCGGCCCGCAGCCGCTCATCGCGGCGATGCAGAAGCTCCAGGACAACTCGACCTCGAACCCGACCTCGATCGCGCAGAAGGGGGCGCTCGCGGCCCTGACGACGCCCGGGCTCGACGAGGAGATCGAGAAGATGCGCCAGACGTTCGACGGGCGGCGCAAGCACATGGTGGCCCGGCTGAACGCGATCCCCGGGATCCGCTGCTTCGACCCGAGCGGCGCGTTCTACGCCTTCCCGGACGTCTCGGCGCTCCTCGGGAAGAAGGCGCCGGGCGCGGCCGAGCCCCTCGGCACGGACCTCCGCTTCGTCGAGCTCCTGCTCGAGAAGCACCTCGTCGCCGCCGTGCCCGGGTCCGCGTTCGGGGCGCCGGGCTACATCCGCTGCTCGTTCGCCACGTCGATGGAGGCCATCGACAAGGGCTGCGATCGCCTCGCGGAGATGGTCAAGAGCCTCGGCTAGCACCCGCTATCGGACGTACGAACACCTACACGCAGGCGCCGGTCTGCGTGTCCCACTCTCCGGCGAAGCGCGTCCATGGCGCCGACCGGGTAGACTTGGCTCTTCTGAGGCAAGTCACCTGAGGGCGGCGCAATGGAACCTCGCCAGGGCAAGAAGGCTCAGCGGCCGGAGCGCGACGAACCGAAGGCTCCGGAGCGCCGGCGCGCCCGGCGTTACGCGGTGATGGTCCGCGTGGACTACGCCGTCAACGGCCGGGGGACGTTCAGCTTCTCGTCCAACCTCAACACGTCCGGCGTCGCGCTCCGCGGCGCGACCCGGCTCACCGTCGGCCAGAAGCTGCCCATCCAGCTCCGGCTCGGCTCCGATCGCGAGCCGGTGAGCGTGCAGGCCGTGGTCCGCCACCTCAAGGACGGCGCCGCGGGGCTCGAGTTCCTTCCGCACCAGGACAAGGCCGTCGCCGCGATAAGGAAGTTCCTCGACGAGGAGGTCGTCGGGAAGCTCGAGGCCACGCTGGTGCGGTCGGTGGCGAGCGCGGCGCAGGTCGAGACCCTCGCCGGCTACTACCTCGAGACCGGCCGCACGCAGGAGGCCCTCGAGCTGTTCCAGCGCGCGATCCAGACCTACCCCACCGCGGCGCCGCTGCACGAGGGGCTCGGGAAGCTGCTCCTCGCCCGCGCCCAGGAGCGCCCGAGCCCCGCCGCGCTCATCGAGCTGGAGGCCCACCTCGCGCGCGCGCCGAAGTCCGCCGCGGACAGCCCCGGGCTGGCCGAGCTGCGCAAGGGGGCGGTGGACCTGCGGAAGGAGCTCGAGCGCCGCGACAAGGAGGTCGCGCACAAGGAGGCCGAGCAGCGCAGGCGCGAGGAGAAGGAGCGGACGGAGAAGCTCAAGGCGGCCCTGGAGAAGGAGGCCGAGGCGCAGGTCGCGAAGGGGGTCGCCGCGGCGCGCAAGGAGCTCGAGGCCGAGCTCGAGGCCAGGCTCAAGGCGACCGAGAAGGCCCACGCGGAGGAGAAGAAGGCGCTCCGGGCCGAGCGCGCCGCCCTCGAGGCCGAGCTGGCCGCGAAGCTCGAGGAGACGCGGAAGGCCCACGCGGAGGAGAAGAAGGCGCTCAAGGCGGAGCGCGCCGACGCCGAGGCCGAGCTGGCGGCGAGGCTCGAGGAGGCGCGGAGGGCGCACGCCGAGGAGAAGAAGGGGCTCAAGGCCGAGCGCGCCGAGCTGGAGGCCCAGATCGCGGCGGCGAAGGAGCAGGCCGCGGCCGCGAAGGAGCAGGAGGCCAAGGTCGCGAAGCAGGCGCAGCGGCTCGACCAGCGGGCGGAGAAGCTCGAGGAGGAGCGGCAGGCGCTGCTCGCCGAGGTGGAGGCGAAGAAGGCCGACGCCGCCGAGGCCGCGAAGGCCGCGCGCGAGAAGGAGAAGGAGCTCGCCGCGAAGCTCGCCGGCATCGCCGAGGAGGAGCGCGCGGCCGCGGAGCGGGTGAAGGCGAAGCAGAAGGAGGTCGCCGCGGACGAGCGGGAGCTCGCGCGCAAGCGGGCCGAGCTCGGGGAGGTGGAGAAGCTCGCGGCGCGGCTCGAGAAGGCGAGCGCGGAGCTCACCCAGCTCCGGCGCGAGGCGCGCGAGGTGGCGGCGGAGCGCGAGCAGCGCGACGCCGAGGCCCGCAAGCAGCAGAAGGCGCTCGACGAGGCGACGCGGCGGCTGGAGGAGGCGCGCCAGGCCGGGGCGGAGCTGGACCGTGCCCGCGCCGAGGCCGCCGACGCGCTGCGGGCCGCCCGCGAGGAGGCCCAGGCGGTCCGGAAGGAGCTCTCGGAGGC
>JAEYZK010000420.1 GCA_023428085.1 Pseudomonadota bacterium
GCGCCACCTCGAGCTCGGCGTCGCCCGCCCGCGCGGCGAGCTTCGCGCCGCGCCGCGCCAGCGCGAGGCCCTCGTCGAGATCGGCGTGGTCCTGCGCGCCGTCCGGCAGGCCCTCGACGAGGAACCGCGCCGCGCCGAGCAGGAGCTCGGGGTCGTCCTTGCCGACCGCGAGCGCCCGCGCGTAGGCGAGCCGCGCGTCCTCCGTCCGCCCGAGCTCCTCGAGCGCGGCGGCGCGGTAGTGCAGCGCCGCGGCGGAGCGGGGATCGGCGGCGGCCGCCTCCTCCGCCCGGGCGAGCGCATCCTCGGGGCGGCCCTCCTCGAGCGCCGCGCCCGCGGCGTCGAGCAACCGCTCGATCCGGGTCGTGCCCGGCGCTTCGTCCCCCTCGTGCCGACCTGCCACCAACGTCGCCTCCCATCCGGGTGCTCGCGGCGCCGATCCCGGCGCGCCCTCCGACCTCGCTTGACCGCCCACCTCGGACGGTTACATTAGCGCTCGCTCGGGGCGACTGCCAAGCAAAGTCGCCGCTCAACCCAGCGATTTCACGAATCTTTCTCGAACAAGGAGTCTCGGCATGCCGGCCAAGGAGATCGCATTTCACCAGCCCGCCCGCGAGGCAATCCTGCGCGGCGTCCAGACGCTCGCGGAGGCGGTCGCGGTGACGCTCGGGCCCAAGGGCCGCAACGTCGTCATCGAGAAGAGCTTCGGCTCGCCGACGGTCACGAAGGACGGCGTGACCGTGGCCAAGGAGATCGAGGTCGAGGCCCGCTTCGAGAACATGGGCGCGCAGATGGTCCGCGAGGTCGCCTCCCGCACCTCCGACAAGGCCGGCGACGGCACGACCACCGCGACCGTGCTCGCCCGCTCGATCTTCGAGGAGGGCCTCAAGCTCGTCGCCGCCGGCAACAACCCGATGGATCTCAAGCGGGGGATCGACAAGGCGGTCGAGGTCGTGACCGCCGAGCTGAAGAAGCAGTCGAAGCCGACGCAGGGCAAGAAGGAGATCGCCCAGGTCGGCACCATCTCCGCGAACGGCGACGAGACCATCGGCAACATCATCGCCGAGGCGATGGAGAAGGTCGGCAAGGAGGGCGTCATCACGGTCGAGGAGGCGAAGGGCCTCGAGACGACGCTCGAGGTGGTCGAGGGCATGCAGTTCGACCGCGGCTACGTCTCCCCGTACTTCGTCACCAACGCCGACCGGATGGAGGCGGTCCTCGAGGAGCCGTACATCCTCATCACCGAGAAGAAGATCTCGGCCATGGCCGACCTCATCCCCGTGCTCGAGCAGGTCGCGCGCGCGGGCAAGCCGCTGCTCATCATCGGCGAGGACGTCGAGGGCGAGGCGCTCGCCACGCTCGTCGTGAACAAGCTGCGCGGCACGCTCCACGTCTGCGCCGTGAAGGCGCCGGGCTTCGGCGATCGCCGCAAGGAGATGCTGAAGGACATCGCCGTGCTCACGGGCGGCAACGTCGTCGCGGAGGAGCTCGGCATCAAGCTCGAGCAGCTCTCGCTCAAGGATCTCGGCCGCGCCAAGCGGGTCACGATCGACAAGGACAACACCACCGTCGTGGACGGCGAGGGCAAGAAGGCCGACATCGAGGGGCGCATCAAGCAGATCCGCGCCCAGATCGAGGAGACGACGAGCGACTACGACCGCGAGAAGCTCCAGGAGCGGCTGGCGAAGCTCGCCGGCGGCGTGGCGGTGATCCAGGTCGGCGCGGCCACCGAGACCGAGATGAAGGAGAAGAAGGCCCGGGTCGAGGACGCGCTGCACGCCACCCGCGCCGCGGTCGAGGAGGGCATCGTGCCGGGCGGCGGCGTCGCCTACCTGCGCTCGCTCGCGGCGCTCAAGGGCGTCAAGGCCGCCGGCGACCAGCAGTTCGGCGTGCAGATCGTCGCCAAGGCGCTCGCGTGGCCGGCGAAGCGGATCGCCGAGAACGCCGGCTGGGACGGCCCGGTCGTCGTGAGCAAGATCCTCGAGGGCGCGGGCGCGTTCGGCTTCAACGCCCAGACCGAGGTCTTCGAGGATCTCGACAAGGCCGGCGTCATCGACCCGACCAAGGTCACGCGGACCGCGCTCCAGAACGCCGCGTCGGTCGCGAGCCTGCTCCTCACCACCGAGGCGATGGTCGCCGAGAAGCCGAAGAAGAAGGCGCCGGCCGCGCCGGGTGGCGGCATGGGCGGCATGGGCGGCATGGACGAGATGGACTACTGACGAAGGGCTCTTCCCACGTCCCTCGGGGACGGACGCGAGCCGCGCGCGGGCCTCCAAGGCCTTCGCGCGGCTCGCTTTTTTCGTGGTGGGTACACCGGGTGGACCAGTGGGTACCTTCTTGGACGCAGCGAGCATCTGCGGAAACGAAGACAAACGACATGCTTCGTTTAGGGTATTGAATAGGACTCGAAGGTATATGTAAGAGCGGAGAACGAGGCGGCGAGGAGGCGCGATGTTCCCCGAGGAACGGCGGCGCGAGATCGTGGCAGGGCTCAAGCGGGAGGGGCGGTGCCTCGTCGCGGAGCTCGCGCGCCGGCTCGACGTCTCCGAGGTGACGATCCGGCAGGACCTCGACGCGCTCGAGAAGGAGGGCGTCCTCCGGCGGACGCACGGCGGGGCCATCCTGGCCGAGAAGATCGGGCTCGAGCGGCCGTTCCAGGTCGAGGAGAGCTCGCACATGGCGGAGAAGGACCGGATCGCCGCCGCCGCCGTCGAGCTCGTGTCCTCCGGCGACACGCTCATCCTCGACGTGGGCACGACGGTGACCGCCGCGGCCCGCAAGCTCGTCGAGCAGAAGAAGAAGCCGACCGTCTTCACGAACGGCCTCAACATCGCGGCGATCCTCGAGGCCGACCCCGACATCACCACCATCGTGACCGGCGGCACGCTCCGGCCCAAGCAGCACTCGCTCGTCAACCCGTTCGCCGAGTTCATCCTCCCGCGCGTCCACGCCGACCTGGCGCTGATCGGGGTGTCGGGCGTGGACGCCGCGCACGGCATCACGAACGTGAACGTGGCCGAGGCGGAGATGAAGGCGCTGTTCGTGAAGGCGGCGCGGCGGCGGGTGGTGCTCGCCGACGCCAGCAAGATCGGCAAGATCGCCCTCGCCAAGTTCGCCGACCTCGACGAGATCGACCTGCTCATCACGGACGCCGCCGCCGACGCAGGCGCGCTCGCCGCCCTGCGCGAGCGCGGCCTCGAGGTGAAGGTGGTCTGAGGCGCGGCGCCGCGACGGCGGCTCCACCCGATGCCTGTGTACACGGAGTGAACGTGACCCGAACCAGCGAGCCTCCCTCCGCGCGCCCGGCCGAGCCGCCCCCGGACAAGCAGGTGATCCGCCTCCCCGACGGGCGGGAGCTCACCTATTACCGGTTCCCCGAGGCGCCCGGGCGGGGGGGCCGCGGCTCCCCCGGAGGCGCCGACGCGAACCGCCGCTCCCCCGGCGAGAAGGAGCCCTGACGTGTCCGAGCTCCGCTGGCACCCGCTCCTCTCGCAGTGGGTGATCACCGCGACGCACCGCCAGGAGCGCACGTTCCTGCCGCCCGAGGACTACTGCCCGCTCTGCCCGACGAAGCCGGGCGGGTTCCCGACCGAGGTGCCCGCGCCGGACTACGACGTCGTCGTGTTCGAGAACAAGTTCCCCTCGCTCCACGCGGCGCCGCCGGCGCCGGCGGTCGAGGCCACGCCGGTCTCGCCGGTGCAGCCGGCCCGCGGGGTCTGCGAGGTGGTGCTCTACTCGCCCGATCACCGGGCCGCGCTCGCGACGATGCCGCTGCGCCGCATCGCGAACCTGGCGCGGGTCTGGCGCGATCGGACCGCCGTGCTCGGCGCGCGCGAGGGCATCGAGTACGTCTTCGTGTTCGAGAACAAGGGCGAGGCGGTCGGGGTGACGCTCCACCACCCGCACGGCCAGATCTACGCCTTCCCGTTCGTCCCCCCGATCCCGCAGAAGGAGCTCGAGGCGTCGCGGGCGCACCACCTGAAGCACGGGCGGTGCCTCTTCTGCGACACGGTCCAGGCCGAGCGCGCGGACGGCCGCAGGATCGTGCTCGAGGGCGAGCGGTTCGTCGCCTTCGTCCCCTTCTTCGCCCGGTACCCGTACGAGGTCTACGTCGCGTCGAAGCGGCACCAGGCGAGCATGGTCGAGTGGTCGGGCGAGGACGTGGAGGACCTGGCGGCGGTGCTGAAGGGCCTGCTGCTCAAGTACGACGCGCTCTTCCAGAAGCCGTTCCCGTACATCATGGTCTGCCACCAGGCGCCGACCGACGGCGCCGATCACCCGGAGTCGCACCTGCACTTCGAGTTCTACCCGCCGCTCCGCACCGCGACGAAGCTCAAGTACCTCGCCGGCTGCGAGGCGGGGGCGGGGAACTTCATCATGGACAAGCTCGCGGAGGAGAGCGCCGCCGAGCTCCGCAAGGTCGGGCCCGCCACGGTGGACGCGGTCCGCCGGGCGGACGCGGAGGGGTGACATGCGGGCGATGCGAGAGGTCCTCGTCGAGCGGTTCGGCGGCGGCGGCGGCCCGATCCTCACCCGGCGGGCGCCCGGCCGCGTGAACCTCATCGGCGAGCACACCGACTACAACGACGGCTTCGTGCTGCCGATGGCGCTCGAGTTCGGGATCGAGATGGCCGGCCGCCGCCGCGACGGCGCCGAGGTGCGCGTCCACTCCGCGGACTACGGCGAGACCGTGGCGTTCGCGGTGGACCGCCCCATCGAGCGCGACCCCGCCCACCCTTGGAGCAACTACGTCCGCGGCGTGCTCTGGGCCCTCGCCGGCGCCGGGGTGCCGCTCGCCGGCATGGACCTCGCCTTCGCCGGGAACGTGCCCCAGGGCGCCGGGCTCTCCTCGTCGGCCGCGCTCGAGGTCGCGACCGGCGAGGTGGCCCGGGCGCTCCTCGGCCTCGACATCCCCGGCCCGCGCCTGGCCCGCCTCTGCCAGCAGGCGGAGAACGACTTCGTCGGGATGAAGTGCGGGATCATGGATCAGTTCATCTCGCTCATGGGGCGGGCGGGGCACGCGCTCTTCCTCGACTGCCGCTCGCTCGCGCACGAGCTCGTCCCGCTCGCGCTGGGCGATCACGTCATCGCCATCGTGGACAGCGGGGTGAAGCACGCGCTCGTGGGCTCGGAGTACAACACGCGCCGCGCGGAGTGCGCCGCCGGGGTCGCGGCCCTCCGGGCGCGCTTCCCCGGGGTGGCGGCGCTCCGGGACGCGACCCTGGAGCAGCTCGCCGCCTGCGCGGACGACCTGGCCCCCACCGTGTACCGGCGCTGCCGGCACGTCATCACCGAGTGCGCGCGCGTGCTGGAGAGCAAGGAGGCGCTCGGGCGCGGGGACCTGGCCCGCTTCGGCGCGCTCATGAACGCCTCGCACGACTCGCTGCGCGACGACTACGCGGTGAGCTGCGAGGAGATCGACCTCCTCGTCGCGCTGGCCCGGGAGGTCCCGGGGGTCGCTGGGGCGCGGATCACGGGCGGCGGTTTCGGCGGGTGCACCGTGAATCTCCTGCCGCATGCGGCAGTCGATCCACTCCGGAGGACCGCCCTCGCCGCCTACGAGAAGCAAGTAGGCAAGAAGCCGAGGCTTTTCGTGACGAGCGCCGCGGATGGCGCGGCCGTCACATGAAGGGAATCGTAAGAAACGGAAACAAGTTGGTACCGTTCGGGCTTTCGAGCGAAAGTAGGCCCGCACGGCGTACAGCGATGCACCGGGGTGAAGTGAGGGAGCGTCTTTCGGAGTCCTTCGAACAGTCGCAGTGGAGGTCCACACCATGAAGAAGACCGTTCTTTCCGTTGTCGTCGCCGTCCTCGCGGCGGCGGGCGTCGCAGTCGCCGCGGACGTGCCGACCATCGGCGTCGCCATCTACAAGTTCGACGACACCTTCATGACCGGCGTGCGGAACGCCATCCTCAAGACGGCCGAGGGCAAGGCGAAGATCGACATGGTCGACAGCCAGAACTCCCAGGCCACGCAGAACGACAAGGTCGATCTCTTCCTCACGAAGCGCGTGAAGGCGCTCGCCATCAACCCCGTCGATCGCGCCGCCGCGGGCGTGATCATCCAGAAGGCCAAGACGGCCAAGGTCCCGGTCGTCTTCTTCAACCGCGAGCCGTTCGCGGACGACATGAAGAAGTACGAGAAGGCCTACTACGTCGGCGCCATCGCGGAGCAGTCGGGCACGATGGAGGGCAAGCTCGCGGTGGACTACTGGAAGGCGCACCCCGAGGCCGACCTGAACAAGGACGGCGTCATGCAGTACGTGATGCTCAAGGGGGAGCCGGGCCACCAGGACGCCGAGCTCCGCACCAAGTTCTCGATCAAGGCGGTCGAGGACGCCGGCATCAAGGTCCAGAAGCTCGCCGAGGACACCGGCATGTGGGACCGCGTGAAGGGCCAGGAGAAGATGGCCGCCTTCCTCGGCGCCCACAAGAGCATCGAGTTCGTGTTCGCCAACAACGACGACATGGCGCTCGGCGCCATCGAGGCGCTCAAGGCCGCCGGGTACTTCAAGGGCGGCAAGTTCATGCCGGTCGTCGGCGTGGACGCGACCGCCCCGGCGCTCCAGGCCCTCAAGGACGGCACGCTCCTCGGGACCGTGCTGAACGACGCCAAGAACCAGGGCGCCGCGACGGCCAACCTGTCGATGGTGCTCGCGAAGGGCGAGACGCCCTCGAAGGCCAACGTCGGCTACGAGCTGAAGGACGGCAAGTACGTGTGGGTCGACTACAAGCCGATCACCAAGTCCAACATGGCGGAAGCGCAGTAACGCTGGGTCGGGCCGGCGACGGCCCGTGAGGTCTCGACCGGGGGGGCGGCCCGAGCGGCCGCCCCCCCGGCGCGCAACGGCTTGTCGACGGGGTGGCCTCGTGAGCTCGAACGGCTTCCTGCTGGAGATGAACCACGTCTCGAAGGAGTTCCCCGGCGTACGGGCGCTCGACGACGTGACCCTTCAGGTGAGGCCGGGCACCGTGCACGCCCTCATGGGCGAGAACGGCGCCGGCAAGTCCACGCTGATGAAGTGCCTGTTCGGCCTCTACGCGCCGGACCAGGGGGAGATCGTCCTCGAGGGGCGGCCGGTCCAGATCACCGAGCCCAAGATCGCCCTGGCCCAGGGCATCTCGATGATCCACCAGGAGCTGCACCCGATCCCGCACCGCAGCGTGATGGAGAACATCTGGCTCGGCCGGTTCCCGCTGCGCCGCGTCGGGCCGTTCCCCTTCGTCGATCACGCCGCGATGTCTCGGGCCACCGAGGCGCTGTTCCGGGATCTCGGCATGACGATCGACCCGGCCACGCGGCTGGGGAACCTCTCGGTCTCGAAGATCCAGTCGGTCGAGATCGCGAAGGCCGTCTCGTACCGGTCCAAGGTCATCATCATGGACGAGCCGACCTCGTCCTTGACCGAGCACGAGGTCGAGCACCTCTTCCGGATCATCCGCGACCTGAAGAATCGCGGCGTGGCCATCATCTACATCTCGCACAAGATGGAGGAGATCCTGCGGATCTCCGACGACGTCACCATCATGCGCGACGGCCGCCGGGTGGGCACCTGGCCGGCGGCGGCGCTCACCGAGGACCTCATCATCCGCAACATGGTGGGGCGCGATCTCGTCCACCGCTTCCCGGAGAAGCACAACGTGCCGGGGGAGGTCGTGCTCCGCGTCAAGGGGCTCACGTCTCCGCATCCCCGCTCGTTCCGCAACGTGAGCTTCGAGCTGCGCAAGGGCGAGATCCTGGGGATCGGGGGCCTCGTCGGGGCGCAGCGGACCGAGCTCGTCGAGGCGCTGTTCGGCATGCGGGCCGTCCTGCACGGCGGGATCGAGCTCCGGGGCAAGCCGGTGCGCATCGACACGCCGGCCGACGCCAAGCGGTTGGGCATGGCCCTCCTCACCGAGGATCGGCGCGGCTCCGGGATCTTCCCCTCGCTCTCGGTGCTCGAGAACAGCCTCATCGCCAACCTGCGCCGGTACGTGCGCGCCGGGCTGCTCGACGACCGGTCCCGCCGCGCCGCCGCGGCCCGGGTCGTCGAGCGGCTGCGGGTGAAGACGCCCAGCCTCGCGACCCTGATCCGCGACCTCTCCGGCGGGAATCAGCAGAAGGTGCTGTTCGGGCGGTGGCTGCTCACCGAGCCCGACATCCTGCTGCTGGACGAGCCCACCCGCGGCATCGACGTCGGCGCCAAGTTCGAGATCTACACGATCATCGAGGAGCTCGCCCGCGCGGGGAAGAGCATCGTCATGATCTCCTCGGAGATGCCGGAGCTCCTCGGCATGTCGGACCGGATCATGGTGATGTGCGAGGGCAGGGTCTCCGGGGTCCTCGAAGGCAACCGGGCGAGCCAGGAGGAGATCATGCGGCTCGCCGCGCAGTTCATGTGATCAGCAGGAGGCGTCGGACCCATGGCCCTCACCGAGAACCAGCTCCGCAGCACCGGTCCCCAGGGGCCGCAGGGCGACAAGCCCGGCGGCCCGCGCCGCTCCCGCGGGCGCCAGGTCCTCCAGCTCGTCGAGGACAACGCGATCTTCGCGGCGATGATCGTGCTCGTCCTGCTCATCGCCCTCTACGCCTGGTGGCGGGACTTCGGATCGTTCCTGACGGTCTACACGCTGCGTGACGTCCTGGTGCACAACTCGACGCGCCTGATCGTGGCGATGGGGGCGGCCTTCGCCATCCTGACCGCGGGCGCCGATCTCTCGGCGGGCCGCATGGTCGGCCTGGCGTCCGTGCTCTCGGCGTCCATGCTGCAGATCCCGGAGTACCCCCGGCTCTTCTACCCCGGGCTCCAGAAGACCTGGATCTGGGTCCACATGCCGTCGTTCGTCACGCTCCTCCTCCCCATCCTCCTGGCCGTGGTGGCCTGTGCGCTGTTCGGGCTCGTCAACGGGTGGGTGATCGCGCGGTTCGGGGTCGCGCCGTTCATCGCCACGCTGGGCGCGTACCTGTGGATCTACGGCATCAACGGGTACTACTTCGCCCAGTCCCCCAACGACTCGCAGCCCATCGGCGGCCTCCGCGCCGACTTCACCGAGATCGGGACCGGGGCGATCGGCTCGGGCTTCCTCTCGCTCCCGTACATCGTGCTGATCGCCGTGGCGGTGACCCTGTTCATGTGGGTCCTCATGAACAAGACGACGTTCGGGAAGAACGTCTACGCGATCGGCGGGAACGTGAACGCGGCCAAGGTCTCCGGCATCAACGTCTTCTGGACGACGATCGTGATGTACACGATCGCCGGCGCCCTCTACGGCCTCGGCGGCGTGCTCGAGGCGAGCCGCACCGGGGGCGCGACGAACAACTACGGGAACATGTACGAGCTCGACGCGATCGCGGCCTGCGTGGTCGGCGGCGTGTCCGTCACGGGCGGCATCGGGCGCATCCCGGGCATCGTCGTCGGGGTGCTCATCTTCGGCGTCATCAACTACGGGCTCACGTTCGTGAGCGTGAACCCCTACATCCAGCTCATCCTGAAGGGGATCATCATCGTCTCGGCCGTGGCCTTCGACGTCCGGAAGTACGTGGCCAAGAAATAGGCACCCCCGCGGGGCAGGGTGAGCAGGGGCCCGCCGCAACCCCGCGAAAACAGGCCAAGTGCCCGGGTTGACTTGATTTTTCGCCGCCGGGCAGGTTAGGTTTCCTCCATGCGACGGGGCGGTTCGGCTGGTCTGGGCCTGTGCCGTCGATGACGAGGGCAGCCGCTATTACGTGTCAGGACGGGCGGAACCCGGCAGTCGTCGTCAGCGGGGCCAGGAGATCGCTCTCCTGGCCCCGCGGTTCATTTCGGGCTCGGGCTCGTTCGCGGAGTCGCTACTTCTCCCGCTCGCGCTCCCCCGGGGGCACCGGCGGCAGGTCCTTCGAGGCCATGTAGACGACGTTCCGGCTCGACCGCTTGCCCCGGTACATGGCGCGGTCGGCCATGTCGAGGATCTCCGCCTTCGCCTGGGCGTGCTCGGGGAAGCTCGCGAGGCCGATGGAGCAGGTGATCCGGACGCGCGAGCCCTCCCGCGACAGGAACCGGTGGTCCTCGACGGCCCGGCGGATGCGCTCGGCCACCTTGAGCCCGCCGCCGGAGTCGATCCCGACGAGGAGCATCACGTACTCGTCGCCGCCGTAGCGCACGAGGATGTCGTCGTCCCGCACGCAGGAGCGGAGCACCCGGGCCACCTCCACGAGGAGGCGCGAGCCGGAGAGGTGCCCGTGCTCGTCGTTGACCCGCTTGAACCGGTCGAGGTCCATGAAGAGGACGGTGAAGGGGCGGCCGCCCTGCACCTCGCGGTCGAGGACCATGTCGAGGTAGCGGGTGTTGTAGAGGTGCGTGAGGTCGTCGAGGTAGGCGAGGTGCTCGACCTGCTTCAACCGGCCGAGGTTGTGCAGCGCGAGCCCGAGGTTCCGGCAGAGGAAGTCGGCCGCCTCGGTGGCGACGTCGTCGAGCGCGCCGGAGACGAGCACCGCGATCGTCGCGACCGCCTTCCCCTCGCCCGCCACCGGCAGGAGGAGCGCGCGCGGCCCGAGCTCGGCGTCGGTCCCGGGGAGGAGGTCGATCGCGTCCGGCCGCTCGCCGAGCCCCTCCAGCGCCGGCCGGCAGAGGCGGAGCAGCTCCGCCGCGAGCTCGTACGCGAGCCCGTGCGCGCCGGAGAGCACCCACTCGCCGGCCGCGGTCTTCTCGAACAGCACCGCCCCGGTGGACCGGCAGGCGCTCGCCACCGCCGAGAGCGCCACCGGCACCAGCGTGTCGCGGTCGAGCGTGGCGGCGATGCGCTGCCCGGCCTCGAACAGCTTCAGGTGCGCGCGCAGGGCCTTGTTCTCGTCGAGCAGCGCGCGCGTGGAGAGGCAGCGCTGGACCGCGATCTGGAGCCCCTCGGGCGTCACCGGCTTCACGAGGTAGTCGCTCGCGCCCGACTTCATGGCCCGCACCGCGGGATCGACCTTGTCGAGCGCGGTGATGACCACCACCTCGAGGTTCGGATCGAGCCCCTTGGCGATCCCCATGAGGTCGAGGCCGGAGGAGCCGGGGAGGATCACGTCGGTGAGGAGGACGTCGAACCGGCGGCGCTTCAGGAGCGTCAGCGCCGCCTCCGCGTCGGGCGCGACCTCGACGTCGTACCCGCTCGCGCGCAGGTAGTCGGAGTACACCGTGCGCGCGAAGCGCTCGTCGTCCACGAGGAGCACCGACGCGCTCATCACGACGTGTATATCATGGCCCCGTGGACCTCCCGTCGGACCGCAAGGCGCTCCTCTTCTCGGCCGGCGGCGTCCGACTCGCGCTCCGCCTGTCCCACCTCCGCGAGATCGTCCCCGCGCCCGCCGAGGGCGGCGAGATCGTCGCGCGCGGCGACACCTATCCCACCGCCTTCGTCTCCACCGTCCTCGGCCTGCCGGGTGGGTCCACCCCCTACGCGCTGCTCACGGAAGGTACGCCCCGGCTCGCGCTGCGCGTGGAGGCGCTCCACGGGATCGTGGACCTCGCCGGCGCGGAGTTCTTCCAGCTGCCCGTCCCCACGCCGCTGCCCCAGCCCTCGCCGTTCTCCGGCGCCGTGGTCGCGGGCGGCGCGGTGGCGCTCGAGCTCGCCGTCGGGAGCCTCGGGTTCGCGCCGCTCGAGCCGGCGGTCGAGAACCCGGAGCCGCCGCCCGATCTCGGCCCCTTCGCCGAGCGCGAGCTCCGCTTCTCGCGCGCCGGCAAGGTGTTCGCGGTCCCGCTGTCGCTCCTGATGCAGGTGCTCGAGGAGCCCCGCCTCGCGCAGGTGCCGCTGACGCCACCCTCGCACCGGGGCCTCCTCTACCACGCGCGATCGCTCCACTCCGTGGTCGACCTCGGCGCGGTGTACGGCGCACCCGCGGGTCCGGCGCGGACCGTGCTGCTCGTCGATGCAGGCGGCGCCGGCGTCGGCGTCCTCGCCGATCGGGTGCTCGGCGTGGGGGAGGGCGGACCCGATGTCGTCCGTCCGCCGTGGGACACGCTCTTCGGCGCGTGAAACGGGCCGGCGCTCCAGGTCGGAGTCGGGCCCGAAGGAACACCCAAACGCCCGGCAAATCTTGACATTCGGGGAAACGCGGGGTTACTGGATACGGCTTCTCTCCTCTCGCGAAGTCCTCAGACGCCCATGCCCAAGAACCTGCTCCTGGCGGACGACTCGATCACCATCCAGAAGGTCGTCGGCATCACGTTCGCGAACGAGGACTTCAAGGTCATCTCCGTGGACAACGGAGAGGACGCGGTCACCCGCGCGCGCGAGCTCCGCCCCGACGTGATCCTCGCGGACGTGGTGATGCCGCGGAAGAACGGCTACGAGGTCTGCGAGGCGATCAAGGCCGATCCCGGCCTGAAGCACATCCCGGTGCTCCTGCTCGCCGGGACGTTCGAGGCGTTCGACGAGGGGCGCGCCCGGGCCGCCCGCGCCGACGGTCACATCTCCAAGCCGTTCGAGAGCCAGGCGCTCATCACGAAGGTGAAGGAGCTGGTCGAGGGGAAGGCGCCCGCTGCCGGCGCAGCCGCTCCCGCTCCCGCGCCCCGCCCGGCGGCCGCGCCCGCTCCTGCGCCGCGTCCGATGCCAGGCGCTCCGCCCGCTGCTGCGCGCCCTGGCCCGGCGCCCGTCCCCGGTCG
>JAEYZK010000437.1 GCA_023428085.1 Pseudomonadota bacterium
GGGGCCTCCCTCACTCCGCCACCTCCTCAGGATCGGCCACCGCAGCGGCCATACCGGGAAGCGGTCGCCTCAGGTACGGTGAGATGTCGTGACGAGGGGGCGGTGGGAGAGCGTGGGAGACGACACGCATGCTCGCTCCCATCTACCGGCTCAACTGAAACGGGTCACCGTCGAGGCCACTCCCCGTGGTCTCACCGGAGACATTCGTATCGCTCCAGTGCGTGGCGCTCAACCTCCAGGGTTCATAGCGCTCGGTCGTCACCACGATGTCGGGGTTCGTTGGTGGGAATGACCTGCCCCCATCAATGGGCGGCTGATGATGCAGTCCGGTGAGGATGGCCCAACTCGGTCCGGCTGCTTCCAGAAAGTCCTGGATGGCGAACACGGTCCTGTGGTCGGAGGACCCCGCTCCCATCCTTGTTCTCTCGATGAGGTTCATCCCGGACATGAGCAGCGCGCCGCAGGATGAACAGCAGCCGGTTCCCGCGGATGAACTGGGTGGAGAAGAGCTGGAGCGCCCAGTGGTCCAGGTAGACCCACGGATACGGCGGAATCCCAGCGCGTTGAAGGTCCAGCACGAGTCCTCCTCGCGGAGACGGAGCCGGTGCGCCTGCCGCCCACCGCGAAGCCCCCTCCCCTTCTGTTAGAGTAGTATGAGGAGCAGGAAGTCACCCCGCTTGCGCCCGGTAGTGCTCGGCTCGCCCTGAGCCGACCTCGGGACCGCACCGGCCCGCTCGGCCCGCCTCATCGACAACTCGAACCAGCGACGCCCTCGGACGCCGCCAGGAGAAGTGCATGCCGAACGACGACGAGACGCCCGTTTCCACCCTCTGGACCGTCCGGGAGGTGGCCCAGTTCCTCCGCTGCTCGCCGTCCTACGTCTACAAGGCCGCCGAGCGCGACGTCCTGCCGGCCATCCGCATCGGCCGGATGCTGCGCTTTCGGCCCGAGGCGGTCCGCGCCTTCGCCACGCCTCGCTCCGTGGTCACCGGGTAGGAGTAGCCTCATGTTCGACCCCTGCACGTTGTGTTACAAATTGAGCGTGAAGTCCGACGCCGTCTTGAACCTCCGCATCCCCGCCTCCATCAAGGACGCGTTGGCCAAGGCAGCCGACGCGAATCTGCGGTCCCTGTCGAGCATGGCGGCCTGGGCGATGGCCGAGTGGCTGTCGGAGCACGGATACCTCGACCGCGACGTCGTCGCGCCGAAGCCGCGCGAGACGAAGAGGAGCAGGAGGTAGGTCATGGCCTACGTGACGAAGCGGGGCGCGGCCTGGGCCGCGCGCTGGAAGGACGCGACCGGCCGCTGGCGCGAGGAGCGGTTGGCGCACGCGAGCAAGACCGAGGCGCGGCACTACGCGCTCGACCAGGAGAAGAAGGCGGACCGCCAGAGGAAAGGACTCGACCCGCTCGCGGGAGCCGGCGACGAGACGTTCGAGCAGTTGTTTGAGTGGTGGTGGGACGAGTACGGCCGGCGCCTGCGCTCCGCCACCCTCTTGGCGTTCGCGCGGAAGCACCTCATCTCCAGCATCGGGAAGCTGCGTGTGCGCGAGGTCACGACGGCGAAGCTCGAAGGAGTGATGAACTCGAAGGCGGACGACCTCGCCCCCCGGTCCATCAACCACCTGCGCGGGCTCGTCCACGTCATTTACTCGAAGGCCATCCGCCGGGGGAAGTGGACGGGGACGAACCCGGCGGCTGCCGTCGAGCGCCGGAAGGTCACGCGCGGCAAGCCCGAGTACCTGCGACCGGAGGAGGTGATGGCGCTCATCGTCGCCCTCGACCCGCGCTGGCGCCCGTTGTTCGCCACCGCGGTCCTCACCGGCATGAGGAAGGGCGAGCTTCTGGGGCTCCGGAAGACGGACGTGAACCTGGCGGAGCGGACCATCATGGTGGGGCGGTCGTACGACCACGACACGACAAAGGGCGGCCACACCGACCTGCTGCCCGTGCCCGACCTGCTCGTGCCCTGGCTGGAGGAGGCACTCCGCCGCTCCCCATCCGTGCTGGTGTTTCCGCGGGCTGACGGCTCCATGCACTCCCCCGACCTCGCCGTTGACGAAGTGCTCCGGCGCGCGCTCGGCCGGGCCGGGGTCGTGACGGGGTACGAGCACCTCTGTCGCCGGAAGGGGTGCGGCTATCGGAAGCTGGAGCCGAGCGCGGACGCGGGGCGCTGCCCGAAGTGCAACATGAAGCTCTGGGCGAAGCCGGTGCCGCGCCACGTGCGGTTCCACGACCTCCGGCACACCACGGCCACCCTGCTCCTCAAGGCCGGCGTGCCGCTGGCGACGGTCCAGCGTGTCCTCCGCCACACGGACCCGCGCCTCACGGCCATGACCTACGGCCACCTCGACGTGAGCGACATGCGCACTGGGCTGAACGGGCTCGCGAGCGCCGCCATCGGGAACCTCCCGGTGGCGGCTCGCCGCCTGCTCACCTCGAACGACCCACACGACAGGGCTGATGGGGTACTCGAACCCGGCTATCTGCGGAACCGTAGGGCGTCCGTAGGGCGCGACGCCTCGGGGCCAAAAGACGAAGCCCCCGGAGCCGAGGCTTTCGCCAGCGACTACGAGGGCTTCTGTGAGTCGGGGAGACAGGATTTGAACCTGCGACCCCTTGGTCCCGAACCAAGTGCTCTACCAGACTGAGCCACTCCCCGGTGCTGCGGTCCGTCGCGACTGCTGCGGGTTTCGGGAAGGTCCCGCCGTGACGTAAGGCCGCGTGTTTACTGGACCGGCCTCCGGGTGTCAAGCGCGGACTGGCGGGTGCGCTCAGACGGCTGTCCGGGGGGCGGGACTGCGGGCGGGGCGGGGCGAGTACCCCGGTCCTCCTTCGACTCCGCGGCCGCCTGGGGCGGCCGCTCCGCTCAGGATGACCGGGCTCTGAAGAGGCCAGCGGAGCTTCCGGTACGCTCAGCCTTCGACAGGCTCAGGGTGCGCGGTGGGCGGGCCGCGTGAGCTCGCCCTTCGACTCCGCGGCGCTTCGCGCCGCTACGCTCAGGGCGAGCGGGCTCTCGTGACCCCTGCCCTACTCTCACCCTCACCTCGCGCACGCGGCCTCGACGTCGGCGAGCTCCTTCGGCACGCCCTCGGTCAGGTTCACGGGGCCGTCCGCGCCGACGAGCACGTCGTCCTCGATCCGGATGCCGACGCCGCGGAGGCCGATGGGGGCGCTCTCGTCGTCGGGGGCGACGTAGAGGCCGGGCTCGATCGTGAGCACCATCCCGGGCACGAGGGGACGGGGCTTCCCGTCGACGTGGTAGTCGCCGACGTCGTGCACGTCCATGCCGAGCCAGTGGCTGGTCCGGTGCATGTAGTACCGCTTGTACGAGCCGTCGGCGATCCGGTCGTCGGCGTTCCCCTGGAGCAGGCCGAGCGCGATGAGCCCCTCGGTGAGGCGGCGCACGGTGCGCTCGTGCACGGCCTCGAGCGTGGTCCCGGGGCGCACGGCGGCGATGGCCTCCTTCTCGGCGGCGAGGCAGAGCGCGTACAGGTCGCGCTGCGGGCTCGTGAACTCGCCGGAGACGGGGAAGGTCCGCGTGACGTCGGCGGAGTACCAGTCGTACTCGCCGCCGGCGTCGACGAGGCACAGCTCGCCGTCGCGCAGGACGCCGTGGTCGGCGCGGTAGTGGAGCACGGTCGCGTTGGGACCAGCGGCGACGATGGTGCCGTAGCCGGGGCCGCTCCCGCCGCGGCGGCGGAACGCGTACTCGATCTCGGCCTGCACCTGGAACTCGCGCCGGCCGTCGATGCCGTCGCGCATCGCGGCGAGGTGGCCCTCGGCGGTCACGTCGGCGGCCTTGCGGAGGAGCGCGATCTCGTCGGGCGTCTTCACGAGGCGCAGCTCGTGCAGGATCCGCCCGCTGTCGGCGAGCGCCTCGGGCGCGCGCTTCCCGGAGCGGACGCCGTTCCGGAGCTCGCCGAGCACGCGGATCACCCGCGCGTCCCACGCGGCGTCGAACCCGAGCCGGTACCAGAGCGTCCTCGCCCCCTCGAGCCGGCCGGCGAGCTGCACGTCGATCTCGGGCACGGTCCGCGCCTCGTCGGCGAGGTAGAGCTCGCGCGCGCCCTCGACGCCGGCGCGGCGGCCGGTCCAGATCTCCTTCTCCTTGTCGCGCGGGCGGACGAACAGGATGAGCTTCCGCTCGCCGTCCTTCGCGAGGAAGAGCGCGCAGCCGGTGGGCTCGTCGAGCCCGACGGCCCAGGCGTAGTCGGAGTCCTGGCGGAACAGGTACTCGGCGTCGTTGTTGCGGAGCTTCTCGTCGGCGGCGGGGAGGAGCAGCGCGCCGCCGCCGCGGCGCTCCATCTCCTCGAAGATCCGGGTGCGGCGCGGGCGGTAGACGTCGGGGTCGAAGGTCATGGTCGAACGGGAATCATAGCGGGGGGAGGGGCGGGCGTCTGGGTTGCGATCCTCTACCCGGTCTCCTTCGACTCCGCGGCCGCCCATGGGCGGCCGCTACGCTCAGGATGACCGGGCAAGGAGAACGCCAGGGCGAACGGAGGTGGAACCGGTTCACGGCTGGGTCGCGCCTACCGGGAACTCCGCCCCGCACCACGCCTCGAAGGCGGCGCGGGCCTCGGGCGGCGCGTCGGGGATCGGCTCCACCCAGACGGTGTCCTCGGGCGCCTTCGCGAGCGGGACCGCGACCTCGACGAGCTCGTCGCGCCGGAAGACGGTCAGGCGCAGCCGCCCCGCGGGCCCCTCCTCGACGAGCCGCTCCCACAGGGCGCCCCGGTCCACGCGGAACCCGTCCTCGGCCACGAGCTCGTCGTCGGGCTGGAGCCCGGCCGCCCACGCGGGGCTGCCCTCGCGCACGCTCTGCACGACCAGCTTCGGCCCGGAGGCGAGGTCCGCGCCGAGCCAGCCGGGCTCGCCCTTCCCGTTCTCGGGTCCGGGGGTGCCGCCCTTGTCGTCGAACCCGCTCGCGACGCGCCGTTGCTCGCGGAGGCCGAACTCCTCGAGCCCGAGCTCGAGCGCCGCGACGCCGCGCACGTACTGGTCGAAGAACGCCTTCGCGGCTGCGGGGCCGAGGACGTCGGCGGCGGCGCGCTCGACGCCGTCCTCGGGCAGCCCGCCGGCGGCGTGCCGCGCGAGCAGCGTGCGCAGGAGCGCGTCGAGCGAGCTGCCGGCGCGGCGGAGCGCGAGGTCGAGCGCGAGCGCGACGAGCTCGCCCTTGAGGTAGTACGAGACCATGCTGTTCACGCTGTTCTCGTCGGGCCGGTACTGCTTCACCCAGGCGAGGAAGCTCGACTCCTCGGCGCTCATCTTCGTGGCGCCGGGCGTGCGGGCGAGCGCGGTGAGCGCCTGGCCGAGGTTGCGCAGCCAGCGCCGCGGCGCGGTGAGCCCGGCGCGGACCAGCATGAGCGTGTCGTAGTACGAGGTCACGCCCTCGAACCACCAGAGGAGCCGCGTGTACTGCTCGCGGGCGTAGTCGTACGGCGTGAACGCGGCGGGCCGGAGCGCCTTGACGTTCCAGAGGTGGAAGAACTCGTGGGCGACGAGCGAGAGCGTCTCCTCGTACGCGTCGCGCGGGTGGAAGCTGCCGCGGCCGACGTTGAGCGTGGTCGAGCGCGCGTGCTCGAGCCCGCCGCGCCGCTTGTCGGTGAGGTGGACGATGAAGAGGTACCGGTCGTACGGGACGCCGCCGAGGAGGTCGGCGAAGGCCTCGACGATCCGCCGCACGTCGGCGGTGAGCCGCTCCTCGTCGAGGCGCGCGCGCCCCCAGAGCGCGAGCTCGTGCGGCCGCCCGGCGGCCTCGAACCGGAGCAGGCGGTGGCGGCCGATCTCGATGGGCGCGTCGGCGAGCGCGTCGTAGTCACGTGCGGTGAAGCGCGTCGGGCCGCCGTCGAGCGCGGTCGCGACCTGCCAGCCCGGGGGCGGGACGATCTCGAGCTCGCACGGCTCGCCGAGCCGCCCGGGCACGTACGGGAACACGGCGGCGCCGTTCAGGTAGCCGTGCGTCTCGTCGAGGTGGCAGGTGCGGACGGTGAGCTCGTTCGCGTAGACGCGCCACCGGAGCGTCACCGCCTCGGCGCCGCCGGCGGCGATCGACACGCGGTGCTTGTCGAGGCGGACGACGGGCAGCGGCCTGCCCGCCGCGTCGACGGCCTCGAGCCCCTCGACGTGGCGCGCGAACTCGCGCACGAGGTAGCTGCCCGGCGTCCAGACCGGGAAGACCAGCTCCGCCGCGGCGCCCGGCCGCGCCAGCGTGGCCTCGACGTGGAAGAGGTGGGTCCGCGGCGCGGGGAGCGAGAGGCGATAGCGCATGGCCGGGTTCTAGCCCGAGATCAACTCGGGGCGCGCGGAGTTCTGGTAGCGTGCCCCCGAGTGGCACCCTCCTCGGAAACATCGGCGGGCTCGGGGGAATCCCGCGCAGAGGACCGGCCTCCCCCTGCGCTCCGCGTACACCTCCTCGGCCGCTTCGAGGTTGCGCTCGGCGACGCGCCGGTGCCCCCCCACGCCTGGCGCCGCCGGCGGCCGGCCGACCTGCTCCAGCTCGTCGCGCTCGCGGCGGAGCGCACCCTGGGCCGCGACGAGGTCATCGCCGCGCTCTGGCCGGACAAGGACGCGGCGAGCGGCGCCAACAACCTGCACCGCGCGCTCTACGACCTCCGGCAGATCCTCGGCGCCCGCTTCGTGGACATCGACCGGGGGCGCCTCACGCTCGATCCGTCGGCCTGGCTGGACGTGGACGCGTTCGAGCGCGCGGCGGCGCTCGACTCGCCCCGGCAGCGCGCCGAGGCGGTGGCGCTGTACCGCGGCGACCTCGTCGGCCCGGCGGCGGTGCCCTGGATCGTCGCGCGGCGCGAGGCGCTGCGGCGCCGGTTCGCGGAGGCGGCGTCGCCGCTCGCCCGCGAGG
>JAEYZK010000004.1 GCA_023428085.1 Pseudomonadota bacterium
GACGGCATCGCCATCTCGGCGGTGGACGACGCCGGGTTGGTCCCGGTGATCGCCGACGCCACCAAGGCCGGGATCAAGGTCATCACCTTCGACGCGCCGGCGCCCTCGTCCGAGGCGCTCACCTACATCGGGACGGACAACCGGACCGCCGGGTTCGAGGCGGGGAAGCGCATGGCCGAGCTCCTGAAGGGGAAGGGGAAGCTCGTCATCCTGCAGGGCGGGCTGGGGGCCGCGAACCTCAACCTCCGCACGCAGGGGTTCAAGGAGGCGATCGCCAAGCACGGTCCGGGGATCAAGGTCCTCGACGTCGTGGACACGGCGGGGGACTTCTCCGTCGCGACCAACAAGACGGAGACGATCCTCCAGACCTACCCCGATCTGACCGCGCTGTTCTCGGTCTCGGCGGAGGGCGCGCCGGCGGCGGCGGCGGTGCTGCGGCAGCAGAACAAGGCGGGGAAGGTCGTCCTGGCGGGCTTCGACGACCTCAAGGACACGCTCGAGGGGATCCGGGACGGGACCGTCGCGTTCTGCCTGGTGCAGAAGACCTTCAAGATGGGCTGGATGTCGGTGGAGGCCCTCCTCGACGCGACCAAGGGCAAGCAGCTCCCGAAGTCCACCGACACCGGCGTCATCTTCGTCACGAAGAGCAACGTCGGGAACTACATGGAGCAGATGAAGAAGGACATCGCGGCGAAGTAGCTCATGGACGCCACCCTCGCCCCCGCGCGGCGCGGCCTGCTCGCGACCCTCCTCCGGCGGAAGGAGGCGGCGATCCTGATCGCCCTCCTGCTCCTGACGCTGGTGATCGCCGTCATCGCCCCGCGCTTCGTCTCCGGGACCAACCTGTACCAGGTGTCCCGGCAGATCTCGTTCGTGGCCATCGTCGCCCTGGGCCAGCTCTTCGTCATCCTCACCGGCGGCATCGACCTCTCGGTCGGCTCGGTCATGGGGTGGGCCGGGATGGTCGCGGCCTGGGCGATGGTGGCGCTCGGGCTCCCGCCCGTGCTCGCCGTCCTCGTCGGCGTCGCCGCGGGCGTGGCGATGGGGGCGATCAACGGGTCGCTCATCGCCTACGTGAAGCTCCCGCCCTTCATCGCCACCCTCGGCATGCTCTCGTTCGCCTACGGGCTCGTGCTCGGCCTCTCCAAGGGCTGGCCCATCACCGGGTTGCCGCGCTCGTTCCACTGGGTGGCGCAGGGATCGATCCTGTACCTGCCGGTGCCCGTCTGGATCGCCGTGCTCCTCGCGGTGGCCGCGCACGTGGTCCTCACCTACACCGCCTTCGGGCGGCGGACGTACGCGATCGGCGGCAACGAGCAGGCCACCTTCCTGTCGGGCATCGACATCGACCGGATCAAGTTCGTGCTCTACATGATCTCGGCCGGGCTCGCCGCGATCTCCGGGATCGTCCTCACCTCGCGCTTCGGGTCGGCCCAGCCCGACACCGGGAAGGGCTGGGAGCTCGACGCGATCGCCGCCGCGGTGATCGGCGGGACGTCGCTGGCCGGCGGCTCCGGCACGGTCCTCGGGGTCTTCATCGGCGCGTGCATCATGGGCGTGCTGCGCAGCGGGCTCGTGATGATGGGCATCGACCCGTACTGGCACATCTCCATCATCGGCGTGGTGATCGTCCTGGCCGCGGTCCTCGACGTGAAGACCAAGAGGACCTGAGCCGATGGCGGCGCTCCTCGAGATGGACGGGATCGGCAAGTCCTTCCCGGGCGTGCGGGCCCTCGACCGCGTCCGCTTCGCGGTCCACCCGGGCGAGGTGGTCGGGCTCCTCGGCGAGAACGGCGCCGGCAAGTCCACGCTCATGAAGATCCTGGCCGGCGTCTACCGCGCCGACGCGGGCGAGGTCCGCTGGCAGGGGCGCCCGGCGGCGTTCCGCGCGGTCCAGGAGGCGCAGCAGGCCGGCGTCTCCCTCATCTTCCAGGAGCTCAACGTCTGCCCCAACCTCAAGCCGGTGGACAACCTGTTCCTCGGCCGCGAGCTGCGCCGCCGCAGCGGCCTCCTCGACTACCCCGCGATGCGCCGGAAGGCGCTGGAGCTCTTCGCGCACCTCGGGGTGAGCGTCGATCTCGACGCGGAGGCGCGCCGGCTCTCCACCGCCGTGCAGCAGATGATCGAGATCGGCAAGGCGCTCCTCACGGACGTGAAGCTGCTCGTGATGGACGAGCCCACGTCCTCGCTCACCGACAAGGAGACGGAGCGGCTGTTCCGCGTCATCCGCGAGCTCAAGGCGCGCGGCGCCTCGGTGGTCTTCATCTCCCACAAGCTCGCGGAGGTCTTCCAGATCACCGACCGGATCGTGGTGCTGCGGGACGGCCGGAACGCGGGCGAGCTCGATCCGCGGACCGGCACCGTGGACCAGCTCATCTCGCTCATGGTCGGCCGCGCGCTCGGCTCGTTCGCGGCGGAGCGGCGCGCGTCCGCGCCGGGGGCGGAGGTGCTGCGCGTCGAGGGGCTCTCCGGGGGCCCGGTGCGCGACGTCAGCTTCACGCTGCGCAAGGGGGAGATCCTCGGCGTCGCGGGGCTCATCGGCTCCGGCCGGACGGAGATGGCGCGGCTGCTCGTGGGCGCCGACCGGAAGGCCGGCGGGCGCGTCCTCCTCGACGGCCGGGAGCTCCGGATCCGCAGCCCGCGGGACGCGGTCGCGGCGGGGTTCGGCTTCGTCCCCGAGGATCGGAAGGTCCAGGCGCTGGTGCTCGGGATGACCGTGCGCGAGAACCTCACGCTCGCCATCCACCGCGCCGTGCGGCGGGCGCGCCTCTTCCTCTCGCGCCCGCGCGAGGAGGCCGTCACCGACCAGTTCGTGCGCGCGCTGCGCATCCGGCTCGCGAGCCGCGAGCAGGCGGTGAACGACCTCTCCGGCGGCAACCAGCAGAAGGTGGTCATCGCCAGGTGGCTCGCCACGCGGCCCCGGGTGCTCGTGCTGGACGAGCCGACGCGCGGCATCGACGTCGCGGCGAAGGCCGAGGTGCACCGGATCGTGGCGGAGCTCGCGGACGGCGGGGTCGCCATCCTCCTCATCTCCTCCGAGCTCCCGGAGATCCTGGCCCTCGCGGACCGGGTGCTCGTGATGCACGAGGGGAGGGCGAAGGCCGTCCTCGCGCGCGCCGAGGCGAGCCAGGAGAGCATCATGCGCGCGGCGCTGCGGTCGAGCGCGTAGCCCTACGCCGCCGGCGTCTCCCGCGCGCGCGCCAGGTCGGCCAGCTCCTGCGCGGAGAGCGACAGGAAGGCCTCCGCGCACGCGGGATCGAACTGCGTCCCGGCGCACCGCTCGATCTCGGCGCGCGCGGCCTCGGGGGCGAGGCCGACGCGGTACGGCCGGTGGCTCGTCATCGCGTCGAACGTGTCGGCGAGCGCGAAGATGCGCGCGGAGAGGGGGATCTTCTCGCCGGCGAGGCCGTGCGGGTAGCCGCTGCCGTCGAACCGCTCGTGGTGCGAGAGCACCATGTCGGCGGTCCCGGAGAGGAAGTGCACGCTGCGGAGGATGTTGAACCCGATCTGCGGGTGCGTCCGCATCACCGTCCACTCGTCGGGCGAGAGCGGTCCGCGCTTCAGCAGGATGGCGTCCGGCACGCCGATCTTGCCGATGTCGTGGAGGAGGGCGCCGCGGCCGAGGTCGGGGAGCTGGGCCTCGGGGATCCCGAGGCGCCGCGCCACGGCCAGCGTGTAGCGGACCACGCGCTGCGAGTGGTCGCCCGTCTCGTGCTCCCGCGCGTCGAGCGCGGCGACGAGCGTCCAGAGCGTCTGCGAGTAGGTCGCCTGGAGGTTCTCGAGCGCCCGCGAGAGCTCCGCGGTCTTCTCCTCGACGCGGTTCTCGAGGCTGCGCCGGTACCTGTGCCGGGCGAGCTCCAGCCGCCGGCGGCCGAGCGCCCGCTCGATCGCGCGCACGAGCTCGGTCACCTTGGGTGGCTTGAGCAGGTAGTCGGCCGCGCCGTTCCGGAGGCACTGGACCGCGGCCTCCGTGTCGTCGAAGGCGGTCAGCATGATGACCGCGGAGTCCGGCTGCACCTCGCGGAGCTCCTCGAGGAGCCAGAAGCCGTCCCGGCCCGGCATGCGCACGTCGCAGATGACGAGCGGGTACTCGGCGAGACGCGCCGCGTCGAGCGCGGCCTCGGCGCCGCCCACGGCCGTGCACTCGTAGCCCTCCTCGCGCAGGAGCACCTGGATGACGTCGCGCACCGAGGCGTCGTCGTCCACGATCAGGATCCGTGTCGTCTCCTGCGAGGGGATGTCGGGCATGTACGAGGGCGGAGCGACGTTGGAAGGAGGGCCCATACCGGGCGTGACCGAGGGACTATACCATGCGGCGATCCGCCGCCATGATCACTGCCGGTGGCGACGTCCGGGGCTCCTCGGCACCTTGACCTGACCAGGGCGCCCCACTACATCGCCGGGGCTGGCAAATGTCTGAGCCCTCGAACCACAGCCTGCCCGTCGTGGGCACGGAGCTCCCCGCCACCCCGCGCGAGGTCGCGGAGCGCATGCGCGCGAACGGGAAGCCGATCCGCGCGCCCAAGCCCGAGTGGCTCCGGGTGAACCTGCCGGGGGGCGCGCGATATCAGGCGGTCCGCGAGACCCTGCAGCGCCTCCGGCTCCACACGGTCTGCGCCGAGGCGCAGTGCCCGAACGTCGGCGAGTGCTGGGGCGGCGGGACCGCGACGGTCATGCTCATGGGCGACACCTGCACGCGCGGGTGCCGCTTCTGCCACGTGAAGACGGCGGTCCGGCCCCCGCCGCTCGATCCGGACGAGCCGCGCCACCTCGCCGAGGCCGTCGCGCAGCTCGGGCTCGACTACATCGTCGTCACGAGCGTGGATCGGGACGACCTGCCGGACGGCGGCGCGGGTCACTTCGCCGACGCCATCCGGCGGCTGAAGGAGATCCCGGGCCTCCTCGTCGAGGTGCTGACGCCCGACTTCCAGGGCGACCCCGAGGCCGTGCGCACCGTCGGCCGCGCCGCCCCGGACGTCTTCGCGAACAACGTCGAGACCGTGCGCCGGCTCACGCCCGTCGTGCGGGACGCGCGGGCCGGCTACGACCAGACGCTCGGCGTGCTCGCGCGGATGAAGGCCGAGTTCCCGAAGATCGTCACGAAGTCCTCGATCATGGTCGGCCTCGGCGAGGCCGAGGCCGAGGTCGAGGAGACGATGCGCGACCTGCGCGCGAACGGCGTCGAGATCCTCACGCTGGGGCAGTACCTGCGCCCGAGCGCGTGGCACCTGCCGGTGCAGGAGTGGGTCTCGCCCGAGCGGTTCGCGGCGTACCGCGAGCGCGGCCTCGCGCTCGGGTTCCGCTACGTCGCGAGCGGGCCGCTCGTGCGGTCGTCGTACCGCGCGGCCGAGCTGTTCCTCCGCGGCGAGATCGCCGCCCGGCGCTGAACCTCCAAGGGAGGCTCGATGAGGCGAGAGGAAGAGGTAGGGCACGCCCTCGAACCGGTGGTCGAGGGCCGTGAAGCGCCCGCGCCGGGCCGCGAGGATCGCGGCGCCGAACCGCGCGGCACCCGCTTCCTCCGCGAGTTCCCCATCCAGCGCGTCCTCGACGAGGACGGCCGGGCCGACCCGGCGGCGGTCCTCCTGGCGGACGAGGCGGTGCGCCCGCTCTACCGGTGGATGGTCCTCTCCCGCGCGCTCGACGAGCGCATGGTCATGCTCCAGCGGCAGGGCCGCATCGGCTTCTACGTCGGCCTCTTCGGCGAGGAGGCGACGGTCGTCGGCACGACGGCGGGCATGGGGGACGCCGACTGGATCTTCCCGTGCTACCGCGAGCACGTCGCCTCGCTGATGCGCGGCTTCCCGCTGACGGCCTTCCTCCACAACCTGTTCGGCAACTCCGCCGACGTGGTGAAGGGCCGCCAGATGCCCTGCCACGAGGCCTGGCGCCCCGGGCACTTCATGTCGGTGAGCTCGCCCATCGGCACGCAGCTCCCGCAGGCGGTCGGCGCGGCGTGGGCGGCGCGCCTCAAGGGCGAGGAGATGGTCTCGCTCGTCTACTTCGGCGACGGCGCCACGAGCTCGCACGACTTCCACACCGCCATGTCGTTCGCGGCCGTCCGGCGCGTGCCGGTCGTGTTCGCCTGCCGCAACAACGGCTGGGCCATCTCGACCCCGCTCGAGGAGCAGATGGCGACCGAGACCATCGCGCAGAAGGCCCACGCGTACGGCGTGCGCGCGGAGCGGGTGGACGGGAACGACGTCCTCGCCGTGCTCGCCGCGACCCGCCGGGCGCGCGCCGCGGCGGTGGCGGGGCAGGGGCCGACGCTCCTCGAGCTCGTCACCTACCGGATGGAGGGGCACTCGACCTCCGACGACCCGCGCGCCTACCGGCCGGAGGCGCTGGTCGAGCCGTGGAAGCAGAAGGATCCGATCCAGCGCGTCCGCGCCTACCTCCTCCGGCGCGGGGGGCTCGACGAGGCGGCCGACGCGCGGCTCCGCGACGACGTCCGCGACGAGCTCGTCGCCGCCCTCCGCGAGGCCGAGTCCCGCCCGGCGAAGCCGCCGCTCGCGAGCATGTTCGACGAGGTCTACGCCGCGCCGCTCCGGCAGCAGCGCGAGCAGCTCGACGAGCTCGAGTCCGCGCTGGCCGACGATCCGCGGATCTCCGATCCGCGCCACGCCGACGCCTGAGGTCCGCCATGCCCGTACTGAACGTGCTCCAGGCGGTCAACGACGCGCTCAAGGTCGAGATGCGCCGGAACCGCGACGTGGTCGTGCTCGGCGAGGACGTGGGCCGGTTCGGCGGCGTGTTCCGCGCGACGCAGGGGCTCTTCGAGGAGTTCGGCGCCGACCGCGTCATCGACACGCCGCTCGCCGAGGGCGGCATCGTCGGGACCGCGATCGGCATGGCGCTCTACGGCCTCCGCCCGGTCCCGGAGATCCAGTTCGCCGACTACATCTTCCCGGCGATGGACCAGCTCGTGAACGAGGCGGCCAAGTACCGCTACCGGTCGGGCGGCCAGTACTCCTGCCCGATGGTCGTGCGGGCGCCGTACGGCGGGGGCATCAAGGGCGGGCACTACCACTCGCAGTCGCCGGAGGCCCACTTCATCCACACGCCCGGGCTCAAGGTGGTCGTGCCGTCCAACCCGCACGACGCGAAGGGGCTCCTCCTCTCGGCGCTCCGCGATCCCGACCCGGTCCTGTTCTTCGAGCCGAAGCGCGTCTACCGCGCGGCCAAGGGCGAGGTGCCGGCGGGCGAGTACCTCGAGCCGCTGGGCAAGGCGCGCATCACCCGCACCGGCGCGCAGGTGACGATCCTCGCGTGGGGCGCGATGTGGCACGAGGCCGACCAGGCGGCGCGCGAGGCGGCGGCGGAGGGGATCGACTGCGAGGTGATCGACCTCCGCTCGCTCCAGCCGCTCGATCTCGACACGATCGTCGCCTCGGTCTCGAAGACCGGACGGGCGGTGGTGGTGCACGAGGCCCCGCGCACCTGCGGGTTCGGCGCCGAGCTCTCCGCGCTCATCCAGGAGCGGTGCTTCCTGCACCTCGAGGCGCCCGTGGCCCGCGTGACCGGCTTCGACACGCCGTTCCCGTACACGCTCGAGAACGAGTACCTCCCGCGCGCGCCGCGCATCCTGCGGGCCGTGCGCGAGGCGCTCGCGTACTGACCTTCACCCGGAGTCCGTGATGCTCTTCAAGCTGACGCTCCCCGACATCGGCGAGGGCGTGGTCGAGGCGGAGGTCCAGCGCTGGTTCGTGGCGCCGGGCGACCGGGTCGAGGAGGACCAGCCCCTCGTCGAGGTGATGACCGACAAGGCGACGGTGACGATCCCGTCGCCACGGCCCGGCCGCGTCGTGCGCCTCTTCTCGCAGGAGGGCGCGATCGCCAAGGTCCACGCGCCGCTCGTGGAGCTGGAGGTCGAGGACGGCGCGCAGGCGGGGGCGCCGGCGAACGGGCACGCGCCGGCCGCCGCGGGCGCGGGCGAAGCCCGCGCGATCGACGCGGGGCGCGCGGAGGGCGACGCGCAGCGCAAGGCGCTCGCGACGCCGGCGGTGCGGGCGATGGCGCGCAGCCTGGGGATCGACCTGCGCGCCGTGCGCGGGTCGGGCAAGGACGGGCGCGTGACCAAGGAGGATCTCGAGGCGGTGCGCGCGGGGGTGAACGGGAAGGGCGGGGGCGAGGCGGTCCCGCTCGCCCTTCGGCAGGCCCAGGGCGAGCGGGCGCTCGCGGCGCCCGCGGGGTCCGTCGTCCCGCTCGCACCGGTCGCCGCCGGGGCGCCGGCCGTGCCTCGCCCGAACGCGCTTCGCGAGGAGGAGCGCATCCCGCTCCGCGGCCTCCGCAAGCGGATCGCCGACAACATCGCCCGGTCCAAGCGGACCGCCGCGCACTTCACCTTCGTCGAGCAGGCCGACGTGACCGAGCTCGTCCAGGTGAAGCACCGGATGGCGGACGCCGCCCGCGCCGAGGGCGTCCGGCTCACGTACCTCTCGTTCATCGTGAAGGCGGTCGTGGCCGCGCTCAAGAAGTTCCCCGAGCTCAACGCCAGCCTCGACGAGGAGCGCAACGAGGTCGTGGTGAAGAAGTGGTACGACGTGGGCATCGCGTCCTCGACGGACCAGGGGCTCATGGTCCCCGTGATCCGCGGCGCCGACAGGCTCTCGCTCCTCGACGTGGCCCGCGAGATCGCGCGCGTCGCGCGCGACTCCAAGGCCGGCCACTCGCGCCCCGAGGACGTCGGGAACTCGACCTTCACGATCACCAGCCTCGGGGGCCTCGGCGGGCTCTTCGGGACCCCGGTGCTCAACTACCCCGAGGTCGGCATCATGGGCGTGCACCGGATCCGGCCGACGCCGGTCGTGCGCAACGGCCAGATCGTCGCCCGCGACGTGCTGCACGTCTCGATGACCGGCGATCACCGCGTCGTGGACGGGCAGATGATCGCCGGGTTCACGTACCAGGTGGTGAAGTACCTCGAGGATCCCGGGCTCCTGTTCATGCAGATGGTCTGACGAACGCGCGGCCCCCGTGGACGGGCCCGCGCCCGCGCGCCGCATCGGGCCTGGGCTCCCCGCCGCGGCGCCGCTATCCTCGGGCCGTGTTCGACACCCACTGCCACCTCGATCGCCCCGCGTTCGACGCCGACCGCGACGCGGTGCTCGCCCGGGCGCGGGCGGCCGGGGTGGCCGAGCTCGTCGTCCCGGCGATCGGCCCCGACGGCTGGGGTCGGCTCGCGGCGTTCGCCGGCGCGACGCCCGGCGTCCACTTCGGCCTGGGCATCCACCCGCAGCTCCTGCCGGAGCTCGATCCGGGGGACGACGATCGCCTGCTCGCCGACCTCGACGCCGCGCTCTCCCGCGGCGGCGCGGTGGCGGTGGGCGAGTGCGGGCTCGACGCGGCGACGGCCGACCCCGCCGCGGGCCCGTTCGCGGCGCCGCTGGAGCGCCAGGCGGTGGTCCTGCGCGGTCACCTCGCGCTCGCGCGGAAGCACCGCCTCCCGGTCCTGCTGCACTGCCTCCGGGCCCACCCGGCGCTCCTCGCGCTGCTCGAGGGGGAGCCGCTCCCGGCGGGCGGCGTCCTCCACAGCTACTCCGGGAGCGCCGATCTGGTCCGCCCGTACGCCGCCGCCGGGCTCTGGTTCTCGTTCGCCGGCCCGGTCACGTACGAGCGGGCGCGGAAGCCGCTCGACGCCGCGCGTGCCGTCCCGCGCGATCGGCTGCTCGTCGAGACCGACGCGCCCGATCAGACGCCGCGCCCACACAGGGGCCGCAACGAGCCGGCGTTCCTCCGCGAGATCGCTGCGGCGCTGGCGGGCGCGCTCGGGATGTCCGTGGCCGAGCTCGACGCGCTCACGACGGCGAATGCGCGGAGGCTCTTCGGCGCGTCCGTCGGCCCCTGACGTCGCGGGCGCGGGCTCGTTCCCGGGTTTGCGGCAGGAACGGGGCCGGTGGTACATGGCCCGCCATGGCGCGCCCGATCGCCCCCGAGCTCGACCGCACCGCGCGCCTCCTCGGCCTCGAGGCGATGGAGCGGCTCGCGCGGGCGCACGTCGTCGTCCTCGGGATCGGCGGCGTCGGGACGTTCGCCGCCGAGGCGCTGGCGCGCGCGGGGGTGGGGCGGCTGACGCTGGTCGACGGCGAGCGGATCGAGGCGACCAACTCCAACCGCCAGCTCCACGCGCTCCGCGGCGTCCACGGCGAGAACAAGGCCGAGGTCATGGCGGCGCGCCTGCGGCTCGTGCATCCGGCGCTGCGGGTGGACGCGGTGCCCGGGTTCTACGGAGAGGCGAACGCGGACCGGCTGGTGCCCGAGGGCGTCTCGGCGGTGATCGACGCCATGGACACCGTCGTCGCGAAGCTCCACGCCATCGTCCGCTGCCGGGAGCGGGGCATCTTCCTCGTGACCGCGCTCGGCGCGGCGCGCCGGCTCGACCCGACGGCGATCCAGGTGACGGACCTCTGCGACTCGCACACGGACCAGCTCGCCAAGGACGTGCGCAAGTACCTCCGGCGGCGGCACGGCATCCCCGCCACCGAGCCGACCGGCGTGCGCGCGGTCTGGTCGGTCGAGGAGCCGCGGCCGACGCTCGCGCTCCCGGGCGACGCGGAGGGCGTCCCGGGCGTCCGCGCCCGGCCCGAGGGCGCCCGGCGGCGGGAGCCGCGCCTGTACGGGAGCGCGGTGTTCGTGACCGGCGCCTTCGGGCTCGCCGCGGCCGGGGCGGTGGTGGAGCGGCTCACGGGCATCTCGCCGCGTACCCACAAGGTGCTCTCCGAGGCCGAGCGTTCGCGGCGTCGGAAACCCGCTCGTCCGCGCGTACGCTGAGCGGCGCGGGGGTGCAAACGCTGTTATACGGTGCGGCGAACTTCGGGCTCGGGCGCGGGATCGGGCTCGTTCACGGGATCAGCGGGAGGACATCCAGACCATGGCCACCAAGAGCTTCGACGCCGTCGTGATCGGAGCCGGCCCCGGCGGCTACGTCGCCGCCATCCGGCTCGCCCAGCTCGGGAAGAAGACCGCCCTCGTGGATCGCGAGGAGCTGGGCGGCGTCTGCCTGAACTGGGGCTGCATCCCGTCCAAGGCGCTCATCGCCGCGGCCAACCTGGTCGAGGACATCAAGGGCGCGGGCGACCGCGGCATCCTCGTCGGCGCGCCGAAGGTGGATGTCGCGAAGCTCCGGGCGTTCAAGAACGAGGTCGTGAAGAAGATGACCGGCGGCGTCGGGTTCCTCGAGAAGGGGAACGGCGTCGAGGTGATCAAGGGCACCGCCCGGTTCGTCTCGGCGAACGCGGTGGACGTGGACGGCGGCGGCGAGAAGGTCCGCGTCGAGGCCGACGCGTTCATCGTCGCGACCGGCGCCCGGCCGATCGAGATCCCCGGCTTCCGCGTGGACGGCGAGGTGGTCTGGTCCGCGCGCGAGGCGGTGGACCTCCCGGAGATCCCGCGCCGGCTCGTGTGCATCGGCGGCGGCATCATCGGGATGGAGCTCGGGACGGTCTACGCCAAGCTCGGCAGCCAGGTGACGTTCCTCGAGGCGCTGCCGCAGGTGCTCACCGGCGTCGATCCGGACGCGGTCCGGCTCGTGACCAAGGGCCTCAAGGAGCGCGGCGCGACGATCCACGTGAACGCGAAGGCGGTCGGCCACGACGCCGGCGGCGGCGCGCGCGTCGTCCGCGCCGAGATCGACGGCAAGCCGACCGAGATCCCCTGCGACCGGATCCTCGTCGCGGTCGGGTTCAAGCCGACCATCGAGGGGCTCGGCCTCGACGCGCTGGGCGTCAAGCTCACGCAGCGCGGCTACATCCAGGTCGATCCGTCGTACCGCACGAGCGTCCCGTCGATCTGGGCCATCGGCGACATCGCCGGCCCGCCGCTCCTCGCGCACAAGGCGTCGAAGGAGGGCGAGATCGCGGCCGAGGCGATCGCCGGCAAGAAGACGGTGCGCGACTGGGTGGCGCTGCCGTCGGGGATCTTCACCGACCCGGAGATCGCGGTCGTCGGCCTCTCCGAGGAGGAGGCGCGCAAGGCCGGGCACGATCCCATCGTCGGCAAGTTCAACTTCGCCGCCCTCGGCCGCGCGGTGGCCATCCACCACGCGGAGGGGTTCGTGAAGGTGGTCGGCGACCGGAGCTCGAAGCTCCTGCTCGGCGCGACCATCTGCGGCCCCGAGGCCGCGGACCTCATCGCCGAGCCGGCGCTCGCCCTGGAGATGGGGGCCTACCTCGAGGACGTCGCCCTCACGATCCACGCGCACCCCACGCTGCCCGAGGCCTTCATGGAGGCCTGCAAGGCGGCGCTGGGCGAGGCGATCCACGCCCTCAACCGCCCCGAGCGGCCACGCCGCGCGGGCGCGGGCGCGGGGGCGAGCGCGTAAGCACGCCGTGCGGAGCTTGCGCACCTACCGGCTCGGCCGGGTCGAGTACGAGGATGGGCTCTCGCTCATGCGGATCGCGGCCGCCGCGATCCGCGCGGGGGGCCCGCCGGCGACCGACTACCTGTTCCTGCTCGAGCACCCGCCGGTCGTCACGCTCGGTCGCTCGGCGGATCGCCGGAACATCGTGGCCGCGCCGGCCTGGCTCGAGCGCCAGGGGTTCGAGGTGCACGAGACGAACCGCGGCGGGGACGTCACCTACCACGGCCCGGGCCAGGTGGTCGGGTACCCCGTGCTCGACCTCTCCGATCGCCCCGACGTGCGCCGCTACGTGGCCGCGCTCGAGGAGGCGATGATCCGCACGTGCGCCGGGTACGGCCTCGAGGCGGGCCGCCACCCCGAGCACCGCGGCTGCTGGATCGGCGCGCGCAAGATCGGCGCCGTCGGGGTCCACTTCTCGCGGTGGATCACCAGCCACGGGTTCGCGTTCAACGTCCGCCCCGACCTCGCGCACTTCCGGTCGATCGTGCCCTGCGGCATCGCCGAGCCCGGGCTCGGCGTCACCACGCTCGAGGCGGAGCTCGGCGCGCGCGGCCGGCCCGCCCCGCCGACCGCGGAGGTCGAGGAGGCGCTCGCAGGGCACCTCGCCGAGGCGCTCGGCCGGCGCCTCGACCGCGGCGCGCCCGACCTCCGGACCGTGTCGGTCGTGCCGGCCGCGGCCGACGGGCGCGTCCTGCTCCTCCGGCGCGCGCCGGAGCGCGGCGGGTTCTGGCAGCCGGTCACCGGCCGCATCGAGCCGGGGGAGGGGGCGGCCGAGGCCGCCGCCCGCGAGCTGCGGGAGGAGACCGGGCTCGACCTGCCCGTCCGGCCGCTCGCGTACGTCCACGCCTTCGCCCTCTCACCGGAGGTGAACCGGGTGCGCGCGGGCGCCGTCGTGGTCGTGGAGGAGACGGCGTTCGTCGCGGCCGTGCCGCGCGCCGATCCGCCGCGGCTCTCGGCCGAGCACGACGCGCACGCCTGGCTCGCGCCCGGGGAGGCCACGGAGCGGCTCGCCTTCGCCGGCCTCCGCAAGGCCGTGCGGCTCGCGTCGTCGTTGACAGCCGAGCCGCGGGCTCCGTAGACTACCCGGCCTTTTCACCCCGAACCCTGAAGCGGGAGGCCCTGGTCCGTGGCCCTCATCGTGCAAAAGTACGGCGGCACCTCGGTCGGCGACCCGGAGCGGATCAAGAACGTCGCGCGCCGCGCGCTCGCCAGCCAGCAGGCGGGCAACGAGGTCGTCGTCGTGGTCTCGGCCATGTCGGGCGAGACCAACCGGCTCCTCAAGCTGACGCAGGCCGTCACCGATCGTCCCGACGAGCGCGAGCAGGACGTCGTCGCCGCGACGGGCGAGCAGGTGACGATCGGCCTCACCGCGATGGCCATCCAGGGGCTCGGCGGGAAGGCGCGCAGCTTCACCGGACCGCAGGTCCGCATCCTCACCGACAGCGCGTTCGCGAAGGCGCGCATCAAGTCGATCGACGCGAGCAAGCTCCGCCAGGCCCTGGCCCGCGGCGAGATCGCCGTGGTGGCCGGCTTCCAGGGCGAGGACGAGCAGGGCAACATCACCACGCTCGGCCGCGGCGGCTCGGACACGACCGCCGTCGCCGTCGCCGCCGCGATCGGCGCCGACGCGTGCGAGATCTACACCGACGTGGACGGGGTCTACACGACGGACCCCAACGTCGTCCCGCAGGCGCGCAAGCTCGCCAAGATCTCCTACGAGGAGATGCTCGAGCTCGCCGGCGCGGGCGCGAAGGTCCTGCAGATCCGGTCGGTCGAGTTCGCGATGAAGTACAACGTTCCTCTCTGGGTGAAGTCGTCGTTCACCCAGGATCCCGGCACCCTCGTCTGCCCGGAGGATTCCAGCATGGAGCACGTGGTCGTCAGCGGCATCGCCTACGATCGGAACGAGGCGAAGGTGGCCCTCCGCGGCGTGGTGGACAAGCCGGGCGTCGCGGCCAAGCTGTTCAAGCCCCTCGCCGACGCGAACATCGTCGTCGACCTCATCATCCAGAACGTCGGCAAGGGCGGGCACGCCGACATGAGCTTCACGGTCGGGAAGTCCGATCTCGGGAAGGCCATCGAGATCGTGAAGGGCGTGCTGGCCGAGCTCGGCGGCGGCACGGTCGAGACCGACGACCAGATCGCCAAGGTCTCGATCGTGGGCGTCGGCATGCGCAACCACGCCGGCGTCGCCGCGAAGGCGTTCGAGGTCCTGGCCGGGGCCGGCATCAACGTCGAGATGATCTCGACCTCCGAGATCAAGGTCTCGATCGTCATCGCCGCGAAGTTCATGGAGCTGGCCGTCCGCGAGCTCCACTCGGCGTTCGGCCTCGATCAGAAGTAGAGGTCGGGGCGGCCCGATCGGCGCGCGGCTTGCTATGGAGCGGGCCCATGCTCGCCCGCTCGGCTGCGCTCGCCGTCGTCCTCGCGCTCTCGCTGGCCCCGGTGTCCCTCCGTTCGGCCCGCTCCGGCGCGGCGCGGAGCTGCGTCCCGGAGGGGAGGGGCCTGGTCCCCCGGCACTGGCTCGGCTGCGCGACGGACCCCGGTCCGCCGCGCGCGCTCGAGCCGGAGGAGCGGCTCGTCCTCGGCTTGCCGATCGATCCGAACACGGCGGGAGAGCGGGCGCTCGCCTCCGTGCCCGGCCTGACGCCCCGCCTCGCCCGGGCCGTGGCGGAGCACCGCCGGCTCCACGGGCCGTTCCGGAGCGTGGAGGACCTCCTCGACGTGAAGGGGATCGGCCCGCGGCGGCTCGAGCGGGCACGCGCTCGCCTGTCCGTGGTCGCGCGGTAGCGGCACGCCTCGGCCTGGAGTACGCTTCGTGCCCTCCTGGGGGTGGAGGGCCGGGCGTGATCATCCGCTGCGAGCGCTGCGCGACGGCATACGAGCTGGAGGACGGCGTCTTGCCCTCCGAGGGGTCCGACGTCCAGTGCGCCAGGTGCCAGCACGTGTTCCGGGCGCTGCCGCCACAGGCCGCGGCGCCGGCCGTGCAGGATCTTCCCGCCGCGCCCGCGCAGCCGGCGCCCCCGCGGCCGGCCCCGGCCGCTCCCGTCCAGGGCGCCGCGCCGAGCGCGCCCGGGGTCGCTCCGCCCGCGCCGGCGCGGCGGCCGACGGTCTACCGCCCGCCCATCTCGCAGCCCACGGTGCCGCGCACGCCGGTGCTCCGCCGCGACGCCGTCGGCACGTTCGAGAGCCGGCTCCGCTGGAGCCACCGGTGGCGGTGGCTCGCGCCGTCCCTGCTCCTCGTGGCCGCGGGGATCGCGGCCGCCGTGGTCCTCTTGCCGCGCTTCCGGGAACCCCGCGGCGCGGAGGACGCGCGCGCCCGGGCCCGCGCGCTCGAGCTCGCCCTCGCCGACGACGTGAAGAGCCTCGAGGACGCGGCCGCGGCGCTCCAGCGCGTCGCCGAGGCCGCGCCCCAGGCCCCCGGGGCGCGCGCGGATCGCGCCCTCGTCGAGCTCCTCCTCTCCGGGGCGCTCTCGAAGCCCGAGCCCGGGGGTCCGCAGCGGGAGCGGGCGCGCGCGCTCGCCGCGTCGGCGGCGGCGACCCTCGACGACCTCGCGCGCGCGAACCTCGCCCGGCCCGAGGT
>JAEYZK010000007.1 GCA_023428085.1 Pseudomonadota bacterium
CCCCCGAAGCGATGCGCGGACACGGCGTGCCGCCATCGCAGGACGAGGAGCCCACGCCGGCGTCTCCAGCCGCGCCGGCCCCCGTCGCGACGCCCGGGCAGGCAGCCGTCGCCGCTGCGGCGGCCGCGCCGCAGGCCGTCGCGCCTCCGCCGGCCGCGACCGCGCACGCGACCGCGACCGTCGCGCTCGTCACCCAGCGGTTCGTGGACGGGGAGGGTCGGATCGTCGTCCGGCTCCTCGGGCCGAAGGCGACGGTCCTCTCGGAGCGGCTCGACGGCGACGTCCGTGCGCTCCCGGTGCGGTGGGCCGGGCGGACCGAGCACGGCGAGATCCTCGAGCTCGTGGAGGACGCGTGGGGCCCGATCGAGGTGCGGCGCGATCCGGTCGGGCGGTTCCTGTCGGCGCGCGTGGTGGAGGAACTGCAAGAGGGAGACTGACTCCCGCGGCCGCGCCCCAGCCCCGGCCCGCATCCGAGCCCGAGCTCGAGCTCGGGCTCGGGCTCGTTCACGGGAGGGCGCCCGGGCGTCACAGGGATCCGTTAGAAGTCCTCCGTGACGCCGCCCGCGCTCCCGTTCCACCCGGCCGTGCAGGAGTGGTTCGCCCGCTCGTTCGCGGCGCCGACGCCCGCCCAGGCGAAGGCCTGGCCGGCGATCCAGCGCGGCGACTCGACCCTGCTCCTCGCGCCGACCGGCAGCGGCAAGACGCTGGCGGCGTTCCTCGCCGGGCTCGACCGCCTCGTCTTCGCGCCGGAGCCCGAGCCGCGGGAGCGGCTGCGGCTCCTCTACGTCTCCCCGCTGAAGGCGCTCGCGGTGGACGTGGAGCGGAACCTGCGCGCGCCGCTCCAGGGCATCGTCGCCCGCGCGCGGGAGCGGGGCGACGCGCACCGCGTGCCGGCCGTCGCGGTCCGGAGCGGGGACACGCCGCAGCAGGAGCGGGCCCGGTTCATCCGCCAGCCCGCCGACATCCTCATCACGACCCCGGAGTCGCTCTACCTGCTCCTCACCTCGAACGCGCGCGATCGGCTCCGTTCGGTCGAGACCGTGATCGTGGACGAGATCCACGCGCTGGTCCCGACCAAGCGGGGCGCGCACCTCGCGCTCTCGCTCGAGCGGCTCGAGGCGCTCGCCGGCCGTCGGCTGCAGCGGATCGGCCTCTCCGCGACGCAGCGGCCGCTCGACGAGGTGGCGCGGTTCCTGGGCGGCGCCGACGGGGACGGCGCGGAGGTCTCGCCGCGCCCGGTGACGATCGCCGACGCGGGGGCGCGCAAGGCGCTCGAGCTCCGGGTCGAGGTCCCGGTCGAGGACCTGGCCCGCCTCGCCGAGCCGGTGGAGCCGGCGCGCGCGGGGGCGAAGCCGGCGCACGGCTCGATCTGGACGGCGATCCACCCGCGGCTCCTCGAGCTCATCCGCGCGCACCGCTCGACGCTCCTCTTCGTCAACAGCCGGCGCGTGGCCGAGCGGCTGGCGGCGGCGCTCAACGAGCTCGCCGGCGAGACGCTGGTCCACGCGCACCACGGCTCGCTCGCGCGGCCGCAGCGGGTCGCGATCGAGGAGGCGCTCAAGGCCGGGGCGGTCCGCGGGCTCGTCGCGACGTCGTCGCTCGAGCTGGGCATCGACATGGGGGCGATCGACCTCGTCGTGCAGATCGAGGCCGCGCCCTCGGTGGCCAGCGCGCTCCAGCGGATCGGCCGCGCGGGGCACCAGCTCGGGGCGGCGAGCCGCGGCGTCTTCTTCCCCAAGTTCCGGGCCGACCTCCTCGCCTGCGCCGCGCAGATCGAGGCGATGCAGGCGGGCGAGGTGGAGGAGACGCGCTTCCCGCGCAATCCGCTCGACGTGCTCGCGCAGCAGCTCGTGGCGGCGGCGGCGCTGGACGAGTGGAAGGTGGAGGACCTCTTCCGGCTCGTGCGGCGCGCGGGGCCGTTCGCGGGGCTGTCGCGGCCGGTGTTCGAGGGCGTGCTCGATCTCCTCTCTGGTCGCTACCCGTCGGACGAGCTCTCGGACCTCCAGCCGCGGCTCGTCTGGGACCGCGTCCGCGGCCGGGTGCGCGCCCGCGAGGGGGCGCGGCGGGTGGCGGTGGTGAACGCCGGCACGATCCCGGATCGCGGGCTCTACGGCGTGTTCCTCATGCCCGGCAGCGAGCGCAGGCCCAGCCGGAGGAGGCTGGGCCGGAGCGAGCAGGGGGTCTGGGGGAGCGCAGGCTCCCCACCCGTCAGCGGTGGGGGGCCGAGCACTCCCCCAGCACGAATTGGCGAGCTCGACGAGGAGATGGTGTTCGAGTCGAAGGTCGGCGACACGTTCTTCCTCGGCGCCTCGACCTGGCGCATCGAGGAGATCACGCACGACCGCGTGCTCGTCTCGCCCGCGCCGGGCGAGCCCGGGAAGATGCCGTTCTGGAAGGGCGACGCGCCGGGGCGGCCGCTCGAGCTGGGTCGGAAGATCGGCCGGCTCGCGCGCGAGCTGCTGGAGGCGGGGCCGGAGGCGGCGCAGGCCCGGCTCGTCGAGCGGCACGGCCTCGACGCGTCGGCGGCGCGGAACCTCGTCCAGTTCGTCGCGGACCAGCGCGCCGCGACGGGCGCGGTCCCGGACGACCGGACCGTCGTCGTCGAGCGCTGCCGCGACGAGCTCGGCGACTGGCGCGTGTGCGTGCTGTCGCCGTTCGGCGCGCCGGTGCTCGTCCCGTGGTGCCTCGCCGCGGCGGCGCGGGCGCGCGAGGTCCTCGGCGACGAGCCGGAGACGCTCTGGACCAACGACGGCTTCGTGGTCCGGCTGCCCGACGCGGGCTCCCCGCCGGACGTCTCGTTCCTGTTCCCGGATCCGGAGGAGGTCGAGGCGATCGTCACGGCCCAGCTCGGGGCGACGCCGCTCTTCGCCGGGAAGTTCCGCGAGGCGGCGGGGCGCGCGCTCCTCCTCCCGCGCCGGCGGCCCGGAGGCCGCACGCCGCTCTGGCAGCGCCGCAAGCGGGCGCGGGATCTGCTCGGGGTCGCGGCCAGGTACCCCGAGTTCCCCATGATCCTCGAGTCGTACCGCGAGTGCCTCCGGGACGTGTTCGACCTGCCGGCGCTGGTGGACCTCCTGGCCGAGCTCCGGCGCGGGGGCGTGCGGGCGGTGACGGTGGACACCCGCGCGCCGTCGCCGTTCGCCGCCTCGCTCCTGTTCGGCTTCGTGGCGAGCTTCATGTACGACGGCGACGCGCCGCTGGCGGAGCGCCGGGCGCAGGCGCTCGCCATCGACCAGGTGCAGCTCCGCGACCTCCTCGGCGAGGCCGAGCTGCGCGACCTGCTCGACGCGGCGCTGCTGCGCGAGCTCGAGGAGCGGCTCCAGCACCGCGCGCCGGAGCTCCGCGCGCGGAGCGCCGACGCGCTCGCGGACCTGCTGCTGCGCCTGGGCGAGCTCTCGCGGGCCGAGGTCCGGGAGCGCGCCGCCTCGGAGCCGGTCGCCGCGGCCATCGACGGCCTCGTCCGGGAGGGGAGGGCGGTCGCGCTCGTCGTCGCCGGCGAGGAGCGGTTCGTCGCCGTGGAGGACGCGGCGCGGTACCGCGACGCGCTGGGCGTGGCGCTCCCCGCGGGCCTCCCGGAGGTGCTCCTCGCGCCCGCCGGCGACGCCCTCGCGGGCCTCCTCGCGCGGTATGCGCGCCGGCACGGGCCCTTCACCACGGGAGAAGCCGCGGCGCGGCTCGGGATCCCGCCCCCGGTCGCCGAGGCGGGGCTCGAGGCGCTCCTGCGGCGCGGGCGGCTCCTGGAGGGCGCCTTCCGCCCGGGCGGGCGGGAGCGCGAGTGGTGCGATCCGGACGTCCTCGGGACGATCCGGCGGCGCTCGCTCGCGCGCCTCCGCGAGGAGGTGGAGCCGGTCGAGCCGGCGGCGCTCGGGAGGGCGCTGCTCGGCTGGCACGGGATCCCGGCGAGGCGCGGCGGCCCCGACGCGGTGCTCGACGCGGTCGAGAAGCTCCAGGGGGCGCCGCTCGCGGCGTCGCTGCTGGAGCGGGAGATCCTGCCGGCGCGCGTGGACGGGTACCTGCCGGGGGACCTCGACGCGCTCGCCGCGGAGGGCGAGGTGGTCTGGGTCGGGCTCGAGCCGCTCGGGGCGCGCGACGGGCGGGTGGCGGTCTTCCTCGCGGACGCGCTGCCGCGCCTCCTGCCACCCGCGGCGGGCGGGCCCGGGTCGGAACGCGAGCGGCGGATCCTGGAGCACCTCGCGGCGCGAGGCGCCTCGTTCTTCGGGGAGGTCCACGCGGCTGCGGGCGGCGGCTTCGCGCCGGAGACCGCCGACGCGCTCTGGGCCCTGGCGTGGCGCGGGCTGGTGACGAACGACACGTTCCAGGCGCTCCGCGCGTACACGTCGGGGCCCACCGCGCGCGACCGCCCGCGCCACGCGGCCATCGATCGACGCCGCCCTGGGTCGGCCATCCCGGGGCCGGGCGGGTACCGCTCTCGGCTCGCGGGCCCCCCGGCCG
>JAEYZK010000138.1 GCA_023428085.1 Pseudomonadota bacterium
GCGACGTGCTCGCCCGCGCCTTCCCGGCGCCCGCCGGCGCGGCCGCGTACGGCATCTCCACGCTGGGCGCGGCGCTGAAGCAGGTCCGCGGAGGGCCGCCCGCGAAGGCGACGCTCGCCGTCGAGGCCGCCGCCGGCGACGACGTGGAGCGCTGGCTCTGGCTCGAGCTCGTGCGCCGCGGCCTCGGCTGGTCGGCGCCGCCCGGCATGTTCTGGACCGGGGGACGGCTCGTCGTCTCGTTCGGCCCGCCGCCCGCGACCGTGCTCGCCCAGCTCTGCGACCCGAGCCACCCCCCGAGCAAGATCTGGCCGCTGCGGACCGACCGCGCCGAGGCCATCGCCGCCGCCCGCCGCGGGCTCGCGCCCGAGGTGCTCCAGGCGCTCGAGGCCCCCGCCGGCCCCGCGACGCGGCTGTTCGAGCTCCTGCCCGCCGGAGGTGGCCGTGGCTGACACCGCGCCCGATCCCCTCGAGACGCTGAAGACCCGCGCCCAGACCTGGCTCGCGCCGATCCCCGGCGCCGCCCCGGCGGGCGTGACCGCGAAGCTCGACGTCGCCTACCAGGCGGTCGCGAACGAGGTGGGCAAGCTCGACACCCCGGCCGGCGGCGAGGTGGACTGGAAGAAGGTCGTCGCGGGCGCGGGCGAGCTCCTCGAGCGCCGCACGAAGGACTTCACCCTGGCCGCGTACCTGGCCCGGGCGCTCCAGGCGATCGAGGGGTTCGAGGGGCTCGGCGCCGGGCTCACGCTCTACGGCGGGCTGCTCGAGACGTACTGGGAGAACGCCTTCCCCGAGGTGAAGCGGCTCCGCGGGCGGGCCAACGCGACGCAGTGGCTCGTCGAGAAGACCGCGGCGGGGCTCCAGCAGTGGCTGGACAAGGCCGAGGCCTCCGGACACGGCGTCAAGGTGAAGGCCTCGGACGTGGCCGCGCTGCAGGCCACCGAGGCCGCGGCGCAGCGGCTCGCCGAGGTCGTGCGCGCGAAGCTCGGAGACGCGGCGCCCGCGATGGGACCGCTCCTCGAGGTGGTCCAGCGCGTCAAGGCCACGGCGGAGCAGATCCTGCCGCCGCCCCAGCCTCCGCCCCAGTCCCAGCCCGCAGCTTCGACCGCGCAGCCCACGGAGGCTCAGCCCGACGCCCCCGCGGCGACGGGCGCGGCGGCGCCGTCGATGGCCGCGCCTCCCCGGCCGGCGGCGGCCGGGTCCACGCCCGCGCCCGCGCTCGACGTCCCCGCGGTCACCGCCCCGGCGAGCGTCGAGGGCGCGACCGAGTACCTCCGCGACGCGGGCACCGCGATCGCCAGCGTCGGCGCGGCGCTGCGCCGGGCCGACCTCACCGACGCCGCCGCCTACCGCGTGCTCCGCACCGGGCTCTGGCTGCACCTCGCGCACCCGCCGCCCGCGACGGGCGGGAAGACCAGCATCCCGCCGCCGCCCGAGACCCTGCGCGCGTCGCTCGGGCTCATGCTCCAGAACCAGCGCTGGGCGGCGCTCCTCGAGGAGGCCGAGTCGGCGCTCCAGCAGCACCGGCTCTGGCTCGACCTGCACCGGATGAGCGCGCAGGCGCTCGCGGCGCTCGGCGGCGCCCACGCCCGCGCCGCCGAGGCGGTGGCGAGCGAGGTCCGCGGCCTGCTCGCGCGGATGCCGCCCCTGCCCTCCCTCACGTTCAACGACGGCACGCCGCTCGCCGACGCGCAGACGAAGGCGTGGCTCCAGGAGTCGGTCTCCCCGAAGCCAGCGGCGCGCGGCGCCGGGGACGGCGGCGGCGACGACGTCCCGGCCGAACCCGTGGCCGAGGCGCGCAAGCTCCTCGCCGCCGGCCAGATCGCCGACGGCCTCGCGGCGCTGCAGGCGCTCGTGATGAGCCGCCCGGCGGGCCGGGCCCGCTTCAAGGCCCGCCTGCTCCTCGCGCAGGCCGCGGCGGGCGCGGGGCTGCAGCCCGTCGCGCTCGCGACGTTCGAGGAGCTGGACCGGGAGTCGTTGGCGCACCGGCTCGACGCGTGGGAGCCCACGCTCGCCGCCGAGTGCTTGAAGGGGCTCGTCGCGGCGTCTCGCGCGCTGGCCCAGGATCCGCGTGGCACGAGCCCCGAGCTCGCCAGCCAGTACCAGCGCCTGTGCCGACTCGATCCGGCGGCGGCGCACGAGGTGTGGCCGTGATCGAGAAACCGCCCACACGAGGAGGACGAGGATGAGCCCGAAGGACCAGACGGTCGCCCCGAAGGAGCGCGTCAACATCGTCTACAAGTCGCAGGTCGGCGACCAGCAGGAGGAGGCCGAGCTCCCGCTCAAGATCCTCATGGTGGGCGACTACACCGGGAAGCCGGACGACACGCCGCTCGAGGATCGCAAGCCGATCAACGTGGACAAGGACAACTTCAACGAGGTGATGGCCAAGCAGAACCTCGAGGTCGCGGTCCAGGTGCCGAACAAGCTGACCGACGAGAAGGACGCGATGCTCGACCTGAAGCTCCAGTTCAAGAAGCTGGACGACTTCGGGCCCGAGGGCGTCGTGAACCAGGTGCCGGAGCTGCGCAAGCTCCTCGAGCTGCGCGCCGCCCTCACCGCCCTGAAGGGGCCACTCGGCAACATCCCCGCCTTCCGGAAGAAGATCCAGACGATGCTCGGGGACGACGAGTCCCGCAAGAAGCTGATGAAGGAGCTCGGGCTCGCCGACTGACGCGCCCTGGGAGAGATCGATGGCAACCGAATCCAAGACCGAGACCCAGGCGGCCCCGGCCGCCGCCGGCGGGAACCTCCTCGACGAGATCCTCGCCGAGACCCGGATGAAGCCCTCCGACGAGGGCTACGAGGTCGCGCGCCGCGGCGTGCAGGCCTTCATGCAGGAGCTGCTCGCCGGCAAGGGCGCCGAGCGGGTCGACCGCGGCGCGGCCGACGCGATGATCGCCGAGATCGACAAGCGGCTCAGCGCGCAGGTCAACGAGATCCTCCACGCGCCCGAGTTCCAGAAGCTCGAGTCGGCGTGGCGCTCGCTCCGGTTCGTGGTGGACCGGGTCGACTTCCGCGAGAACATCAAGATGGAGGTCCTGTCGGTCCCCAAGGACGACCTCCTCGCCGACCTCGAGGACTCGCCCGACCTGACGAAGAGCGGCTTCTACAAGCTCGTCTACTCGAACGAGTACGGCGTCTTCGGCGGCAAGCCGTTCGGCGTCATGAACCTCAACTACGAGCTCGGGCCCGGCGCGCAGGACATCGAGCTGCTGCGCAAGACCGCCGCGGTGGCCGCGATGTCGCACTGCCCGATCATCTCGAACGCGAGCCCGGCGTTCTTCGGCGAGGAGTCGTTCAGGAACGTCCCCAACCTGAAGGACCTCAAGTCGCTCTTCGAGGGGCCCCAGTACGCGCGCTGGCAGGGCTTCCGCGAGAGCGAGGACGCCCGCTACGTCGGCCTCTGCATGCCGCGGTTCCTCCTCCGGACGCCGTACGGCGAGGGCTCCGTCCCCGTCAAGTCCTTCAACTTCGAGGAGGACGTGGTCGATCACCACGAGCGGTACCTCTGGGGCTACGCGTCCAACGCGATGGTGACCCGGATCGCCGACTCGTTCGCCCAGTACCGCTGGGGGCCGAACATCATCGGCCCGCAGTCCGGCGGCACGGTCGAGAACCTGCCGATCCACACCTACAAGGCGATGGGCGAGCTGCAGAACAAGATCCCGACCGAGATCCTGCTCACCGAGCGCCGCGAGTACGAGCTCTCGGAGGAGGGGTTCATCGGGCTCACCTACCGGAAGGACACGGACAACGCGGCGTTCTTCTCGGCGAACTCGATGCAGAAGGCGAAGACCTTCTCCAACACGCCCGACGGCAAGCAGGCCGAGACGAACTACCGGCTGGGCACGCAGCTCCCGTACATGTTCATCATGACCCGCCTCGCGCACTACATCAAAGTGCTGCAGCGCGAGCAGATCGGGAGCTGGAAGGAGCGTGGCGACCTCCAGCGCGAGCTGAACGCCTGGATCAGCCAGTACGTCGCGGACATGGACGATCCCGCCCCCTCGGTCCGGTCGCGCCGGCCGCTGCGGCAGGCCGAGATCGCGGTCGAGGACGTCCCCGGCCAACCGGGGTGGTACCGTTGTAGCTTGAAGGTCCGTCCGCACTTCAAGTACATGGGAGCGTCCTTCACGCTCTCACTGGTGGGGAAGCTGGACAAGGAGTGAAGCGGAGCACGGCGGGGGCCGAATCACCGGCATCGGCCCCCGCTGGGAGTCTGGGACGCCCGGAGACGTGCGGGGAGCGATCATGGCCGAGACAGTCCACCTGTTCCTGAAGATCAACGGCAACGCGGTGAAGGGGGAGAGCACGCAGACGAGCCTCGGTCGCGAGGGCTCGATCGAGTGCGTCTCCTACGAGATGAGCGTCACCAGCGCGCGCGAGGCGGCCACGAACCTCGTCACGGCGCGCCGGCAGTTCAGCCCGCTCCGGATCGTGAAGCGGGTCGACCGGAGCTCGCCGCTGCTCGTGGCGGCGCTCAGCCAGAACCAGAAGATCGACGGGGTCTTCAAGTTCTTCCGGCCGAACCCGAGCGGCGACGGCACCACCGAGCAGTACTTCACGGTGGAGATCAAGGAGGGCAACGTCGCCTCCGTGAAGCAGTTCGTCCCGTCGACGATCCAGAAGGAGACGGCCGGCGAGCCGCCGCAGGAAGAGGTGACGTTCGTCTTCAAGACGATCACCTGGACCTACACGAACGGCGGCGTCACGCACACCGACAGCTGGGCCGGCGAGGGCTGACCCTCGGCGCGCGCCACCGCCCCTGCGCACCCCGGAGCTCCCGGGGGACGCGGGGGCGGGCGGAGCGCTCCACTCCGAGGCCCTCTTGGCAGGCCGCGGGCTCCTCTCCCGGATCGGCACCGAGGCCCCCCTCGACGAGGTCGGGGCCGTGCTGGAACACCTGCGCGTGCTCCTCAACACGCGCCAGGGCGAGACCCCCTGCGCCCCGGACTTCGGCGTGATGGACCTCTCCGACGTCGTCCACGCCTTCCCGGCTGCAGGTCCGGGCCTCGCGAAGGCGATCCGCGCCACCATCCTCCAGTACGAGCCGCGCCTCACGCACGTGAGCGTGCGCCACGTGCCCGACGAGGGGCTCCAGCTCCGGTTCGAGATCAGCGCGCAGATGGCGGGGCGCCGCGGCGCGCGCCCGGTCCGGTTCGCCACGACGGTCCGCCCCGGCGGCCGCTACGACGTCGCGGGGTGACGATGTTCTCGAAGCGTTACCAGTCGGAGCTCCAGTTCCTGCGCGGCCTCGGCAAGGAGTTCGCCGCCGTGCACCCCGCCGCGGCCGGCCTCCTCGCCGAGCGCGGCGGAGATCCCGACGTGGAGCGGCTGCTCGAGGGCTTCGCCTTCCTCTCGGCCCGCATCCGCGAGCGGCTCGACAGCGCGGTCCCGGAGCTCATCCAGGACCTCGCCGAGATCCTCGTGCCGCACGTGCTGCGCCCCGTGCCGGCCGCCACCATCGTCGAGTTCCTGCCCACCCCCGGCGCGCTCCGCGCCCGCGCCCGCATCGCCGCGGGCGCCGAGCTCGGCACCGCGCCCGTCGACGGGTTCCCGTGCCGGTTCCGGACCACCGCCGATCTCGACCTCCTCCCGGTGACGGTGCAGGACGCGGCGCTCGATCAGGCCATCGGCGCGACGCCGGTGCTGCGCCTCTCGCTCCAGGTCCCGCCGCCCGCGCTGCCGAGCGTGTTCGAGGAGGGCGGCATCCGGTTCTTCCTCCAGGGCGAGCTGCCGTTCACGACAACGCTCCTGCTCTGGCTCGGCCGGCACCTCAAGGGCGTGCAGGTGAAGGGCGCCGGCGCGCGGCCGGTGCAGCTCCCCGCGCGCGCCGTCCGGCTCCCCGCGTTCGGCCCCGCGTTCCCGCTCCTCCCCTGGCCCGCGCTCGCCCCGCAGGGCTACCGGACGCTGCTCGAGTACTTCACGCTCCCGCAGAAGTTCCTCTTCTTCGAGGTGCGCGGCCTCCACGAGGCGCTCGGCGCCGCCCAGGAGCGGTTCGAGCTCGCGCTCCAGTTCGACCGGCCGCCGGACCTGCCCTCGCGCGTGTCGAAGGACCACTTCCGCACGAACTGCGTCCCGGCGGTCAACCTGTTCCCGGCGAGCGGCGAGCCCATCCGGCTCGAGGCCCTCGGGGAGGAGCACCTCGTTCGCGCCGCGGAGCTCGACCCGCGCGCCGTCGAGGTGTTCCAGATCGAGTCGGTGACCGGCCTGCCCGACGCCCGCGGCCGCCGGCGCCCCTACCCCGCCTTCGCCGGCTACGACCGGTCCTACGGCCCGGACGTCCACTACCACCGCCTGCGCCGCCGCCAGTCGGCGCTGGACGACGGCATGGACCTGTACCTGTCCGTGCTCACGCCGCGCGGCACCGGCCCCGGCCCCGCGGAGGAGATCCTCTCCCTCGAGCTCCTCTGCACGAACCGGTCGCTCCCGGGGCAGCTCCGGCTCGGCGACGTCTCGGTGATGACCCCGGGCTCCCCCACCATGGCCCGGTTCCGCAACATCGTGCCGGTGACGAAGCCCGTGCGGCCGCCGCTCGGGGGCGAGCTCCAGTGGCGGCTCGTCTCGCACCTCGCGGCGGGGCGGAGCTCGCTCGCGCGGCCCGAGGCGCTCCGGGCCCTGCTCTCGGCGTACGACTTCCCGTCGTTCGTGGACCAGCAGGCCGGGCGCGCGAACCAGCTCCGCATCGAGGGCGTCCGGGCGGTGGAGGCGGCCGAGGCCCGCCGGCTCCTCGGCGGCGCCGTCGTGCGCGGCACGCGGCTCCTCCTGCTCCTCGACGAGGCGCACTTCGCGAGCCCCGGCGACGCCTTCCTCTTCGGCAGCGTGCTCGACGAGCTCCTCGGCGCACAGGTGCCGGTGAACGCCTTCGTCGAGCTGGCCGTCCGCCTCGATCCCTCGCACCGGGAGTACGCATGGACCCCGCGGAACGGGACGCTGGCGTTGCTGTAGGCGACGAGGCGGCCCGCATCGAGGCCGCCCGGCGCCAGGGGTTCCTGCCCCTGCTCGTGCTCCTCGACCGCCTGCAGCCGGGCGCCGCGGACCTCGGCGGGGACGTGGGCGCCGCGGCCGAGCACGTCCGCTTCCGGCACGACCCGGCCATGCACTTCACCCCCGGTGATGTCACCCGCGTCGAGGAGCAGCGCCTCCCGCCCGATCCGAACGACTTCACCAGCCGCGCGCGCCGGCGCTGGGACGTCGTGACGACGTTCCTGGGCCTCACCGGCACGGTGAGCCCCATCCCGCAGTACATGGCGGAGGAGATCGTCCAGCAGCCGCCGGACGAGCGCGCGAGCCAGGACTTCCTCGATCTCTTCCACCACCGGGCGATCTCGCTCCTCGCGCGCGGCCTCCTCGAGAACGACCCCGCCGCCTCGCACCGCGGCGATCAGAGCGATCTCTGGTCGAGCCGCCTGCTCGCGCTCGCGGGCGTGGACCCCGCGACGCGGCTCGGCCCCGGGGGCGATCCCCCGACCGCGCCGGTCGGCGTCGGCGAGGGCGACGCCCGCTGGCTCCTGCTCCGGGCGGCGGCGCTCGTCACCGAGCGCGCCCCGACCGCCGCCGGGCTCGAGGCGATCCTGCGCGACGCGCTCCGCGACGAGCTCGAGGGCGCGCCGCTCGCCGTCGAGCAGTTCGTCGGCGTCCGGGTGCCGATCGCCGAGCCCGACCGGGCCCGCCTCGGCGTCCAGGCGAGCACCCTCGGCCGCGACGCCGTGGTCGGGCGGACCGTGCTCGACCGGACCGGGACGGTCGGCGTGGTCGTCGGGCCCGTCGGCCGCGCCGGCTACGTGCGGTTCGCCGTGGAGCGGAGCGCGGCCGAGAAGCTCCGGGCCACGCTCGAGCTCGCCGGCCGCGGAGAGCTCTCCTGCCAGATCGAGCTCCTGCTCGAGCCGGGCGCCGCGCCGCCGCTGCACCTCGGCCCGCCGGGGACCGGGTCCCGGCTCAGCCGCGACGCGTGGCTCGGCGGCCAGAAGCGTCCCGCGCGCGTGCCGATCGGGAGCTGAGCGTGACCTCCTCCCCGCCGCTCCGATGGGACGTGCTCGAGGAGCACCTCGACGAGGCCGCGTTCCTCCACGCGCAGTGGGAGCGCGCGCTCCGCGACCCCGAGTACACGCTGGCCGAGGTCGTGGAGGGCCCCGAGGAGCGGCTCCTCGCGCACCTCGACGGCCTCGTCGCCGGCGGCCGCGCCGCCGCGGAGCGGCTGCTCGTCCCGGCCCTCGCGAGCGACGAGGGCGACGTCGCGTTCGCCGCCGCCTGGGCGCTCCTCGCCTCGGAGGACGGCGACTGCACGGGCGCCGTCGTCGCCGCGCTCGAGAAGGCCGAGGCCGGGCCGGCCGCGTCGATCGGCCGGGCGATCGCGCTCGTCCCCCGCGCCGACGTCTTCGGCCCGCTCGCGCCCCTCCTCGCGAACGGCCCGCCGCCCGCGCAGGCCGCCGCGCTCGAGGTGCTCGCGCTCCGCCGGCACGACCCCGGCGCCCACCTCGCGCCGCTCCTCCGCGCGGACGACCCCGCCCTCCGCAAGGCCGCGCTCCGGCTCGCGCGCCACGTCCCCGCGCGCGTCCACCCGCAGGCGCTGGAGCAGGCGCTGCGCGCCGAGGATCCCGAGGAGCGGGCCCTCGCCATCGCCGCCGGGCTCGTGCTCGGGAGCCGCGCCGCCTGGGAGGCCTGCGCGGCCGCCGTGCGCGACGGCGGGCCGGGTTGGGCCTTCCCCGCGCTCGTCTGGGCGCTCTCCGGCGAACCGGACCTCGCGCCGCTCCTCGCCGGCCTCGAGGACGACGCGCGCCGCGCCGGCGCGATCTTCGCGCTGGGGTTCACCGGCCGCGTCGCGGCGGTGGACGCCGTCCTGCCGTGGCTCGACGACGAGGAGCTCGCGAAGCTCGCCGGCGAGGCGATCTCGGGGATCACCGGCCTCGTCCTCGAGGACGAGCTCGCCGCCGCGCCGAAGCGCTGGGATCCAGACGCCGAGGAGGACGAGGAGGAGGAGCCCTCCGGCCCCGAGGCCGACCTCCCCGCGCCCGCGCCCGCGGCGGTCCGGGCATGGTGGGAGGGCGCGCGCCCCAGGCTCGACCCGGCGGCCCGATACCTCGGCGGCAAGCCGTGGAGCGCCGAGGCGCTCCTCGCCGCGCTGCGCGACGGCCCGATGCGCCGGCGCGAGGCGCTCGCGCTCGACCTCGCCGTGCGGACGCGGGGGGCCGCGCAGCTCGAGACGACCGGCCTCGCGCGCGCGCAGTGGGAGGCGGTCTCCGCGCTCGCGGCGCGCCCGCCCCGCCTCGCGACGACGACGTACGGCGCGGCCCCGGGCCACGCGCCCGCCGCCATCCCCTCCCGACCCGTGCGCTAGGGCTCCCCGATCTCGATCGCCCAGTCGCCCTCGTACCGCGCCGTCATCGGCACGCGCGCGAGGCGGGGGCAGTACCGGAGCTCGTCCCCGACGATGAGCCCGGCGCGCTCGCCCAGCCGGAGGAGCGCCAGCCCCTCGAGCCACAGGAACCGGTGCGGCGCGAACGTCGTCACCGGCGTCGTGAACGACCGCGCCCGCTTCTCGGTCTCCAGCTCGTACTGCCGCGCGGCGGCCTTCATCGCCTGCGCGAAGGCGTCCGCGTCACCGGCGAGCAGCGCCCGGACTGCCGCGACCCGGTCGCCCGCGTCGGGCGCGAGCGGCTCGAGGGCCGCGAGGACGGGCTCGACGTCGGCCGCCACCGGCGGCGCCCGCGTGAGGAGCTGGAGCGCCCGGGCCCAGAGGAACTCGTGCTCGTACTCCTGGTGCGCTGCGTCGCGGTCCTGACGCGACAGGTCCGCGAGCTCCGCCGCCCGCGCGAAGTCCGCGCAGGCGAGCGCCGCGAGCAGCGGGACGTTCCGCGACGCGCGCGGGAGCCCGAGCCCGCGACGGCGAAGCACCTTCAGGAACCGCCGACCGTTCTCCGCGCACCGCGTGAGGTTCAGGAAGAACTTCTGGCTGTTCCCGTCCACGAGCAGCGACGCCGCGGCGAGCGTGTGGAACCCGAGCGTCACCTGCTCGAGCTGGTCGAGCAGCGCCTCCGGCGAGGCGCCGGCGTCGAACGACGCCATCACGCCGCCCAGGGCGCCCATCGCGTCGACGCGGAGGCTGCGCAGATCGGCCAAGACGCCCTCGCTAGATGTCCAGCCCGTCCCACCCCTCGGCGGGGAAGAACCGGCAGCCGGTGAGCCCCGCCTGCTCGAACGCCACCTTCACGTCGTCGCGGACGAGGAAGAGCCTCATCCACGTGGTGCACCGGAAGAGCTTCGCGTCGGGATCGATGCGCGACGGCGAGAGCGCCATCTGCTTCATCAACCCGACCTGTGTCGGGCGCATCGGATCCGCGGTCAGGTTCGATCGCTCCATGTCGATCGCGTCCTGGGAACCGAGTGGATTGAGAAACGCATAGTCGTTCGCGATCACCGCGCCCGAGTGGTCCTGGATCGCGACCGGGAGCGTCTCGACTCCGCCCACCTCGAGCGCAGCGAGCACCTCGCGAGCCTTCGGAGAAGCGATGATGGTGTTGAGGATGTTCGGCTGGAAGTCGCGGAGCTCGCGCGCATCCGGGAAGTTGCGGGTGAACTTCACCGCAGCGTCCATCGGATACTCCGGGGCGAGGGGCTTCCCCTTGTGCCACTTCCAGCCGGTGGGGCTTCCTTTCGGATGGACGTCGATGACCCCCCCTCCCCTGCTCACGAACGGTCGAAAGACCCAATAGTCCATGAGAGCCCTCATGCCAGCGCACCCCACTGGTACAGGGTGCCTGACTTCGATCGATACCGAACACTCTGCTCCTGGAGCGCCTGCCCAGCGGACACGGCCACGATGGATCTGCGCCCGAGAGACGACACGGTAGTCCAGTACTTCTCCTCCAGCAGCTTCAGCTTCTCGGCGAGGTTTGCCTTGATGGCCTTGTGGTCCTCGTCGGACGCCTGGTCGATGAGCTCCTGAAGGTCCTCGGCGATGCCCTGCAGATCTCCGAGCACGAGCTGCGTATACTCCGGGTGATCGGACGGGTGCTGGATGAGCTTGTGGACGGGCACCGCCGGCGCCTGCTTCGGCAGCATGATGATGTTGTGCCCGTTGTTGATGTTGTAGTCCGTCGCCAGCAGGATCTCGTACTGCTGCTGCGTGAACGCCGGCCCCGCCTCGTTCTCGTAATAGAACGCCGACCCCGGCAAGAGGTGGTGCGCCTCCCACGCGTACGGGTACTTCTGCTTGGCCTTGACCCCGGTCGTGAGGTGCCTCGCGCCCGGGTCGAAGTTCTGCGGCGCTCCCGGATCCGGGAACCGCGCGTTCAGCTCGCCGAATCGTCGTGGCGCGTCCCGCTCTTCACTCCTCCCCGATCTCGATCGCCCAGTCGCCCTCGTACCGCGCCGTCATCGGCACGCGCGCGAGGCGGGGGCAGTAGCGGAGCTCGTCCTCGACGACGAGCCCGGCGCGCTCGCCCAGGCGGAGCAGCGCGAGCCCTTCGAGCCACAGGAACCGGTGCGGCGCGAACGTCGTCACCGGGGTCGTGACCGACCGCGCCCGCTTCTCGGTCTCGAGCTCGTACTGCCGCGCGGCGGCCTTCATCGCCTGCGCGAAGCCGTCCGCATCTCCGCCGAGCAGCGCCCGGACCGCCCCGATCCGATCGGCCGCGTCGGGCGCGAGCGGCTCGAGGGCCGCGAGGACGGGCTCGACGTCGGCCGCGACCGGCGGCGCCCGCGTGAGGAGCTGGAGCGCGCGCGCCCAGAGGAACTCGTGCTCGTACTCCTGGTGCGCGACGTCGAGGTCCTGGCGCGACAGGTCCGCGAGCTCCGCCGCCCGCGCGAAGTCGGCGCAGGCGAGCGCCGCGAGGAGCGGCACGTTCCGCGAAGCGCGCGGGAGCGGGAGCCCGCGGCGGCGGAGCACCTTCAGGAACCGCCGGCCGTTCTCCGCGCAGCGCGTGAGGTTCAGGAAGAACTTCTCGCTGTTCCCGTCCACGAGCAGCGACGCCGCGGCCAGCGTGTGGAACCCGAGCGTCACCTGCTCGAACTGCTCGAGCAGCGTCTCCGCCGAGGCGCCGGCGTCGAACGACGCCATCACGCCCCCGAGGGCGCCCATCGCGTCGAGGCGGAGGCTGCGCAGATCGGCCAAGGCGCCCTCCCTCGCTAGATGTCCAGCCCGTCCCACCCCTCGGCGGGGAAGAACCGGCAGCCGGTGAGCCCGGCCTGCTCGAACGCCACCTTCACGTCGTCGCGGACGAGGAAGAGCCTCATCCACGTGGTGCAGCGGAAGAGCTTCGCGTCGGGATCGATGCGCTCGGGAGCGAGCACCAGCTTTTCCACGCTCAGGACCTGCGACTTGTCGAGCGCATTCATCGTGAGAACGGAGCGCCTCAGGTCGATCGCGTCCTGAGAGCCCAACGGGTTCAGGAACGCGTAGTCGGGCGCGACGACTGTGCCCGAGTGATCGCGGATCGCAACCGGGAGCGTCTCGATCCCTCGTACCTCGACCGCGGCGATCACCTCGCGTGCCTTGGGAGAAGCGATGATCCCGCCGAGGATGTTGGGCTGGAAGTCGCGGAGCTCCCGAGCGTCGGGGAAATTTGCCGTGAACTTGACGGAAGCGTCCGCCGGATACTCGGCGGCGAGGGGCTCCCCCTCGTGCCACCTCCAGCCCTCCGGACTCGCCTTGGGATGACCGGCGATGACCCCTCCTCCTCTGCTCACGAACGGTCGGAAGACGTAGTAGTCCATGTGCCCCTCACGCCAGCGCGCCCCATTGGTAGACCGTTCCCGACTTCGAGACGTATCGAACGCTATTGTCCCCGAGGCGCTCACCGGCCGAGACGGCACGGACGGAATCGCGTCCCAACGCGACGACCGTCCGCCAGTAGTCCTCCTCCAACCGCTTCAGGTTCGCGGCGAGCGAGGCCTTGACCGCGTCGTGATCCTTGACCTTCCTCATGAGCTTCTGGAGATCGTCGGAAACCTGCCGCATGTCGGCCATCACCCGCTGCGTGTACTCCGGGTGATCGGACGGGTGCTGGATCAGCTTGTGAACGGGGACCGCACGGGCCTGCTTCGGCAACATGATGATGTTGTGGCCGAGATTGATGTTGTAGTCGGTCGTGAGCAATAGCCTGTACTGGTCCGGAGTGAACACCGGCCGCATCTCGTCGCCTACCTCGGTCTCGTAGTAGAAGGCGGACGCCGGGAGCAGGTGGTGCGCCTCCCAGGGATACGGGAACGTCTGGCCGGCCTTCTTCCCCTTGAGGCTCCTCGCACCCGGATCGAAGTTCTGGCTCGCGCGGAGGTCGGGGAACGTTGCGATGAACTCCTCCCCAAACTCCTCTCTCACGAATCGCTCATCGACGGCATTGTACACGCCGCGGCCGCCCAGCTTGCGGATGAAGTTCGACCCGCGCTGAGCGTATTGGTAGCCCTTGGCCAAGACCGCCACGGGCGGGACGTCGCGCGCAGCGTGCGCGGCCCTCTGCTGCGCCTCCTCCTCGAGGCTTTTCGGCTCCGGCAGCGCGCCAGAAGGGCTGTACCCCTCCTTCGCGACCTTGTCGAACCACTCCTTCCGCTTCTTCGCCTCCGGCGTGTTCATCTCGTTCGGCGTCAGCCCCATCGCACCCCTCCTCGCTTCCCGCTCCCGGCCTCCACCCGCACCGCCGCCCGCGCGCCACCGTCCTCGCTCGACAGCACCAGCATCGGTCCCGCACCCGCGTACCCGCGCTCGAGGCCTCGGACGGCGAGCGCGGCGCCCAGCGCGCCGGACGCGGCGCCGGTGTTCCCGAACGACATCGCCGGCGTCCAGGCCGGCGTCTCGGCGAGCGCCTCCCCCTTCGACATCAGGAGCACCCGCGCGCACCCCAGCTCGCGCGCCCGGTGCGTCTCGCCGTCCTCGTCCGTGATCCACAGCCCGGGCGCCGGAGCGCCGGAGGCCCGCACGACGCAGTCTGCAAGAGCGCGCCCGTCCGCCACCCGGTCCGTGCCGAAGGCCACGGGCTCGCGGGCCGTCGCGACGGGGCCGAGCCTGGCGCCTTCCCCGCGGTCGGCCTCGAGCAGGAACGCCGCCGCGGCTTCACCCGGCGCGAAGCCGGTGGGGACCTCGCCCGTCTTCACCCGCTCCTCGCCCATGAACCGCTCGAGGGCCTCGGGCGAGGCCAGGCTGTCGACGGCGCAGACGAGGACGGCCCGGGCTCTCCGCGCGGCGAGCGCCGCCTCCGCGGTCGCGAGCGCCCCCGCGAATGCCGCGTGTTCGCCGGGGACCACCTGCAGGGCGGCGCTCGAGATCGAGAGGCCCGCGACCGGGCCGGCCAGCGAGACGATCCGCTCGGCGAGCGTGCGCGCCCGCCCCGGATCGGGGAGCTCGTCGTACTCGGGGAAGAGCTCGAGACCGATCCCACGCGTCCCAGGGTCAGGGAGCGCGAGGACGACGAGCGTGTCGGGCCCGAGCGCGCCCGCGCCCATGTCGGCCTGCGCCCGCAGGTCGACGAGCGCCTCGGCGACGAGCGCCACGAGCCGCCCGGCGCCCGAGAAGCCGAACGTGGCCGAGAAGAGCCCGTGCGCGTGCACCGCCTCGGGGGCCTCGTCGCCCGGGGCCATCACTTCGACGTCCGGCGCCGGCGCTGGGCGCGCGAGGCCGGCGCGGCAGGCGGCGCTCGCCTGGACCCAGCCGCCGAGCGACGTGGCGAGCCCGATGGCCTTCACCGAGAGCGCCACGTCAGTTGATCTCCACCTTCCCGCCCCGGATCTTCTGCACCGCGTCCGCCTGCGTGACGACGTTCACCCCGCGCAGGACCACCTTCCCGTCCGCGCGCAGCGTGAGCGAGGCCTTCCCGCAGCGGAGCACGACCTCCTCGCGCCCCTCCAGCTCCACCCGCCTCCCGTCCACGCGCGCCACCTTCTGCGCCGCGGGGAGCGGACCTGCGAGCAGGGCGTCGATCATCGGCGTCGCGGACCGGAGCACCGCGACCAGCACCGGGCGCGCGGGGTCGCCGCCCTCGAAGAGGAGCAGCGCGTCCTGCTTCTCGCGGGCGGCCCGCTCGAGCGCGGCCTCGTCGATCGCGGCCGAGACGCGGCAGGTGAGCGATCCGCGGCGGTTGCCCTCGAAGTCGACGCAGACCTCGCCGCGGGTGAAGGCGACCACGCGGCCCACGCGCGGGCCCTCGATCCGTACGGCCGGCTCGAGCGCGACGACCTCGGCCTTCTTCCCGCGGGCGCGCACGCTACAGGTCCTTCTTGCAGACGAGGCACTTCGACTTCGCGGCCCGCTTGCCGAGCGCGATCACCGGCCCCTGGAGCACCGGGAACGGCGGCGTGTTCTTCTTGTTGTGCAGCATGAGGTCGAAGGAGCGCGGCGTCCCCTTCCCCTCGATCTTCACGTCGAACGAGCAGTTCACGAACTCGGCCTTGTTCCGGCTCGTGTTGGAGAGGATCCCTCCGACCCTGCCCGGCTCGTCGCCCATCGACTTCTTGAAGGTCGAGGTCTTCACGCAGATGGGCTTCCCCTCGGCCTTCACCTTCTTCGAGCCCTTGTCGGTGTCCTTCGAGCGGGCGATGTTCGGGTACGGGATCGGGACCGGGCCGCCCGGGCTCGGCGTCTTGCACACGTCGGGGAACGCGATGGTCGTCCCGTTCGTGTCCTTGTTCACGATCCGCAGCTTGTTGGCGCCGACCGACGTTCCCATGTCCCCTCCCCGGAGGAACCCCAGTCTACGCCGCCCCGGCCGCCGCTGGCGACTGCTCCGCGGCCCCCCCGACCTCGATCGTCCGCACCTCGGTCGGCTCCCGCCGCAGCACGAGCTCGCCCCGCCAGTACAGGAAGACCTTCCGCGCGTCCGTGTCGATGACCACCGTGTCGAGCCGCGTCGGGACCGACGCGTCGGCCTCTCCGGCGCGCTCGACGATCACGCGCGGCGCCTCCACCCCCGGCAGCCGGAACGCGTACCCGCCTGCCGCCGCCACGCCGCTCACCAGCACCTGCTCGTCCCCCCGCAGGTGGCCGGCGGCCACGAGCCCGGGCGACGCCGCGCAGAGGAACCGCCGGTCGAAGTCCTTCGGCAACAGCGGCGCGCGCTCCTCCTGCCAGCGCGCGTCGTAGGTCCCCGCGAACTTCACCCGCGGCTCCCAGTTCGGCGAGGTGAACCCGAAGCCGGCGGGCGGCGGCCGATCGCCCCAGCCGCGGAACGGCCGCGCCGGGTCCTCGAGGTTCGGGCACGGGAGGCCGTCCTCGTAGCCGTCGCTGCTCGCGCGGTAGCCGACGCCGACGGGGTTCCGGGGCTCGAAGGTGTGCTTGCGCTCGTCGGGGTGCGAGCGATCCCAGCCGCCGAAGGCGCGCTCCCACTGGAGCGGGATCGCCTCGAACGCCGCGGGCCGCGACATGCCCACGCCGCCGACGGAGCGGTAGAAGACGCGATCTCCCAGCACGCGGACGCCCTTCCGGAGCGGCCCGACCTGGAGCGCCACCAGGAGCTCGGTCGTGCCGGACCGCGGGGCGACGGCGCTGCCCACGAGGACGACGTCGGTCGCGGGCTTGGGGAGCGTCCCCTCCGGCTCGTACCGCCAGCTCGCCACCTCGGGATCGCCGTTGGGCGCTCCCTCGAAGAGGGGCGGCCGCTGCTCCTCGGCGAGGGTGAGGGCCGTGGCGCCGATGTCGTAGGTCGCCTTGACGAGCGGCACGAGCAACGGCCGGCCCTCCTCGTCGGCGACGAAGACCGGCTCGAACGCGAACGGCGTCGCGTTCTCGACCGCGGGGTGTCCCATACGCCGGCGATCCTACCAGATCCGCCGTGGGTCCTTGGCCCGGGGCCGGCTTCCGCCGAGAATGGCGCCCGGCCATGGCCCTCGACGACGACTCCCCCGGCCCGGAGACCCGGAGCCGCGCCCCACGCGCGGTCCTCGCGCGCGCCGTCTCGGGGCGCACCCGCGCGCCCGAGATGCGCTTCACGCGCGCCTTCACGATCGGCTCCTCGACGGAGGCCGACTTCCAGCTCCTCGAGCCGGGCGTGGCGCCGTCGCACGCCGAGGTCCTCCCGGACGGCATCCTCTGGTGGATCCGGGATCTCTCCTCGACCGGCACGAGGGTGAACGGCGCCCGCGCCTCGATGGTCCCGCTCCGGGACGGCGCGGAGCTGGAGCTCGGCCCCGGCGGCCCGCGCGTGCGGCTCGACCTCGTCGCCGTCGAGCGGCCGCAGCCCCTCGTCCCCGGCGGCGACACGCAGGCGGTG
>JAEYZK010000167.1 GCA_023428085.1 Pseudomonadota bacterium
CTCGCCGAGCTCGATCCGCTCGACGTCGGCGCGGCCCGCGCCGCGGCGCGGAGCCTCGCGGCCACCCGCGGCGACGAGGCGGCCCGCGCGTGGCTGCGGCGCCGCGTGGACCGGTTCCCGTACCACCAGGGGCTCGCGCACGCGCTGCTCGACTGGCTCGCCGACGAGCCGCCCGCCGTCGTGGAGGCCGAGCTGCGGCGCCTCCTCGCCGCGCACCCCGGCGACGCGTGGGCGTGGCGCGAGCTCGCCCTCGTCCGCTCGCGCCAGGGCGACGCCGCGGGGGCGCTGGAGCTGCTCGAGCGCGCCGCGGCCATCGATCCCGCGACCCCCCCGCTGCACAACGTCCGCGCGAGCGTGCTCGCGGCGGCGGGCCGGATCGACGAGGCGAAGGCGGAGCTGCTCCGGTCGCTCGCCTGCGACGCGGACGGAGACTGGGCGCTGGACCGCCTGCTCGAGCTCTCCGCCGACGCCGCCGAGCGCCGGGCCCACCTCGCGACGCTGCGGGGCGAGCTGCGCCGGCAGATCGTCCTGGGAGACGGCATCCTCGCCTACCAGTCGCGCTCCCCCGGCATCCTCGCGGAGGAGGAGGTGCTCGCGGAGCTCCGCGAGGCGCACCGGCTCCGCCCCGACCTGTGGCACACCTGGGTCGCGCTCGCGCGTCAGCTCGCGCACGTGGGGAGCCTGGACGAGGCCGGCGAGGTCCTGGCCGCGGCCGCCGAGCGGTTCCCGCTCCTGCCGCGCATCCCGCTCGAGCAGGCCGCGCGGGCGCGCGCCGCCGGCGACCACGACGCGACGCGGAGGGCGCTGGAGCGCGCCGTCGCGCTCTCGCCGGGCTGGCCGCAGGCCGCGATCGATCTCGCCGCGGTGCTGCACGAGGCGGCGGACTTCCCCGCGGAGCTCGCGGTCCTGGAGCGGGCGCTGCGCCACGCGCCGAACCAGCCGCTCCTGCACGGCTGGCGGGCCGACGCCCTGCGCGTCTCGGGCCGCGACGAGGAGGCCCGGGCGGCGCTCGAGCGCGCGCTCCGGCTCGACCCGGCCTACACCTGGGCCTGGGAGACGCTCGTCGAGCTGTGCCGCCGGCGCGGCGCGCCGGCCCACCCGCTCGCGTTCGCCGAGGCGCTCGCGGCGGAGCGGCCGCACGACGCGGCCGCGTGGGTCCTCGTCGCCCGCGCGCGGAAGGCCCCCGAGGACCGGCTCGCGCCGCTGGAGCGGGCGGTGAAGGCGCGGCCGCGGGACGTCCTCGCGTGGGAGCTGCGGGTGGACACGCTCGTCGCGCTGAAGCGGTTCGACGAGGCGCTCGCCGCGACCGATCCGCCGGCGTTCGGCGGCGTGCCGCCGGCGTCGCTCCAGCTCCGCGCCGTGCGGATCCACGACGCGCGCGGCGACCGCGCGCGGGCCCTCGACGAGCTCCGCGCGCTGGTCGCCCGCGCCGGGGACGACCTCGAGGCCTGGCAGCTCCTCGCCGACTGGGAGGACGCGGCGGGGAACGGCGCCGCCGCGCTGGCCGCCGCCGACCAGCTGGTCCGGCTCGCGCCGCACCGCGCCGCCTCCCACGGGTACCGCGGGCAGGCCCTCCTGCGGACCGGCGCGCGCGCGGAGGGCAAGGCCGCGTTGCGGCGGGCCCTCGATCTCGATCCGAGCTACGGCTGGGCCGTGGACCGGCTCCTCGCGGCGGAGCTCGAGGACGGCTGGACCCGCGCCGAGGTGCTGGAGGAGCTGCGGGGCCGGCTGGCGCGGTGCCCGGACCACGAGGGGCTGGGGCGGACGCTCCTCCTGTGGATGCGGGAGGAGCCGCCCGCCGCCGCGGAGGCGGAGCTGCGGCGGTTCCTCGGGGTCCACCCGGAGAACGCCTGGGGCTGGCGCGAGCTCGCGGGCGTGCTCTCGCGCCAGGGCCGGAACGACGAGGCCCTCGACGCGCTCCGGACCGCGGAGGAGCTCGAGCCCGGCGTCGCGTCGCTCCACAACGTGCGCGCGGCCGTGCTCCAGGACGCGGGCCGGATCGAGGAGGCGAAGGCCGAGCTGCTGCGCGCGATCGCCTGTGACGCCGACGAGACGTGGCCGCTGCGCCGGCTCCTCGAGCTCTCGTCCGGCGCCGAGGAGCGGCGGACGCACCTGCGCGCCGCGCTGGCCGAGCTGCGCCGGCAGGTCACCCTCGGCGACGGGCTCCTGAACCTCCAGGCCGAGGCGCGCGGCCTGCTCCCGCCCGAGGAGCTCGTGGCCGCGCTGCGCGCGGCCAACGCGGAGCGGCCGGAGCTCTGGCAGACGTGGGTCGCGCTGGCGCGGCAGCTCGCGCACGGCGGCGCGCTCGACGAGGCGCGCGCGGCGCTCGCCGCGGCGGAGGAGCGGTTCCCGTCGCTGCCGCGGCTCGCGGTCGAGCAGGCCGAGGTCGCCCGGCTGCTGGGCGACGCCGCCGGCCGGCGGCAGGCGCTCGAGCGCGCGGTGTTCCTGGCGCCCGGGTGGACCGAGGCGGTGAGCGAGCTCGCCGCGCTGCTCCAGCACGCGGGCGAGTACGAGGCCGAGCTGGCGCTGCTCGAGCGCGCGCTGCGGAACGCGCCGGGGGAGAGCCTGCTGCACGGGTGGCGGGCGGACGCGCTGCGGCGCTCCGGGCGGACCGCCGAGGCGCTGGACGAGCTCGAGCACGCGCTGCGCCTCGACCCCGCGTACCAGTGGGCCTGGGAGACGCTGCGCGAGCTCTCCGAGGACGGCGCGGCCGGCGCGGACCCCGCGCGGCCGGGCCGGCTCGCGGAGGCCGTCGCCCGCGAGCGGCCCGACGACCTGCAGGCGCTGCTGCTCCTCGCGCGATCGCGCCCCGCCCCCGCCGATCGGCTCGAGCCGCTCGACCGCGCCCTCCGGCTGCGGCCGCGCCACCTCGGCGCGGCGGAGCTGCGGGTGGACGCGCTGGTCGAGCTCCGGCGCTTCGACGAGGCGCTGGCGGCCGCCGCCCCGCCGGCCTTCGGCGGCCTCCCGCCGCCGCCGCTCCAGCTCAAGGCGGTCCGGGTCCACGACGCCCGCGGCGACCGGGCGCGCGCGTTGCGGGAGCTCCGGGCCCTCGCGCAGCGGGAGCCCGACTTCCTCGAGGCGCTGCAGCTCCTCGCCGCGTGGGAGGAGGAGGCGGGGGACGCGCCGGCGGCGCTCGCCGCGGCGCGGGCGCTGGTGCAGGTCACCCCGGGCCGGGCGGTGTCGCACGGCTTCCTCGGGCACCACCTGCTCCGCGCAGGCGCGCGCGCCGAGGGCAAGGCCGCGTTGCGGACGGCGGTGGAGCTCGACCCCGCGTACACGTGGGCGCAGGACCGGCTCCTCGCGCTGGAGCTCGAGGACCGCGACGCCGCGGGCGTCGGGCGGCTCCTGCCGCTCCTCGAGCGGAGCCAGGGCGCGGGCGCGGCGCACCTCGCGCGCCTCGAGCTCGCGGCGCGGCTCGGCCGGCAGGACGAGGCGCTCGCCGCGCTCGGGCTCCTCGCGCGGAGCGACGCGGGGTGGGAGGGGC
>JAEYZK010000220.1 GCA_023428085.1 Pseudomonadota bacterium
CCGGGAGCGCCGCGAGGCGCGCCGCCAGCGCCGGCGAGGGCGCCCGGGCCGTCCCGAAGGAGAGCGCCGCGAGCGGGGCGAGGTTCGTGAACCGCCAGTCCTCGTGGCGGATCGTGGGCAGACCCGCCGCGCGGAAGGCGGCCGCGCCCGCGCCGCGCAGCGCGGCGAACCAGGCAGGACCGGAGGCCGGCGGCCGCGCCAGGGCGGGCGCGAGGCTCTCCTCGAACGGCGTCACGGCCGGACCTCCGGGGGCTGCCCGGCCGGCGCGCCGGAGGCGAGCTCGGGGCGCATGCCCGAGACCCACGCGTACCCGGTCTTCTCCAGCTCGTCCGCCAGCTCCGGTCCGCCCGAGCGGACGATCCGGCCGGCGGCCATCACGTGCACCCGGTCCGGCCGGATGTACTCGAGCAGCCGCTTGTAGTGCGTGACGAGCAGCACCGACCGATCGGGCCGGCGGAGGGCGTTGACGCCCTGGGCCACCACCCGGAGCGCGTCGATGTCCAGGCCCGAGTCGATCTCGTCGAGGATGGCGAGCTTCGGCTCCAGCACCGCCATCTGGAAGATCTCGTTCCGCTTCTTCTCGCCGCCGGAGAACCCCTCGTTGACGGAGCGGCTCGAGAGCGCCGGGTCGAGCGCGAGGAGCTTCATCTTCTCCTTGGCGACGGCGAGGAAGTCCATCGCGTCGAGCTCCTCCTCGCCGCGCGCGCGCCGGACGGCGTTGAGCGCGGTGCGGAGGAAGTAGAGGTTGCCGACGCCCGGGATCTCCACCGGGTACTGGAACCCGAGGAAGAGGCCGAGCGCGGCCCGCTCCTCCGGGTCGAGCGCGAGCAGATCCTGGCCGCCGAAGAGCGCCGTGCCCCCCGTGACCTCGTACACCGGCCGGCCCGCCAGCACGCCCGCGAGCGTGGACTTGCCCGAGCCGTTCGGGCCCATGATCGCGTGGACCTGGCCCGGCGCGAGCTCGAGGTCCACGCCCTTCAGGATCTCCTGGCCGTTCACGGTGGCCGTGAGGCCGCTGACCTTCAACAGGATGTCGTTCTGGTTGCTCATGTCCTCTTCCCGTAACGAGCCCGCTCCCGAGCCCGAGCCTGCTATCCGACGGACCCCTCCAGGCTCATCCCGAGGAGCTTCTGCGCGGCCACCGTACGGCTTCGAAGCTCCTCGGCCCGCTTCCGGCTCATCCGACGCTCCCCTCCAGGCTCATCCCGAGGAGCTTCTGCGCCTCTACCGCGAACTCCATCGGCAGCTCCTTCAGCACCTGCTTCGCGAAGCCGTTCACGATGAGCGAGACGGCGTCCTCGTCGGAGATGCCGCGCTGCCGGCAGTAGAAGAGCTGGTCGTCGCTGATGCGCGAGGTGGTCGCCTCGTGCTCGACCTTGGCGGTCGGGTTGCGCACCTCGATGTACGGGAACGTGTGGGCGCCGCAGCGGTCGCCGATGAGGAGCGAGTCGCACTGCGAGTAGTTCCGGGCGCCCTCCGCCCCCTTCAGCATCTTCACGAGGCCGCGGTACGTGTTCTGCCCGCGGCCGGCGCTGATCCCCTTCGAGACGATGGTCGAGCGGGTGTTCCGCCCGATGTGGATCATCTTGGTCCCGGTGTCCGCCTGCTGGCGGTGGTTCGCGAGCGCGACCGAGTAGAACTCACCGACCGCGTCGTCGCCCTGCAGGATGCACGACGGGTACTTCCAGGTGATGGCCGAGCCGGTCTCGACCTGCGTCCAGCTGATCTTCGCCTTCTTCATCGCCTTGCCGCGCTTGGTGACGAAGTTGAAGATGCCGCCCCGGCCCTCGGCGTCGCCGGGGTACCAGTTCTGCACCGTCGAGTACTTGATGTGCGCGCCGTCGAGCGCGACGAGCTCGACCACCGCGGCGTGGAGCTGGTTCTCGTCGCGCTGCGGGGCGGTGCAGCCCTCGAGGTAGCTGACGTACGCGCCCTCGTCGGCGACGAGGAGCGTCCGCTCGAACTGGCCGGTGTCCTTCGCGTTGATCCGGAAGTAGGTCGAGAGCTCCATCGGGCAGCGCACGCCCTTCGGCACGTAGACGAACGAGCCGTCGGAGAAGACCGCGCTGTTGAGCGCCGCGAAGTAGTTGTCGGTCGAGGGGACCACCGAGCCGAGCCACCGCTCGACGAGCGCCGGGTGCTCGCGCACCGCCTCGGAGAACGAGCAGAAGATGATCCCCAGGTCGTAGAGCTTCTTCTTGTAGGTCGTCGCGACCGAGACCGAGTCGAACACCGCGTCCACCGCCACGCCCGCGAGCCGCATCTGCTCCTCGAGCGGGATGCCGAGCTTCTGGAACGCGCGCTTCAGCTCCGGATCGACCTCGTCCATGGAGCCGAGCTGCTTCTTCGGCTTCGGCGCCGAGTAGTAGACGATGTCCTGGTAGTCGATCTTCGGGTAGTGGACGTTGGCCCAGGTCGGCTCCTCCATCTGGAGCCACCGGCGATACGCCGCCAGGCGCCACTCGAGCATGAAGGCCGGCTCGCCCTTCTTGCGCGAGATCGTCCGGATGATCTCCTCGGACAGGCCCTTCGGGATCCGGTCCTCCTCGACCTCCGTGACGAAGCCGTACTTGTAGCCCTGCTCGGTGAGCTGCTTGAACTCTTCGGTGGTGCTCATGAACGGGCTCCCAACTTGACGAGGCCGAGGCCGGCCCCGCCCGGCGCCGCGCCGCGGGGCAGCGGCGGCGCGATGGACGAGAGCGGCAGGCTGGAGAGGGCGCCGTGGATGGCGCGCGAGACGGGGTTCCAGCTCTCCTTGGCGAGGCAGGTGGCCTCGAGCTCGCAGGACTGCGTGGCGTGGCTGCACTCGGTGAGGGCGATGGGGCCCTCGAGCGCCTCGACGATCTGCGCGAGGCTGATCTGGTCCGCAGCCCGCGCCAGCCCGTAGCCGCCCCTCCGCCCGCGGTGCGAGACGACCAGGCCCGCCTTCGAGAGCTCCTTGCAGAGCTTCGACACCGTGGGCAGCGGCACCGACGAGAGCGCCCCGAGCTCGTGCGCGGTGAGCGTGCGGTCGCTCCGCGCGAGGTGCGCGAGCAGCACGATGGCGTAGTCGGTCAGCTTGGAGACACGGATCATCGGCGACCTCGGGCCCTGCAGCAGCCCGATCGAAATCATAACGGACCTAAGCGGTCCATTTAGTCGAGTATGTAAACGGGTCCGGCCGCCCACGCCAGGTCGAAACGACCCGGAGCAGGTAACTCTTTGCATTCAGGGTCGTTTTCGCTGGGTCGAGGGTCAGCGCGAACCGGCGCCCACCCGGCCCCGGTGCAGGGGGCCGTCCAGGTGCTCGCCGTTCACGGCCAGGTACAGGTGATCCCCGGAGAGGGTGAGCTCGCAGCGGAGCCGGCGGTCTTCACGCCGCGCCAGGGCGGCGAGCAGCGGCGGATCCACGGCGGCGAGCTCCGCCTTCTCCAGCCGCGCGAGCCCCTTCGCCTCCGCCTCCGCGACGAACGCTTCCAGACGGCGCGGTCCGTCGAACAGCACGGCCACCTTCGCGCCGCCGCCCTGCGCGACGTCGCGGGCGACGCGCTCGGGATCGGGGCGGCCGACCCGGACGAGGAGCGCGGTCCGGCCGTCCAGCTCGTTCGCCAGCACGTCGGGCGCCTCGGGCTCGCAGAGCCCCGGGCCGAACGCGATGCCCTCGCGCCACTGCCAGGCGAGCGCCAGCACGCGCAGCCACAGGCGCTCCATCGTCTCGGACGGATGGCGGGCCACCTTGAGGGCGAGCGCCTGGTCGATCCCGCGATCGGCGTCCGCGAGCTGCAGGTCGAGGTGGTGGAGCGTGGAAGGCAGCGCCATGTGCTCCACCCATCGCCGATCTCGCACCGGAACTCCAGGGCGCGGCTCAGGGAGGCGCCGCGCCCCGGACCACCTCCAGCACCGCCTCGCCGAACTGCTCGAGCTTGCTGGGCCCGACGCCCCGCACGTCCGCGAGCGCGCCCAGGCTCCCGGGCCGGTCGCTCGCGATCTCCCGCAGCGTCGCGTCGGAGAAGACGACGTACGCGGGCACGCCGCGGGCGCGCGCCTCCTTCCCCCGCCACGTCCGCAGCCGCTCGAAGAGCGCCGCGCCGGCCTCGTCCAGCTCGTCGGTCGCGTCCTGGGAGTCGCGCGCGCCCCGCCCGGCGTCCTCGCGCC
>JAEYZK010000227.1 GCA_023428085.1 Pseudomonadota bacterium
AGCCGGAGCGCGTCGTCCACGGCCAGCCGGCCGCGCGCGCGGAACGGGCGGCGCCCGGCGAGGAGCACCTCGCCCGAGAGATCCACGCCCTCCGCGCGGAGGGCGAGGTTCGCCGCCTGGCCGTCGAGGCCCCCGTCGAGCCTCGCCGCCCCGAGCGCGAGCGTCCGCCAGGTGACCGCCGCCCCCGCCGCGGTGAGCTGGACCCGCGGACGGTCGGTCGTGCCCGCGATCGACGCGCTCCCGGACACCGCGCCCGCGAGCTCCGGCGCGAGCTCGAGGTCCGCGATCGGCAGGCCCTGGAACGCGAGCTCGTACTTCATCGGGAACGGGGGCAGGAGCCCCATGGAGCCGGCGGCGCGCGCCACGCCGCCGGCCCGGCGCAGCTCGGCGTGCGAGACGCGCAGCTCCTCGAGCGCGCGCACGCGGCCCGTCACCCGCCCTCCGTCGTGCCGGCGGGCGTAGAGCGTCCCCGCGCCGAGCTGGGCCTCGAAGTCGAGGTCCGGCTGGGCCGCCGGGCCCCGGGCCGTGCCGGCGACCTCCGCCTCGCCGTCGAGCGCGTCGCGGAGGACGACGGCGCGCGGCAGGCGGTCGAGGACCGCCGCGCAGAGATCGCGCGTCCGCCCGCGGGCGCGGAAGGTGGCGGCGGTGAGCCGCATCGGGCGCGCGAGCAGATCGAGCGCCACGTCACCGCGGTACGACACGCTCTGCCAGCTCCCCTCGCCCGCGATCCGGAGCGCCGGCCGCACGAACCGGACGTCGGCGGCCGCGGTCCCGAGGCTCACGTCGAGGAACCGGAGGTCCGTGCCCCGGAACCGCCCCTCGACGGTGGGCAGCGCGTACGGCGCGGCCCCGAGCTGGAGCTCCACCGTCGCCATCCCGCCCCACGGGATGACGCCGACGCGGCCGAGGGCGTCGAGGTCCACGTCGCCGCTGGCGCGGACGGAGAACCCGCCCTGCCGGGAGAAGTGGATCCGCGCGTCCGTGCGCAGCGTGCCGCGGCCCACCTTCACCCGGACGTCGTCGAAGGCGAGGGCCTGGAGATCGGCGCGGAACCTCCCCTCCACGCGCCCGCGGTCGAGCGCGAGGATCCCGGGATCGTCCGCCGCCTCCTTGTACGAGCTGCTGAGCGCCTTGAGCCCGTGCCCCTCGACGTCCACCGTGCCCTCGAGCGCGACGGGCGCGAGCGTCCCCGCGAACCGCCCCTTGCCCGTGAGGCGCAGCGTGATCCAGGTGTCGGTGACCCCGAGGCGCTCCAGGACCTCGTTGAGGTTCGCGCCGCCGAGGTCGACCTCGCCCTCGAACGGCAGGCCGCGGGCGAGCTTCACGGCGCCGCGGACGCCGACCGCGCCGCCGCGGACGGCCGCGGCGAGGCGGTCGATCCGCACCGCGCCGCCCTCGAGCCGAGCGTCCGCCTCGACGTCTCCGAGCGTGAACCGGCCGACCTGGACGCCGCGCGTGACGACCTTCGCGGCGACCGCCGTCCGCTCCGCCGGCGGAGCGGCCGCGCCCGCGAGCGCGGCCGCGACGGAGGGGCGGCCCTTCACCTTCACCGTGAGCGAGGCCGTGCCGGCCGCCTCCCGGCGCACGCCCGCGAGCGCGAGCAGCGACGCCACCGGACCGTCCGCGGTGAGCTCCAGGTCGAGCCGCGGGTCGCACAGGTCCGTCACGCGGCCGGCGAGCCCGAGGCGAGCGCCGCCGAGCTCCACCTCCGCGGTCGCGATCTCGGCGTCGGAGAGGTTCAGCGCGACGTCCGCGAGGAGCCCGGTCCGCGCCGCCTCGAAGGCGCGCGGGGGGAGCTCGAGGCGCGCGCGTCCGGTCGAGACGGAGAGCCTCGTCCGGCGCCCCGCGCCGGCGAGGGCCCGCAGCGAGCGGCGCCCGGGCGCCGACTGGATCTCGATCCCCTCGAGGCGCAGCCGGGTCGATCCCACGGCGACGTCGGCGGCGCCGTCGTGCACCTCGAGCCGGCGGATCTCGAACCGCGACAGGAGGTCCGGCGGGCAGCGGGCGGACGCCGCCGCGGGCGCCGCGGGCCGCGCCCACACCACCCGGGGCTGCACGAGCGTGAGCCGCTCGAGGTGGAGCTGCCGCCCGAGGGTCTGCACCGCCGCGAGGTGGCCTTCGATCCGCTCCGCCGAGAACACGGGCGGACCGCCGGGCGGCGCCAGCGTGGCGCGATCGACCTGGACCGCGAGGCCGATCGCGTCCAGGCGGCAGGCCTCGAAGGTGAACCGGAGCCCGGTCGCCGCCTCGACCTTCGCGGCGGCGGCGCCGCAGACCTTCTCGCCCGCCCAGCGCGTGCGGAGGACCGCGAGCGTGGCCGCGACCAGGCCCACGACGAGGCCCAGGAACACGAGCGCGACGGTCCGCTTCTTCACGGCGCGATTCTCTCGCGGGTGACGTACCGCGTCGAGGGGACAGCGCGGGAAAGAGGACGCCTACTTCCCCGTCAGCGAGTCCAGGTAGGAGTCGATGTCCGTCAGATCGATCTTCGACCGATCCCCGGCTCGCGCCGGCGCCGGCGCAGGGGCGGCCTCCGGGACGGCGAGGTCGAGGTCGCGCGCGATGCGCTCCACGAAGCCCTCGTCGAGATCGGGGGTCCGCGACACGAACCCCTCGAAGAGGAGGTTGTCGCAGAGGGTGTTGATGAGGCGCGGGATGCCCCGCGTGCGCGCGTGGATCCGGGCCAGCGCCCGCGTCGTGAAGGGCACCCGGCTGGCCCCGGCGAGCTTGAGCCGGTGGCGCACGTAGGCCTCGGTGGCCTCGGCGTTGAGGGGCTCGAGGCGGTACTTGAGCGCCACGCGCTGCGCGAGCGGCGGGTCGAGCTTCAGGTGGGCCTCGATCTCCGGCAGCCCGAAGAAGACGAAGGAGATGAGCTTCCGCTCCGGGACCTCGAGGTTGAGGAGCCCCCGGAACTCCTCCATGATCTCGCGCGTGGCGAGCATCTGCGCCTCGTCGATGAGCAGCACCGCCTTCTTGCCGGACTCGTAGATGCGGACGAGGCGCTGGTAGAGCTGCGAGAGCAGCGCGAGCTTCTCGTCGGCCGGGCTCTCCACCCCGAGCTGCAGGGCGATGCGGCGCAGGAGCCAGCCCGCGGTGATCCCGGAGTGGACGATGACGAGGAGCGCGGCCTCGTACTCCTCCTCCGGGAGGCTGTCGAGCATCCGCCGGGCCAGCGTGGTCTTGCCGGCGCCGATGTCGCCGACGAGCACCGCCAGCCCCTTCATGCCGGAGACCGCGTGCGTGAGCCGGAGCAGCGCCTGCGCGTGCTGCGCGGACGAATAGTAGAACCGCGACACCGGCGCGTTCGAGAAGGGCTCCTGCGTCAGCTCGTAGTATTCCAGGTAGCTCACGGGCGAGGCCTAAAGATACCCGATGTTCTTCTTCGCGCCCATGGCAGGAGCAGCGGGCGCAGGGGGCGCGGCGGCCGGGGCCCGCGCGGGCGCCGGG
>JAEYZK010000256.1 GCA_023428085.1 Pseudomonadota bacterium
CGCCTCGACCACGCACGGCGCGAGCCCCGCGCGCCGCAGCTCCCGCGCGGCGGCGAGGCCCGCCGCGCCGGCGCCGAGGACCAGGACGGTGGGTCGTGCCATGGCGGAGTCATAACGCCGCCGCCGCCGAAACGGACTGGCGCGGCGCACCCGGGTCGGGTACCAACCCCCGGACCATGGACGAGCGAACGGTCAAGGTCTCGCGCAAGGGCGCCGAGCGACTCCGCGGCGGGCACCTGTGGATCTACCGGAGCGACGTGGAGCAGGCGCCCGCCGCGCTCGCCTCCGGCGACGTCGTCGCCCTCGTGGACGGCCGCGGGCGGTTCCTCGCCAAGGCGTTCTGGTCGAGCCGCTCGCAGATCGCGCTCCGGGTCGTCACGCTCGAGGAGGAGCCCGTGGACGAGGGCTTCTTCGCGGCGCGCCTCTCCCGGGCGCTGGAGCTGCGGGCGCAGGCGTTCGGCGACGAGCCCTTCGTCCGGCTCGTGCACGGCGAGGGCGACCTCCTGCCCGGGCTCGTCGTGGACCGGTACGGCCCGGTCGCCGTGCTCCAGACGCTCGTGCCCGCGATCGAGCGCCGCAAGGCGTTCCTCGCCGAGCTGCTCGCCGGCGCGCTCCCGCTCGCCGCCGTCGTGGAGCGGAACGACGTGCGGGTGCGCGAGCTCGAGGGGCTCGCGCAGGTGAAGGGCGTGCTGCGCGGCGAGGTCCCCGCCGGCCTCGAGCTGCGCGAGGGCGAGGTGCGCATGGCCCTCGACGTGCTCGGCGGCCAGAAGACCGGCGCGTTCCTCGACCAGCGCGAGAACCACCTCCGCGCCGGCGACTACGCCGCCGGCAGGTGCCTCGACTGCTTCAGCTACGCGGGCGGCTTCGCGCTCCAGCTCGCCCGGCGCGCCGCCGAGGTGACCGCCGTGGAGATGCAGCCCGTCGCGGCGACGCTCCTGCGCGAGAACGCCGCCCGGAACCGCGCCGCCAACCTCTCCGTCGTGGAGGCGAACGCCTTCGACTACCTGCGCGACCGCTCCGAGGAGCCGGCCGCGTTCGACCTCGTGGTGCTCGATCCGCCCGCGTTCGCCAAGAACCGCGACGCGATCCCGGCGGCGCGGCGCGGCTACAAGGAGATCAACCTGCGCGCGATGCAGGTGCTCAAGCCCGGCGGCGTCCTCGTCACCTGCTCGTGCAGCTATCACCTCTCCGAGGCGATGCTGGAGGAGCTCGTGCTGGACGCCGCGATGGACGCCGGCCGGCGCGTGCAGGTGCTGGAGCGGCGGGGTGCGGGCCGCGACCACCCGGTGCTCCTCGGGGTGCCGGAGACGCGCTATCTCAAGTGCATGTTCTTGCGTATCCTCTGACAGTGGTCAGTGGTCAGGGGTCAGTGGTCAGAACTGATCACTGACAACTGATCACTGACAACTGACCCGGAGGCGCACCGTGGCCGTCCGCCCGCAGGACCTCGCCGCCGAGGACGTGCTCGCCCGCAGCCCCCTCCTCGCGCGTCTCGATCCCGCGCTCCGCGCCCGCTTCCTCGCGCACACGGAGCGGGTGGTGGTCCCGCCCCGGACCCGCCTCCACGGCGACGCCGACGCCGGGAAGCACCTCTTCGTCCTCCTCTCCGGCGAGGCCACCAGCCGGCGCGAGCACACCGCCCTCCGCCGCCTCGGCCCCGGCGACGTGTTCGGCGAGCTCGCGGCCGCGGGCGGGAGGCACCGCGGCGAGGTGATCACGTCGGTGGGCGGCCTCACCGCCGCCCGGCTCTCGGCCGCCGCCTGGTCCACGATCGAGCGCGAGGACCCGCCGCTCGCGGCCGCGCTGGCGATCGGCCTCGTGCACGTCGTCCAGGAGGAGCTCGGCCAGCTCACGAGCGAGATGGACCTCGTGCTCCGCGGCCGCACGCTGCCCCGCGCCGAGGAGATCACCGTCCAGGTGCTCGGGCAGGCGCGGACGATCCGGACCGGGACGCGGGTGATGGATCTCCTCCCCGCCGCGCTCGACGGCGACCTCGTCGTGGCCGGCCTGCTCGGGCAGAAGCCGGTGGCGCTCTCCACCCCGATCTTCACGGACACGACCGTCGCGCCGCTCCGGCTCTCGCACTGGGAGGGGCGCCAGATCTTCGCGCAGTCGATGGGGCTCCTCCTGCTCGAGGCCGCGCACCAGGTCGCCCCGGAGCTGCCGATCCGGCTGGGCCCCTCGCGCGGGCTGCGCCAGGCGGTCGAGGTCCCCGGGTGCGGCCCCGCGGAGCTGCCCGCGCTCGCCGCGCGGCTCGCCGAGGAGATGGAGCGGATCCGCGGTACCGACGCGCCCATCCGCGGGGAGAACTGGCCCATCGACGAGGCGATCCGCTGGTTCCAGGATCGCGGCTGGCGCGACGCGGTGCTCCTCCTCCGCCTCCGCCGTCTCGCCACCGTCCGCCTCGTCTCGTGCGGCGAGGTCTACGCGCTCGCCACCGGGCCGTTCCTCCCGTCCACCGGCGCGCTGCGCGGCTTCCGGCTCGAGGCCGACCGCGACGGGCTCTGGCTCGAGCTGGGCGACCGCGATCCGCGCCTGCTCGAGCCCGCGGCGCCGGGCGACGTCCACGTCCACCCGCGGCAGGGCGTCATGTTGGGCGAGCACCAGCGCTGGCTCGCCGCGATGGGCGTCGACAGCGTCGGCGCGTTCTGCGACCAGTGCATCACCGGCCAGGTCACGCAGCTCATCCGCGTCGCCGAGGGGTTCCACGAGAAGCAGATCGGCGGCATCGCCGACGAGGTCGCGGCCGAGCGCGCGCGGATCCGGATCATCTCCATCGCCGGCCCGTCGTCCTCCGGCAAGACGACCTTCATCAAGCGGCTCACGGTCCAGCTCCAGATCAACGGCGTGAACCCCGTCGGCATCGGCCTCGACAACTACTACGTGGACCGCGAGAAGACCCCGCGCGACGCGAAGGGCGAGTGGGACTTCGAGGCGCTGGAGGCGATCGACCTCGCGCTCCTCCAGGACCACGTGCGGCGCCTCCTCGCCGGCGAGGGGGTGAAGACCGCCCGCTACGACTTCCTCACCGGCCTCTCGCACCCCGCCGGCGGCCCGACCATCCGGCTCCGCCCCGGCGACGTGCTGATGCTCGAGGGCATCCACGGCCTCAACCCCGCGCTCCTCGGCGCGCTGCCCCGGAGCGGCGAGCTGTTCCGCGTCTTCATCCACCCCGCGACGACGCTGCCGCTCGACCGCCTCTCGCGCGTCTCCGCCACCGACCTCCGGCTCCTCCGCCGGATCGTCCGCGACCGGCACACGCGCGGCTACTCCGCCGCCGACAACATCCTCCGCTGGCCTTCCGTCCAGGCCGGCGAGCGGACCCACATCTTCCCGTACCAGGGCGAGGCGGACGCGATCTTCGACTCCGCGCTCATCTACGAGCCCGCCGTGCTCAAGGTGTTCGCGGAGCGGTACCTCCTCGAGGTCCCCGCCGAGCACCCCGCGTACCCCACCGCCATCCGGCTGCGGCACCTCATCGATCGGTTCGTGTCGATCTACCCCGACCACGTCCCGCCGACGTCGATCCTGCGCGAGTTCATCGGCGGGAGCGGGTTCGAGTACTGAGCGCGGGAGGGCCGGGGGCTACTCCCCGATCGTCCCGAACGTCGGCGCCCCCGTCCGCCGGTAGGTCGCGAGCACGAGGCCCTTGCCCGTCGGCCGCGCGCTCACGACCTCGAACGCGGTCGGCACCGCGCCGGTCCCGAAGAGCCGCTTCCCCGGCCCACCCAGCGTGACCGGGCAGAGGACGAGGTTGAGCTCGTCGGCGAGCCCCGCCTGGAGGAGCGTCTGCGCGAGCCCCGGGCTCCCGTGGACCTGCAGCTCGCCCCTCGTCTCCTCCTTGAGGCGCGGCACCTCGCGGACGACGTCGCGCACGATCCGGCTGCCCGCCCACTCGACCTTCTCCAGCGTCCGCGTCGCGACGTGCTTCGTGAGGCCGTTGAGCTTCGACGCGACCGGGTCCTGCGGGTCCGTCTGCTTCGGCCACCAGCCCGCGAAGATCTGCCAGGTCCCGCGCCCGAGCAGGAACGCGCCCGCGCGATCGAAGACGCCGGAGATGAACGCGCCGAAGTCCTCGTCCACGTACGGCACGAACCAGCCGCCGCGCTCGAACCCGCCGCTCCGGTCCTCGTGCGGCGCGCCCGGGCCCTGCATGATGCCGTCGAGCGTCAGGAAGGTCGTGATGGTGAGCTTCGCCATGGGGTGCTCCTCCGGGGTGGGATGCGTTCTCCTAGCTCGACTCCCGGGCGCCGGCCCGCTCATCGGCGGACGGCGGATGCTCCCCGAGAGGGTCCCGACTCACGCGACCGGCTCCTCCTGCGGGATCCCCGTCCACCGCCTCCCGCCGAGGAACCACTCGAGGCGGTCCGGAGCCGTGCCGCACGCGCGCAGGGACCCCTCGTGGATGCACCGCAGGTGATGGAAGGTGCAGACGCCGGTCTGGTTCCACAGCGCAGTCCGATCGCCGCCGTGAGACCGGAACACGAGGTGATGCGAGTGGGTCGCAGCGCGGCTGCACCCCGGCACCGTGCAATGCCAGCCGTCCCGCGCGCGCGCCCGCTGCGACGAGGTCCTGGGCTTCGTCGGGAGCCCGTGCACCCGGAGGAAGTGCGCCGCGATGATGGCGAGGCACGTGCCGTCGGGCAGGGGTCGCCCAGCGCGGGCGCGCGCGGACCGGAAGGCCTCGGCGAGGAGGCAAGCGACGCGCCTCGGCGCCGGCGCGCAGAGCCGATGGCGCGCCCGCATCTAGGCGTCCGGTTCGCAAGCCAGCGGGAGCATGTGGAGCGCGGCGGTCACGGGGAGGACTTTCGCATGAGCCTCTGACACTCGCGGTCAATGGCTCGCCCGATCGGCAAAGAGCGATCCGCGATCGGGACCGCGCACGAGTCCAGCATGGGACAGGGGTTTTCGGACCACGCCCGATCGGAACTGGCGCGAATCCGATCGGACTGGCGCAACCATGGACCCGCCGTGCCGGGTGAGCGGACATGACCAACGGAGGTGCCGGAACCCGCGCCGACCGATGAGTTCGGCCGACCTCGCGGCTCGGCGCACTCCCGCCCACGCACGAAGAGGTGCCGGAACAGACTTGATTGGTGAGTGGGCAGGCTTGTCCGAGGGATCGCCTGTCCGTCCGCGCCCTTGATCGTGGCGCCGCTCGAGCAGGAGCGCGAGCACAAATTCGCAGCCCGATCCGGACTCAGGGTACGAAAGAAGCGCGGCGGCCGATCAGCGAGATCGGCCGCCGCGTACGGCTTGTCGTCGGGTAGGAGCCCGGCGGATGCCAACGACCCCGAGATCGTACGCGAGGAGATCGATGAACGGAAGGGCGATGAGAAGGGTGGCCGGGCTGCTCCAGGCGAGGCTGCCGGAGCTGGACCTGGAGGGGGTGCCCGACCCGCGGGCGCGGGAGGGCCGCTGGGCGCTGGCGCAGATCCTCCGAGCCACGCTGGTGGGGCTGATGGCGGGATGCCGCAGCCTGTGGGAGACGGAGAAGCTGACCGAGTCGCTCCCGCGCGCCTCGCGGCGGCTCCTGGGCTTGCCGCGGCGGCTCGCGGACACGACCGCACGGGATGCGCTCTGCCGGGTGAAGCTCGACGCGCTCCGCGCGGTGCTGCACCGTACAGTCCGCGCAGCTTGGAGGCGGAAGTCGCTCATTCACTCTCAGCAACCTCTGCCCATTCAAGTGGTCGCGCTCGACGGCAAGGTCACGGCCGTCCCGATGCTGAATCAGGTCTTCGTGCAGACCCAGCATCCCGAGAACGGCCTGCCCTACGGGCTCGTCCGCACGATGACCGCCGCGCTCGTGTCCGCGCCGGGCCGGCCGTGCATCGACGCGATTCCGATCCCCGCGGAGACGAACGAGGTCGGTCACTTCCGATACGCCTTCACGAGCCTGGTCGAGACCTACGGTGACCTCTTCCAGCTCGTCTCCTACGACGCGGGCGGCTTCTCCCGCGCCAACGCCGACGCGGTGATCGCGGCGAAGAAGCACTACCTCTTCGCGCTCAAGGACGAGCACAGGACCATGTTCAGGCTGGCCGCCGAACTGCTCGCGACCGAGTCCGTGGTGGCCCGCACCGAGGACGTGCTCGGCGGCGGCGTCACAGTGATCCGCGCGCTCCGGCTGCTCCGGGCGGATCCGAGTTGGGCCTACGGCGAAGGCAAGACGCCGAGCGAGTCGCTCTGGACGCACGCTCGTGTCTTCCTGGCCGTCGAGTCGATGAAGGTCCACGACGGCATCGTCTTCGAGCGCGACGAGCGCATGTATGTCTCGAGCCTCGATCCGCGGCGGCTCACCCCCGCGCAGTGGCTCCTCCTCGTGCGGAGCCACTGGGGCGTCGAGAACCAGAACCATCACACCCTCGACACCGCGTTCGCCGAGGACGACCGGCCGTGGATCGAGGCCGACGCCAACGGCATGCTGGCCGTGCTGGTCCTCCGCCGGATCGCGTACACGCTCCTCGCGCTCTACCGGGCCGTGACGCTCCGCTCGGATGACAACCGCGCGATGCGCTGGAAGGACCTGCTCCAGCGGGTCCGCGACACCCTCGTCGCGCTCACCCCCGAGCACCTCACCGACCTACGTCCGCGCGAGCTCGCCGCCGCCACACGCTGAAACGCCGGGCTCCTACCCGCGGCGGGCGACATCGCAGGGACCTGGGACGAGCGGCAGGCGCGTGCGGCGCCGGCCGGTCGCTGCTGCCGCTTGGACCGACGTCCGGCCTGCCCACCTGCTCGGTCCCCCGAGTGGGAGGGCGTAACCTCGGGATCGGCTTGGCCGATCAGGTCTGACTGAGTGGGCAACTATTCCGCCGGGCGTCAGCCCCCTCCGCTACAAGGGCCCCTCCCACCTCCGGAGCCGCCCGCATGTGCCCCGCCCCCGCCCCCGCCGCGCCCAGCCTCCTCGCGCGCCTCGAC
>JAEYZK010000277.1 GCA_023428085.1 Pseudomonadota bacterium
ATCCGCTCGTCGAGTACTACGTCGTCGAGAACTTCGGCACGTACAACCCGAGCTCCGGCTCCCAGCTCCTGGGCTCGCTCAACAGCGACGGCGGCACCTACAACCTCTACCGGACGCAGCGCGTCAATCAGCCGTCCATCATCGGCACCGCCACGTTCTACCAGTACTGGGCGGTCCGCACGGTGAAGCGGACCGGCGGGACCATCACCACCGGCAACTTCTTCGACGCATGGGGCCGGTCGGGTCTCACCCTCGGCACGCACGACTACATGGTCCTCGCGACCGAGGGCTACCAGAGCAGCGGCAGCTCCGACATCACCGTCAGCGAGGGCAACCCCTCGGGCTTCACGCTCACCGTCGCGAAGTCCGGCAACGGGACGGTCACCTCGAACACGGGTGGCATCAACTGCGGCTCGACCTGCTCGGCCAGCTTCTCCTCCGGCGCGACGGTCACCCTCTCCGCGGCGGCCGCCGCGGGCTCGACGTTCAGCGGCTGGAGCGGCGCCTGCAGCGGCACCGGCTCCTGCGTCGTGAGCATGACGGCCGATCGGTCGGTGACCGCGAGCTTCGGCGGGACCCCCGGCGGCCCCGTCTCGATCAACGCGGGCGGCTCGGCGACCGGCAGCTTCGTCGCGGACGCGAACTACTCGGGCGGCAGCACGTACTCGACCACGAGCTCGATCGACACCTCGCAGATCACGGGCAGCGTGCCTCCGCAGGCGGTCTTCCAGAGCGAGCGGTACGGTGAGTTCACCTACACGATCGGGGGCTTCACGGCGGGGAGCGCGCAGGCCGTGACGCTGTACTTCGCGGAGAGCTACTGGACGGCGGCCGGGCAGCGGACGTTCAACGTCGCGATCAACGGCGCGACCGTGCTGAGCGCGTTCGACATCTACGCGGCGGCGGGCGGGACGAACCGCGCGGTCGCGCGGTCGTTCAACACGACGGCCAACGGCAGCGGCCAGGTGGTGGTCCAGTTCACCCGCGGCGGTGGCCCGGACAACCCGAAGGTGAGCGGCCTCGCGGTCGCGGCGACGGTGACGAACCAGACCCTGACGGTGAGCAAGGCCGGGACGGGCAGCGGGACGGTCTCCTCCAGCCCCTCCGGCATCAACTGCGGCGCGACGTGCAGCGCGAGCTACACCGGCGGCACGGTCGTGACCCTCACGGCCACCGCGGCGAGCGGCTCGAGCTTCGGCGGCTGGAGCGGGTGCAGCGGCTCGGGCACGACGTGCACCGTGACGCTGAACGCCGCCCAGGCGGTCACCGCGACGTTCACCGCGGATCAGGTGAGCGGCTCGGCCGTCTCGGTCAACGCCGGCGGGTCCGCGACGGGCAGCTTCGTCGCCGACGCGTACTTCTCCGGCGGCAGCACGTACTCGACCACGAGCGCGATCGACACCTCGCAGATCACCGGGACGGTGCCGACTGCGGCCGTCTTCCAGAGCGAGCGGTACGGTGAGTTCACGTACACCATCCCGAACCGCGAGGCCGGGAGCTCGCAGACCGTGACGCTGTACTTCGCCGAGAGCTACTGGACGGCGGCGGGGCAGCGGACGTTCAACGTGGCCGTCAACGGCGCGACGGTCCTGACCGCGTTCGACATCTTCGCCGCGGCCGGCGGCGCGAACCGCGCGGTCGCGCGGTCGTTCACCACGACCGCGAACGGGAGCGGCCAGGTGGTGATCCAGTTCACCCGCGGCGGCGGCCCGGACAACCCGAAGGTCTCCGGCATCACCGTGGCCGGCGGCGGCGTGATCGGCGACACGTTCACCCTGAGCGTCACGCGCGGCGGGACCGGCAGCGGGACCGTCGTCTCGGACCCGGGCGGCATCAGCTGCGGCTCGACGTGCAGCAGCACCTACGCGAGCGGCACGAGCGTCACGCTCTCCGCGACCCCGGCGACCGGCTCGACGTTCGGCGGCTGGAGCGGCGCCTGCACGGGGACCGGGAGCTGCATCGTCTCGATGACCGCGGCCCGGTCCGTGACCGCCGCGTTCAACCAGCCGACGTCCGACTCCACGATCTCCGTCAACGCCGGCGGCGCGGCCGCGGGGAGCTTCGTCGCGGACGCGTACTACTCGGGCGGGAGCACCTACTCGACGACGAACGCGATCGACACGTCGCAGGTCTCCGGTGACGTGCCGCCGCAGGCCGTCTTCCAGTCCGAGCGCTACGGCGCGGCCACCTACACCATCCCGAACCGCACGCCCGGCTCGACCCAGACCGTGATCCTGTACTTCCAGGAGAGCTACCACACGGGCGCGGGCCAGCGGCTCTTCAACGTGGCCGTCAACGGCGCGACCGTCCTCTCCGCGTTCGACATCTACGCCGCGGCCGGCGGCACGAACCGGGCGATCTCCCGCTCGTTCACCACGACCGCGAACGGGAGCGGCCAGGTGGTGGTCCAGCTCACCGCGGGCAGCGCGGGGAACCCGAAGATCTGCGGCATCACGGTGACCGGCGGCGGCGTCATCGGGGACAACTACACCCTGAGCGTCACGAAGACCGGCACCGGCACCGGCACCGTCAGCGGCGGCGGCATCAACTGCGGCTCGACCTGCAGCGCCACCTTCGCGAGCGGCGCCACCGTCACGCTGACCGCCGCCCCGGCGACCGGCTCGACGTTCGGCGGCTGGAGCGGCGCCTGCACCGGCACCGGGAGCTGCATCGTCTCGATGACCGCGGCGCGGTCGGTGACCGCCAGCTTCAGCGGCGGCTCCACCAGCTGCACGATCGGCGCGACCCGTGGCAGCGAGGTCGCCGTCATCGGCGACTCGTTCATCGCCATGAGCCACGGGATCACCCAGGAGATCGAGCGGCTCGCCCGGGCCGCCGGCTCGCTCGGCGCCAGCGACCGCTACGTCGACAACTCGGTCAGCGGCACCACCCTGGCCAACAACCAGATCCCGAGCCAGTACACCCGGGCCGTGCAGAGCTCCGGGACGATCAAGTACGTGCTCATGGACGGCGGCGGCAACGACTGCCTCATCAACAACAACGCCGACGCCGCCTACACCGCCGCGCAGCAGCTGTTCCAGACCATGGCGCAGAACCGGACGGAGAAGGTCGTCTACTTCTTCTATCCGGACCCGGTCGGCAGCAACTACGCGTCGCTCAAGACGTGCCTCGACGGGCTCCGGCCGCGGATGAAGGCGCTCTGCGACGGCCTCAGCTCCCCGAAGTGCTACTGGCTGGATCTCCGCCCGACCTGGAACGGCCACCCCGAGTACACGTCCGACGGGATCCACCCCACGGCCCAGGGGAGCGTCGTGACGGGCCAGGCGGTCTGGCAGGCGATGCGGACGAACTGCGTCGCGCAGTAACCGATGTACCGGCTCCGTCCCGGCGCGGTCCTTCCGCGCCGGGGCGGGGTCTGCAGGTCTCGCGGGACTTGAGGCCCGCTCACTGTCGAAGGGTGAGCGGGTTTCTCATGTCCGCTCGTCCTGAGCGCGTGTGCTCGGTGTCGCTTCCCCGCTCGGCCTGAGCCCGTGACCGCTTACCCGCTCGTCCTGAGCGTAGCGGCGCGCAGCGCCGCGGAGTCGAAGGATGAGCGGTGACGGCACGACGCCACCACCGCCATCACGGAACCCCCAGCTCCCGCCGCAAGCTCCCCACGTCGAACCGCTGCCCCTCCGGCGCGCGCGCCTCGGCGTTCTCGATCTCCGCGAGCAGGAGCCGCAGCCTCTCGCGCGGGGCTCCCTTCCGCCTCGCAGCGGCGCGCGGGGAGAGGCCTCCCAGCGCTGGGATCGGTTCGTCCATCCACTTCCGGTAGTGCTCGACCTGCACCGCCCGGAGGATCGCGATCGCCTCCGGTGGAGGCGCGGCCTCGCCGGCTCGGGTCGCCCTCCCGGCCCGCCCGGCGACCGGGTCCTCGTGCGTGCGAACCTGGAACCGGACCAGTGCTCCGAGCCGCTCCAGCACCTGGCGCTTCAACCCGTCGGCGCGCGGGACCGAGTTCGTCTCGAGGCGAAGCGTGGTCCCCTCGACGATCGCCCTGCCGACGAGCGTCGTCGGCAGGAGACCCTTCGCGTTCCCCTGGCGGACGAACGAGATCTCGGCCGCGCCCGCTCCCTCGTCGTCGCGCCGGGCGTCGGGGAGCGAGAGGAGCCCCGCGATCACGCGATCGAGGTCGCCCGCCGCGAGCTCGAAGCGATCGACCGTGAGCAGGAGGTCCTCCCCGTCGGTGTTCTGCAGGCGCGGAGGCGGACGTTCGTCGAGCGCGTGGACCAGCTCCTGCCAGCCCGCGAACAGCGCCCCGCCGGCCGTGAGCGCCCGGAGCTTCGCCGGCGGGATCGCCTTCGCCCGGGTGCGCAACGCCTTGCGGGCGAGCCGGCACGCGCGGTCGCCCTCCCGCGGCGGCAGCGTGCGGAGGTGGCAGCCGGCGAGGATCGCGCGATCGCCCAGGTCCACCACGCGGGCGAGGAGCACGTCGCGGGCGGAGACCGTCCGCGAGGCCGTCCGCTCCTGCACCGTGCGTTCACCGCCGGCGAGGAGGTCGCGGAGCGTGACGGAGACGCCCGGCTCGGCCGCGATCACCTCGTGCACGCTGAACCACGCCTCGCGCAGCGCCGCCGTGAGCCGCCGCGCCGGCTCGTCGAGCGCCGCGCCGTGCTCGGTGACGTACAGCTCGAGCGCCGTGCTCCCCGTCGGACCGCGGTAGTGATCGGAGCACCAACCGAGCAGGCCCTGCGCGGTCGCGAAGTCGATCCCGGCGTCGCACAGGGCTCCCTCGGGGTCGAAGGCGCTCCCCCAGCACCGCCGTGCCAGGGCGAGCGCGTCGGCGGTGATCCGCTCGGCGAGGGCATGCACGGGGTCGCGCTCCGCCAGCCTGCGGGCCTGCGCCCGCGCCTCCTCCCCCGCCGGACCAGCCGCCCGCGCCGCGCGCTCCCGCGCCTCGTCCTCCGCGAGGTGGCACTTCTTGTACTTGCGCCCGCTGCCGCACGGGCACGGGGCGTTGCGGGGCGTTCGCTCGCTGCGCTGCGCCGGGGCGAGCGGCACCGGCACCGGCATCGGCTCCGCGAGGTCGTCGTCGAGCTCCTCCGCGGGGTCGACCATCCGCACGCGCGCCGTCAGCGCCACGCCCCGGGCCTCGACGGTCGCCACGGAGGGCTCGAGGTCGTCGTCCTCCGCGAGCGCGGTCACCGCCGCGAGGACCGCCGTGAGCGTGTGCAGGTCCTCGGCGTTCGGCATCGTGCCCGTGCCCTTCCGCACGCGCATCGGGAGCGGGAAGCGCGGAAGCCCGAAGGCGTCTTCCAGGGCCGCCACCGCCCAGGCCGGCTCGGGGTCGAAGGTCACCGCGACGCTCGCGACCCGGGCGGCGTCGTCCATCCGCCCGCGGTTCACCGCCGCGACGACCCGCGCGATCGAGCCCGGCTCGTCGTAGAGCGCGAGCCCGTACTCGTCGCCCCCGCCGCCCATCACCGAGGCCTCTCGCGCGACCCGGCGCCTCCCGTCGTCGAGCTCCACCGGCAGCGGATCGTCCGAGCCCATGAACCGCCAGGGCGCCGCACGCCAGTACGCCGCGCAGGCCCCGAAGAACCGCAGGAGCAGCTCGAGCGGCGGCCGGTCCTTCCACCCGTCCCCGAGGCCCAGCCCGAACGCAAGGACCGCGCGCGGCACGAGCGCCTCCGCCGGGAGCTCCGCCGCGACGAACCCGAGCTTCGCGGCCGCCGCCTTCAACGCCGGCTCGCAGCGGAGCGGGCCCTGGAGCCCCTTCGCGAGCGCCGCGAGCCCCTTCGCGTCGGTGTGCGCCACCTGCGGGGGGAGCATCGCGCCGTCGTCGGCGATCGCCGCGTACGCGTAGGCGTCGCGGTCGCCGACCGTGAAGGGGCCGAGGCGAAAGACGTGGGGCATGGGGGGAGGAGTACCATGCCGGCGGCGCCGAACGTCCGTCAGGGCGAGAGCGCGAGATCGACCGCGGCGCGGGCGTGGATCTCCGTGGTGTCGAACAGCGGGAGGAAGACGTCGGCGGGCGAGAGGAGCATCCCGATCTCGGTGCACCCGGCGATGACGCCCTGGGCGCCGGACCGCGCCAGCCGGTCCACCACCTCCTGGTACCGCGCGCGTGAGGAAGCCTCGACGCGGCCCAGGACCAGCTCCTCGAAGATGACCCGGTTCACCTCCGCCTGGTCCGGCGGATCCGGCACCAGGACCTCGAGGCCGTGCCGCTCGGCGAGCCGGCCACGGTAGAAGTCCTGCTCCATCGTGTAGCGCGTACCGAGGAGACCGACGCGCCGGAGCCCGGCCGCCTTCACGCGGGCGGCGGTCACGTCCACGATGTGGAGGAGCGGGATGCGCACGCCGGCCATGAGCTCGTCCGCGACCTTGTGCATCGTGTTGGCGCAGACGACCACGAAGTCCGCGCCGCCGCGCTCGAGCGCCAGCGCAGCCTGGTTGAGGAGCGCCCCGAGTTCGTCCCAGCGGCCGGCGCGCTGCCGTGGCTCGACCTCGCCGAAGTCGACCGAGGACAGGAGCACCTTGGCGGAGTGGAGGCCGCCGAGCCGCTCCTTCACGAGCCGGTTGATGAGCGCGTAGTAGTGGCTCGACGACTCCCAGCTCATGCCCCCGAGGAGGCCGATGGTCTTCATGCAAGGAATCTAATCGAACCCCACGCGCCGCGGCGCCTCGGCCGCGGCGCGTTTCCTCACGAAGCGATGCGCCCCGACCTGACCAGTTCCGGGGGCATCGCATACTGGAGCTCCCACTCGATGGTGATCGGGCGCTCACCTTCGTAGCGGATCGGCCGCACCGGCCCGAGATACCGGAAGCCCATGGTGATCCCGGGACGCGCGTCGGCCCGTTCGCGGACGAGGAGCAGCGGCGTGCAGCCCTCGTGCTCGGGCGCGAGGTGGCGCCTCCCCTGCTTCGAGTGGACCGTCGTTCGCGCCTTGGACTGCCAGTGGAAGGACCGCTCGGAGAGCGGGAAGTCCCGGTACCGGAGGTGCTCCTTCTGCGCCGCGCTCTTCTCCAGGGTGACGAGGAGCAAGTCGAAGCGGCCGCCCGCCACCGCCTCGACCCCCGTGTAGAACTCCCGGAACGCGCCGTCCTTCGTCCTCTGATCAAAGGCGGCGCTGAGCTCGACGCCGAGGTAGCGCGCGTGCAACGCGAGCGGGTTCTCCGGGTCGAGTCGGACGTCCGGTGCGAGGACCGCGTTCTCTCGAGCGAGGACGGGGAGGAGCGCCTCGAGCTCCTCCCTCAAGAGCGCGTGGCGCACCCAGGCGTCCCAGCTCTCGCTCGACGCAGCCTGTTCGCGCCCGTATACGACGGCGAACAGCATGTTCCGAACGCGCTCCTCGACGGCACTGTTCAGCCGCTCGAGCCGGAGGAGCTTGCGCCACGTCTCCAGCCGGATGCGATCCCCGACGTGCGTGAGCTTGCAGACGTTCTCGAGTGCCTCCCCTTCCCCGGGAGCGAGCGGCCGCGCCTCGAGCCCAATGCTCCTACGCAGCTCCGTCCAGGAGCGGCGCTGCCGGTAGATGAGGTCGAGCCCGACCTCCGTCTCCAGCGTGAACTCCTCGAGTGTGAGGTTCGCGTGGGCGGGTTCGCGGAGGAGGTTCCGAAGCTCATCGATACGGTCGGGGATCGAGCGCTTGAGCTGCGCGAGGACTTGTTCCCGCGACACCTCGTCGAAGTGGAGGTGGCAGCCCGCCGGGAGATTCCCGAAGCCGTGCTCGATGCCCTCGCGGAGCTCGCGCGGCGTCTTCCCGAGCATGCGGCGGAACCGCTGATCGAAGCGGAACCCGTCGTGCTGCCGGCCAGTCAGGTCGAATACGACGAGCTCGGCCTTGTTGCGGGCCAGGCGGAGCCCGCGGCCGAGCTGCTGGAGGAAGACCGTCGAGCTCTCGGTGGGGCGGAAGAAGAACAGCGTGTTGACGTTCGGGACGTCGACGCCCTCGTTGTAGATGTCGATGACGCAGAGGATCTGGATCTTGCCGAGGTTCAGATCGCTCCTCGCCTGGCGCCGTTCGTCGAGCGGCGTGGTGCCGGTGAGAACCTGCGTCCGGAAGCCACGGTTCGCGAGCTGGCGTGAGACCTCCTCCGCGTGGCGCGTGTTCGCGCAGAACGCGATGGCGCGGAGGTCCTCGGGGCGGGCGATGTGCTCGGCGACCGCCCTCACCGCGCGGTTCACGAAGACCTCCGCAGCGCCGACGAGCTTCCCTGCGAGCTCATCGGCGACGTAGCGCCCGGCCACCCACGAGACGTCGCGCAGGTCCATCCCCTCGACGTCGAGCATGTAGTAGCGGAACGGGGCGAGCGCGTGAGGGATCGCGTTCCAGATGCGGAGGTTGCCGACCCAGGGCCGCGGGAAGAGGTGATCGTAGTCGACCCCGTCCGCGCGCTCTGGCGTGCCGGTGAGACCGAGCACCTCGGTCTTCGGTCCGATCCGCGCGAGGAACGACTCCCACGTGAACGCGGGGGAGTGGTGCGCCTCGTCGATGACGACCATGTCGAACCGTGCCGGATCGAGGCGGTCGTCGCGAAGGGAGTCGATCGACGCGAACACGTGGCTGCCGATCGTCGGCCGTTGCCCCTGGTAGAGCAGCTCGCCGAACTGGGTGGACTGGACGGCAAGCCGGTAGATGGCGCGGGCCTGCTCCAGGATCTCCCGACGGTGCGCGACGAAGAGGAGCTTGTCCACCTTCCGTTCCTGGCGGAGCGCCGCGTAGTCCAGCGCGGCCATCACCGTCTTCCCCGTGCCGGTCGCGGCGACCAGCAGGTTGCGATGCCGGCCGAGCCCGCGGGCAGCGGCGAGCTCCTCCAGGGCGCGCTTCTGGAAGTCCTTCGGCTCGAGCTCGACGAGCGCGTCGAGACCGGGATCCCGATCGGCGGCGGCGAGGCTCTTCGCGAGCCGTGTCCGGTGCTGCTCCAGCCGTCCATCGAACGGCTCGAAGAGCGCGCGGTCCTCCCAGTACTGGTCGAACGTCTCCTGCATCTGCGCCACCAGCGCCGGGTGGTCTCCCTCGGCGATGCGGACGTTCCACTCGAGCCCGTCGGTCTGCGCCGCGTGCGACAGGTTCGAGCTGCCGACGTACGCCGTGGACACACCGCTCGCGCGGTGGAAGACCCAGGCCTTCGCGTGCAGTCGCGTCGTCTGCGCATCGTAGGAGACGCGGACCTCCGCGTTCGGAAGCGCAGCGAGCTTCTCGATCGCGCGCGCGTCGGAGGCGCCCATGTACGTCGTCGTCAGGACCCTCAGCGGGCGCCCCCGGGAGATGCAGTGCCGTTCGAGCGCCGCGCGCAGCTTCTCGAACCCGCTGAGCTTCACGAACGAGCAGAGGAGGTCGACGCCGTCCGCGCTGTCGAACTCGCTGCGGAGGTGCTCGAGCAGCGACTCGCCCTCCGCGTTGACGATGAGGCTGGACGTATGGAGAGAGCCGCGCGGCAGGCGCGGAGGATCGCTCGGGCGCTGGATGATCCCAAGCAGCCGCTCCGGCCTGAGCTCCGCCTCTCCCTTCTTGAAAAGCTTGGGGGTGTGCCGCGCGAGCGTCGCGAGCACGTCCTCGGCGAGGCGGAGGGTCTTCGCGGAGTCGTCGCCGAGGTCGTCGAGCGCGAGGTCGACCGCGTCGCGGAGGAGCGTGGCGATCGGAGAGACGACATCCGCGGACTTCTCGATCTGCTTTCGTTCGATCGCGAGCGCCGAAGCGTCGAGCCGCTGGAGCTCGATGTCGACTGCGCGGGTGATGACCTCGTCGTAGATACCCGGGACGAGCTGCGAGCGGCGGAAAGCGCCCATGCGTCATCGTACTCGAGATCCTCGACGCGGCGAGGGCGCTCGTGGGAAGCGCGGAAGGTGGACGAGGAGGAGCGGGCCAGCCCCAATCCCGAGCGGCGAGGGTGACCGCTGCGGGTTGATGGGCCACATACAAAAGAGTAGACTCTGCTACGTATGGCGTCTTCCAAGGAAACCCAGATCTCGGCCCAGATCTCCGACAGCACTCGCGAGCTGATGGAGCGCTACGTCCGCCGGGCAGGGGTCAAGAAGGGGCATCTGATCGAGCAGGCGCTCCTCCATCATCTGAGCGCCCTCGAAGAGCTGCCCGCCGAGTACATCGTCAAGCCTCGCCTCGTGGTCTCGCGCGCGACCGGCGCGGACCTCCTGGGGTCTGCCAAGTCGAGGGAGCCGACGCCCGCGCTCCGCGACCTGATGCGCGATGGAGATTAGGGCGCTCCAGCCAGGAGACGATCGATCTTCCTTCCGCTCGGGGGACGGAGCGCTCGATCGCTTCTTCCAACAGTATGCGGGACAGAACCAGTTCCGGCACCATATCGGAGCGACGTACGTGGCGGTAGATGCGGGCCGGATCCTCGGGTTCGCCACCGTCGCGCCGCGTCACCTCGAGATCGAGGACCTGCCGGAGCGCGAGCGGAAGCGGCTGCCCAACTATCCGGTACCGGTGCTTGGGCTGGCGCGCCTCGCAGTGGACGACACGGCGCGGGGCCTCGGCCTGGGCCGGCAGTTGCTCCGGTTCGTCCTCCAGCTCGCGCTCGAGATGTCGGACCGGGTCGGCTGCGCGGGCGTGGTCGTCGACGCGAAGCCGGGAGCGGTCGAGTTCTACGGAAAGTACGGTTTCGCCAAGTTCGACGTCCACGAAGGCGAGTCGGAGGCACGGCCTCGCCAGACTCCCATGTGGCTCCCGATCGGCGCGATCCGGGCCAGCCGCGATCCGTCTCACTGAGTGGGCAACTATTCCGCCGGGCGTCAGCCCCCTCCGCTACAAGGGCCCCTCCCACCTCCGGAGCCGCCCGCATGTGCCCCGCCCCCGCCCCCGCCGCGCCCAGCCTCCTCGCGCGCCTCGAC
>JAEYZK010000235.1 GCA_023428085.1 Pseudomonadota bacterium
GAGCCTCGCGGCGCTCGCGGCCCGCAAGCTGGCCGCAGGCACCGCGCTCGTCGCGGCCGGCCAGCCGGGCGAGGGCCTCCCGCTCCTCGCCCAGGCCATGGCCTGCGCGTGCAGGGCGCTCGATCCGCAGGGCGATCCCGGCGAGGACCCGGCGGCGCTCCTCGCCGCGGTGCACGCACGCCTCGTGCCGGCGGGAGCGCTCACCGAGCAGGACGCCGCGGCGCTCGCCCGCGCTGCGGACGCCGCGCGCGCCTTCGGCAGCTCGCCGGTGGCGCCGCCGGAGACGCTGGTCTCGAGGGTCGCGGTGGACGCGGCGGCGATGGTGGCGAAGGGGAGGGTGGGGGCGGCGTGAACCGCGCATTCACCGGCGATGCAGGACGTCCTCGAGCTTCCGCGCCACGATGGTCCTGGAGCGGGGGGAAGGGATCCGTGAGATCCAGCCTCGTACGAGGCTCCTGCGAAAGCCGCGCGGCAGCTCGAGCTCGGGCAGGGCCGCGAAGAGCCTGCTCCGCGTGGGCGAGAGGTAGAGGAAGTCGAAGAGCGCCTTCTCCGGCAGGGCCAGCTTGGTCCCTGATCGCGGGTCGTGCTCGAAGCCATCGAACAGCTCGGGCCGGATGTGGTGCACGCTGTACGTGCCGATGCCCGTCTCGACGAGATCGCTCCGCGCGAGGGAGACGAGGTAGATCGAGGACGGCATCTGCGTGATCATCGCGCGCCGATAGAGCGCGGTCTGCAGCGAGACGTAGCTCGGGTACGGCGCGGTCACGTACTCCGCCAGCGCCAGCGGATCGGGGTGGTCGGAGAGCGCCCACAGTCCACGCCGCACGGACGTCACGAGACCCGAGGACGCGAGCCGCCTCAGCGTATGGCTCGCTGCCTGGACGGACAGGCCCAGGATCGCGGCGGCGTCCGAGGTGGTCGCCGCGGGAACGCGCAGGCTGCGGAGACGCCCCAACGCTTCGGTGGCGTTCATGGGAGCGCCTTCTCCAGGCGCTCGATCACCTGAAGCTGGAGCGCGTCCCAGGCCTCGGGGGAGCCGTAGGACTGGACGTGGTCGGGCGCCAGATACGAAACCACCTGCGACTTGAAGTCGCCGTAGGAGATCTCCATCACCCGCTCGATCGCCTTGGGGATCTCGGCTCGAATGGGACGGAGCGCCTCTACGCCCCCGCCAGCCCTCGCGAACAGGACCGCGAGGTCGAAGACGTCCCGCGCCTGGACGATCGTTCGACCGACGAGCGCGCTCACCTTCTGCCGCTGGGCAGCCGCCAGCGGGTAGTGGGGAGCCAGGAGCGGCATGAGCTTGTGCTCGGCCAGGACCGATGCAGCGACCGGCTCGATCTTCGCCTCCTCGGTCGTGGCTCGCCGGGAGAACTCGATCTTGGTGTGGAGACCTGTGGAGTGGCCTTCCACGGTCAGCCCCACCTTCCAGCGCTGCGTCGTGTCCGTCTGCTTCGGGGCGCTGACGCTCGTGACGGAGACGCCGCGGCTCCGCAGCGCCAGCGAGAGCGCCGGCCCGCGCAAGACGGCCGTGACCTTCTCCTTGAGCGCGTGAACCGGCAGCCCGGCGACGTCGAGGTCGATGTCCTCGGAGTACCGGACGCTCTCGAAGAAGAAGCGCAGGTTGCAGCCACCCTTGATGGCGAAGCTGCCCTTCTGCGGCCCAGCGCAGAGGAGCCGGACGAAGTGGAGGTGGAAGAGCTCGACGAGCTGGCGGTCCGAGGTCACGCCGTTTGTGAAATACGAATTCATGCCGTATATGTCAACTTCGCGTATTCAAGAACGCCGCGGGCCCATGATGGCTCTGGCATCACCCGCCGCCCCACGTCTCACGCTCCTCGATGTCAGACCGCCGATCCACGCTCCCCACCGAGAGTCGACCCGACCGTGTCCGCTGCCCCTCCTCCCAAAGGCCCTTCCGCGGCCCCGCCTCCGCGCGTCCTCGACGCGGTTCCGGTCTTCCGCTACGTCACGGCCGACAACGCCTCCAACTACCGTGCGCTCCTCGAGGTCTTCGTCGAGGCGAAGGAGCGGTACCTCATTGAGCTGCGCCCGGCCGAGGTCCGGGACGGCCTGGCCCGCTCCGGCCTCCGCTTCGAGCGGGCGGGCGAGCTCGACCCGGAGCGCCACCTCGACAACCACCTCGATCAGCTCGTGGCCTGGGGCAACCTCCAGCGCGCCCACGACACCGCCGCGGTGACCCGGGTCGAGGACTTCTACCGCCGCCGCTTCCTCTACCGGCTCACCTCCGCGGGCGAGGCCGCGCACCGGGCCGTCCGCGACGTCGAGGCGACCGTCGGCCGCTCCGGCGCGCTGCAGACCGGCATGCTGGTCGAGGTCCGGGACGCGCTCGGGGCGCTGGCGGCCGCCGCGCGCGCCGCGGATGCGCCGGCGCTCGTGCGCGCGCTCCACCACCTGCACACCGGGTTCGAGTCCTTGACGGCGGAGGCGAACCTCTTCCTTGGCGAGCTGGAGCGGAACGTGGGCGAGGGCCGCGTGGAGGAGGAGCGCTTCTTCGCCTACAAGCACGCGCTCCTCGCCTACCTCGGCCGGTTCGTGGAGGACCTGCGACGTCTCCGGCCGGAGATCGCCGAGCGCTTCGCGGAGGCCGACGCGCTCGGCCCGGACCGCTTCCTCGCGGTGGCGGTCGCCGCCGCAGATCTCCCGCCGGCGCTCCCTGGCGAGGATCCGGGGTGGCGCTGGGTCGCGGATCAGCGCGACCGCTGGGAGGGCGTCCGCGCCTGGTTCTCGGAGGCCGCGCCGGGAAGCCCGCGCGTGGACCGGCTCCACAGGGCCGCTCGCGCCGCCGTGGTGAAGCTCACGCGCTCGCTCGAGCGGCTCGTGGAGCGGCGATCTCGCCCCGTGGACCGCGCGGCCGACTTCCGGACGCTCGCGCGCTGGTTCGCGGCCTGCGCCACGGACGACGAGTGCCACGCGCTGTGGGTGGCCGCCTTCGGGCTCCACCCGGCGCGCCACTTCACCATCGAGGAGGACGATCCTGACCGCATCCGGCCGGAGGCGTCCTGGTGGGACGCCGAGGCGGTCGAGATCCCGGTGCGGCTGCGCACCCACGGCACGATGGCGCGGCCCGGCCGCCCACCTCCGGCGCTCGACTTCTCGGACGGGAGGGCATGGCTCGCCGCCCTCCGGCGGCGCCAGCGGGGCGAGGCCGAGGCCGCGCTCGCGCGGTTCGAGGGGCGGGGGCCGCTCCGGCTCTCGGCGCTCGGGGCGATCGGCGCAGCCGAGCTGGCGCAGCTCCTCGCGCTCCTCGACGAGGCGCTCTCGGCGCCGCCCTCCGAGGACGGCTCGCGGCGCGCGCGCACCGCCGACGGGCGGCTCGAGATCCGGCTCCGCCGGCCCGAGCGCGAGGACTGGGTCACGGTCGAGACGCCTGCCGGTCGGCTCCGCTGCCTCGACTACGAGCTCGAGGTCGCCGCTGGCGCCGGGCAGGCGCGGCCGCGCGCAGGGCGGGAGGCCGAGCTGTGACCGGGCCCGCCTTCCACGAGGAGCGAGCCCAGGCCGAGCGGCGCGAGGCGCTCCGGGCGCTCCTGGCGCGGCCCCTCCTCCTCGCGGACCGAGATCCGGAGCGGTTCGCCGCCGTCGTCCGCCACCGCGCCGAGCTCGTCCGCTGGTTCGCGGAGAACGCGGGCTGGACGCTCATCGTGGACGCGGGCGGGCGCCACGCGCGGCTCCTCAAGCGCGCGGCGCGGCCGGATCCGACGCGGCCGGCGCGCGCGCCGGGGAGGCCGCGAGACTTCGACCGGCGCCGGTACGTGCTCCTCGCGCTCGCGCTCGCCGCCCTCGACGACGAGCCGGTGCAGGTGACGCTCGCGCGCCTCGCCGAGAAGGTCCGGGAGCTCTCGCTCGAGGACGACGCGCTCGCGCCCTTCGACCCGGAGCAGTCCGCCGAGCGGCACGCCTTCGTGGACGTGGTGCGGCTGCTCGAGGACCTGGGCGTGCTCGCCTTCCGGGACGGCGACGCCGATCGCTACGCGCGCTCCCCGGGCGAGGCGGACGCGCTGTACGACGTGCGCGAGCGGCTCCTCTCCCGGCTCCTCGCCGCGCCGCGGCCGCCGGCGCTCGCCTCGGGGCCCGCCCACATGGCCGAGGAGGAGCGGGCCGCCACGGAGGAGGGCGAGCGCACCGCGGCGCGGCACGCGGTCTTCCGGCGGCTCCTGGACGACCCGGTGGTCTACAAGGACGAGCTCGACCCACGCGGGCGCGAGTGGCTCGCCGCCGGGAGCGGCTTCCTGTACGAGCGGCTCGCGCGCGACGGCGGGCTCGCCGTGGAGCGCCGGGCCGAGGGGCTCGCGGCGGTCGATCCGGCGGGGACCCTCAGCGACACCGCCTTCCCCGAGGGGGGCTCGACCGTGAAGCACGCCGCGCTCCTCCTGTGCGAGTGGCTGGCGGATCGGGCGCGGGCGGGCCGCGCCGCGGCCCCGGCGTCCCCCGCACCGGCGATCCCATGGGCGGAGGTGGTCGCGCGCGTCGGCGCTCTCCAGGCGGAGCACGCGACTCGCTGGTCCAAGGAGTACGAGCCCGACGAGGGCGGCGCCGACGCCCTCGCCCGCGAGGCGGTCCGGTTGCTCGCAGGCTTCGGCCTCGCGGCCGTCGCGCCGGACGGCACGCTCGTGGCCCGCCCCGCCTGCGCCCGCTTCGCCCCGCGCGAGGCCTCCGGAGGACGCTCGCGATGAGCCGCGCCGCCCCCACGCCCGCGCCCGCCGCGCTGCCCGTCCCCGAGGCGGAGCGCTGGACGCTCCTGCGCGGAGGGATCCAGAACGTCTGGGAGTACGACGACCGCCGCTTCGTCTTCCAGCGCGGCCGGCTCCTCCTCCGCGGCCAGAACGAGGCCGGGAAGACGAAGGCGATGGAGCTGCTCTTCCCGTTCCTGCTCGACGCCGACCTCTCGCCGCAGCGGCTCGACCCCTTCGGCTCGGTCGCGCGGCCGATGTACTGGAACCTCCTCAACGAGGCCGACCCGGAGCTCCAGTCGCGGACCGGCTACGTTTGGCTCGAGCTCGGGAGGGTCGAGGAGGGCGCGCCGCGGTTCGCGACGCTCGGCTGCGGGCTCCGCGCACGGCGGGGGACCCGGGATGTCGACCCCTGGTTCTTCCTCACGTCGCGGAGGGTGGACGCGGGCCTCGACCTGATGCCGGATCGTCAGCCCCTGGCGCGCGCCGCGCTCGCGGGCGCGCTCGGCGGAGACGGACAGGTCTTCGACCGGGGCGCCGACTATCGCCGCGCGGTGAACGAGCTCCTCCTCGGCATGCCCGAGGAGCAGTACGAGGCGCTCATCGAGACGCTCGTCCAGCTCCGGCGGCCGCAGCTCTCGAAGTCGCTCGATCTCGAAGGTCTCTCGGCCCTGCTCTCGGCGAGCCTGCCGCCGCTCGAGCGCGGGGTGGTCGGGCCCATCGCGGAGGGGTTCGAGCGGCTCGACCACCACCGGGCCGAGCTGGAGCAGCGCCTGGAGCTGCTCGCGAAGGTGCGCGGGTTCGAGGAGGTCCACCGCGCGCACGCACGCGCCGTGGCGAAGGGGAGGGCCGTCGAGCTCACCCGGGCGGAGAGCGCCTATCACGCGGCGCGCGCCGAGGCGCGCGAGCGGGGGGCGGCCCTGGAGTCGGCGCGAGAGCGTCACGCGGCGCTGGAGAGGAAGACGGCGGAGCTGGACGCGCGCGCGCAGGCGCTCGAGGAGCGGAAGCGGGCGCTGGAGGGCTCGGACGCGTACCGCGCCGCGCAGGACCTGGACCAGGCGGAGGAGGCGGCCCGGGTCGCGGCGGGCCACGCGCGAGAGGCCGCGCGCCGGATGGAGGAGGACGCGCGCCTCGCGGCGGAGAGTGAGGCGCGGAGGGTGACGGCCTCGGCCGAGGAGGTCGACCGGGCGGATCGCCTCGCCGGCGCGCGCGCGGGGGCGGTCGAGCGCGCCCGGGCGGCGGCGCTCGAGGGCGCACACGCCGCCGTCGAGGCGCTGGCGGCGCAGGGCGAGGCGGAGAAGGCGGCAGCGGCGCTCGCGGCCGTTCAGCGCGAGCGGGACGACGTGATCGCTCGGCTC
>JAEYZK010000318.1 GCA_023428085.1 Pseudomonadota bacterium
GTCCCGGACCTCGCGGCTGCCGCCCGGGGGTGGGTGAAGCTCGGGCCCGCCGTCGCGCCGGCCGGCCGCCACCGCGCCGTGCACGCCGCGCGGCTCACGCGGTACCGCGCCCTGCTCGGCGCGCTCGCCCAGCTGTCCGCCGACCCCCTCCCCGCCCCGCCCCCGTGAACGCGCCCGCTTCGAAGGAGAACCGACCGTGAACGTGAACGAGCTCACCCCCGCGAGGAAGCCCGCCTTCTACTTCGTGGGGGTCACCACCGGGAAGTCCTCCATCATGCGGGTGTTCCCGCGGTGGGCCGCGCACCTGAAGCTCGGCGACGTCGAGATCCGCGGCATCGACTGCAAGTGGCACGACGACCCGGAGGTCTACCGGCGGGTGGTCGCGTTCCTCAAGTCCGACCCGCTCTCGCTCGGCGGCCTCGTCACGACCCACAAGATGGATCTCCTCGAGGCGGCCCGGGACCTGTTCGACTTCCTCGATCCCTACGCCGAGCTCCTGGCCGAGATCTCCAGCATCTCGAAGCAGGACGGCACGCTCCGCGGCCACGCCAAGGACCCGATCACGAGCGGCCTCTCGCTCGAGGCCTTCGTGCCGGCCGGCTACTGGCAGCGGACCGGCGCCGAGATGTGCCTCCTCGGCGCGGGCGGATCGTCGCTCGCCCTCACCTGCTACCTCATGAAGCAGAAGCCGCGCGAGGAGTGGCCGGCGAGGATCGTGGTCACGAACCGGAGCCCCAAGCGCCTCGCGCACATGCGCGAGGTGCACAAGGGGCTGAACCCCGGCATCCGGATGGAGTACGTGCTCGCCGAGACGGCGGAGAAGAACGACGCGGTCGTGAACGCGCTCCGCCCGGGGTCGCTCGTCGTGAACGCCACGGGCCTCGGCAAGGACGCCCCCGGCTCCCCTCTCACCGACGCGGTCCGGTTCCCGCAGGACGGGCTCGTCTGGGAGTACAACTACCGCGGCGAGCTCGTCTTCCTCGACCAGGCCCGCGCGCAGGAGAAGGCGCGCAACCTCAGGATCGAGGACGGCTGGGTGTACTTCATCCACGGGTGGACGCGCGTGATCGCCGAGGTGTTCCACCGCGAGATCCCCACGCGCGGGCCGGAGTTCGACGCGCTCTGCCGGATCGCCGCCGAGGCGCGCTGATGGACCGCGTCCTCGTCACGCCGCGGTCGCTGTCCCAGGGCGGCCACCCGCTGCTGGAGCGGATCCGGGCCGCTGGTTACGAGATCGTGTTCCCGAGCCCGGGCGCGCAGCCGACGGAGGCGCAGCTCGCGGCCGCGGTGGGCGACGCCGTGGGGTGGCTGGCGGGCGTCGAGAGGATCGGCGCCTCGCTGCTCGCCCGCGCGCAGCGGCTCCAGGTCATCAGCCGGAACGGCACCGGCACGGACGCGATCGACCTCGCGGCGGCGCAGGCGAAGGGGATCGTGATCCGGCGCGCCGAGGGCGCCAACGCCCGCGGCGTCGCCGAGCTCGCCTTCGGCCACGTCCTCGCGGCGGCCCGCGGGATCGCCGCGGCCGACGCGGAGCTCAAGGCCGGGCGCTGGACGCGGCAGAAGGGGTTCGAGCTCGAGGGCCGGACGCTGGGGCTCGCCGGGTGCGGGCGCATCGGCAAGCTCGTCGCCCGGTTCGCGCTCGCCTTCGACATGCGCGTGCTCGCCCACGACCCGTACCCGGACCCCGCGTTCCAGCCGGGGCCGGGCTTCGCGTACGCGCCGCTCCCCGACGTCCTGCGCGCCGCGCAGGTGCTCTCGCTCCACTGCCCGCCGCCGCCCGACGGCCGGCCGCTCCTCGACGCCTCCGCCCTCGCCACCCTGCCGGAGGGCGCGGTGGTCGTGAACACCGCGCGGCAGGGGCTCGTGGACGAGGCGGCGATGATCGAGGCCCTCCGGAGCGGGCGCGTCGCGGCGTACACGCTCGACGCCTTCGATCAGGAGCCGCCTGCGGACTTCACGCTCGTCCGGACGAAGGGCGTGCTCGCGACGCCGCACGTCGGCGGCTTCACCGACGCGAGCATCGACCGGGCGACGGCGGTCGCGGTGGAGAACCTGCTCGAGACGTTGTCGCGGGGAGGAGCCCGGTGACCGCGCCCGGCCGCGTCCGGACGGCGCCCGCGCCGGTCGCCGCGCGGCGCGGGGCCGGCGGCGGCGCGCTCTCGGCGTGGTGGCTCGGCCAGGCGGGGTTCCTCCTCGAGGGCGGCGGGCGGCGCGTGCTCGTGGACGCGTACCTCTCCGACACGCTCGCCGAGAAGTACCGCGGGAAGCCCTTCCCGCACGTGCGGATGATGCCGCCGCCGATCGCGCCGGGCGCGCTGCGGGACCTGGACGTGGTGCTCGCGACCCACGCCCACACCGATCACCTCGACCCGGGCACGCTCGGCCCCGTCGCCGCGGCCAACCCGGACTGCCGGTTCGTCGTGCCGGCGTCGGCCCGCGCCCTGGCGGTGGCGCGCGGCGTGCCGCCCGACCGGCTCGTCCCGGCGAGCGCGTTCGCGCCGCTCGAGCTCGCGGGGGTCCGCGTCCACCCGCTCCCGTCGGCGCACGAGCAGCTCGCGCTCGACGACGCGGGCGAGCACCGGTTCCTCGGCTACGTGCTCGAGCTCGGCGGCGCCACCGTCTACCACCCGGGCGACTGCGTCCCCTACCCGGCGCTGCCCGGGCTCCTCGCCCGCCACGCCGTGGACCTCGCGCTCCTGCCGGTGAACGGCCGCGACGCGGGGCGGGCGTCGTCCGGGGTCCCGGGGAACTTCACGCTGGACGAGGCGATGGAGCTCGCGGCGACCTGCGGGTTCGGCGCCGTGATCGGCCACCACTACGGCCTCTTCGACTTCAACACCCTCGAGCCGGGGGCGGCGCGGGAGCGGATCGCCGCGCGCGCCGCGGGCCCCGGAGCCTTGCCGCCGTTCCTCCTCGCCGAGGTCGGCGTGCGGTACGATCTCGAGCTGCCGGCGCGCGCCGACGTCGTCCACCACGGGAGCACCTCACCATGAAGCGAGAGCAGATCTTCGTCGAGGAGCGCAAGCGGGGGGTGCTCGAGTTCGTCACCCAGCGCAAGCGCGCGACGGTCACCGAGCTGTGCGCCCACTTCGACGTCTCCCCCGCGACGATGCGCAGCGACCTGCGCGACCTCGAGCAGGAGGGGCTGCTCGTCCGGACCCACGGCGGCGCGACGGTCAACGAGAAGGCCCGCTTCGAGCTCGACGCGCGCGAGAAGGTGGCGCGCCGATCGCCGGAGAAGCAGGCCGTGGCCCGCCGCGCCCTGGAGCGGATCGAGGACGGCGACACCATCGTGCTCGACACCGGCTCGACCACGTACGAGCTCGCGACCCTGCTCGTGGCGCGCCGCGACATCACCGTCGTCACGAACGACCTCGTCATCGCCCAGCTCCTCGAGGATCACCCCACCGCCACGATCCACCTCATCGGCGGCGTGGTCCGGCGACGGTTCCACTGCACCGTGGGGACGCGGGCGGAGCAGTTCCTGCGCGGGCTCACGGTGGACAAGGCCTTCATGGGGGCGAACAGCTTCTCGCTCGAGTCGGGCGCGACGACGCCGGACCTCCACCACGCGGAGGTCAAGCGCCAGATGATGTCGATCGCCACCAAGGTCTACGTGCTCGTGGACTCCTCGAAGATGGGCAAGAGCTCGTTCGCCCAGTTCGCCCCCGCGGACGCCGTGGACTGCCTCATCGTGGACGCGATCGCGCCGGAGGAGGCGCGCGCGCTGGAGGAGCTCGGGGTCGAGGTGTTGCTCGCGCCGGTCGCGCCGACCGGGCCGGAGGTGCGTTCGTGAAGGAGCTCGTGCAGCGGATCCAGGCCGTCGGGATCGTCCCGGTGGTGAAGCTCGGGCGCGCCGAGGACGCCCGCGTCCTCGGCAGGGCCCTCCGCGAGGGCGGCCTCCCCATCGCCGAGATCACGTTCCGCACCGCGGCCGCCCCGGACGCGATCCGGCTCCTGCGCGCGGAGTTCCCGGAGCTCCTCGTCGGCGCGGGGACCGTCCTCACGACCGCCCAGGCCGACGCCGCCGTCGCCGCGGGCGCCTCCTTCGCCGTCGCGCCCGGCTTCAACCCGCGGGTCGTCGATCACTGCCTCGCGCGCGGGCTGCCGATGGTACCCGGGGTGAACGGGCCGAGCCAGGTCGAGCAGGGGCTCGAGCGCGGGCTCACGTTCCTCAAGTTCTTCCCCGCCGAGGCGTCGGGCGGCGTCGCCATGCTCAAGGCGCTGCACGGTCCGTACGCCGAGGTGACGTTCATGCCGACCGGCGGGATCGACCCGAAGAACCTCGGCGCGTACCTCGCCCTGCCCTACGTGGTCGCCGCCGGCGGGAGCTGGATGGTGAAGGAGGAGCTGCTCGCGGCCGGGAAGCACGCCGAGCTCGCGGCGCTCTGCGCCGAGGCGGTGCGGCTCGTGGCGTCGCTCCGGGCGGCGAAGAAGTGAGCGGCCGCGATCGCCCGGCGCTCCTCCTCGACCTCGACGGCGTGCTCTTCGAGTCGGAGCCGCTTCACCAGGAGGCCTGGGAGCGGAGCGCCGCGTCCTTCGGCGCCGTGCTCCCGGAGGGCTGGTACGCATCGCAGCGGGGTCACAGCCTCATGGAGGTCGCGGCCGCGGTCGCCGCGCACGCCCCCGGAGCCCCGGCGCGGACGATCGCCGACCGGAAGTGCGCCACCTACCTCGCCCTGGCCGCCGGGCTGCCGCCGGCGCCCGGCGTGCCGGAGGCGCTGCGTGACCTCGGGCTCCGTGCGGCCGTGGTGTCCTCCTCGCGCGCCGAGGACGTGACCGTGCTGATCCGCGGCTCGCCCCTCGAGCCGTACCTCGAGGCGGTGATCACCGGCTCCGACGCCGCGCACAAGCCTGCGCCCGATCTGTATCTGCTGGCGATGCGTCGCCTCGGCCTGGCGGCGGAGCGGTGCGCCGCGGTCGAGGACTCGGCCTCCGGGGTGGGCGCCGCCCGCGCGGCGGGGCTCCGCGTCGTCGCGGTCGCCGCCGGACCGCACGTGCTCGCAGCCGCCACCGCGTGGCGACCGACCGCCGCCGAGGCGCTCCGCGCGGCCGGAGCGCTCCTCCAGGGCTGAACCACCCCCCGTACGCCGGCCTGCGTGGCCGTGGGGGTTGCGCGGGACCACCGATCCGTGGCGGGCCGCCGCCTGCGCGCGTGGACCACCCGCCCGGGCGCCGACTCGTCCCCCAGGAATTCACGCGATCTTGGAAAACCAACCGCCCGCCCGGGGGGCCGAGGGGCTTGCGCTGGATCAGCCGCGGGCCGGGTCCCCGATCCTCAGTTGACGTATTGCTCGAAACTGCTCAGGATTCTCCAGAACGCCGCAGCCTCCCATGACGGCCAAGGATCTCACCCTCGCGATCGACGTCGGCACCGGAAGCGTCCGGGCGGCCCTGGTAGATCTCGCGGGTAATATCACCGCCTTCGATAACCGGGAGCACGAGCAGATCGTCCCGCGCTACGGCTGGTCGGAGCAGCGCCCGGCCGAGTGGTGGGAGGGGACCGTGGCCAGCGTGCGCGGGGTCCTCGCCAAGGTCCCGCGCGCCGCCTCCCGCGTCGCCGCCGTGGCGGCCTGCGGGCAGATGCACGGCACCGTGCTCCTCGACGACGACGGCCGGCTCGTCCGCGAGACCGCGACGCTGTGGAACGACAAGCGCGCCCAGGAGTTCGTCGTCGCCTTCCGGGAGCGCCACCCGGACGGTGCGTACATGCAGATCACGGGGAGCCCGCCCGCCCCGGCGTGGCCTGGCCTCAAGCTCCAGTGGTTCCAGCGGTACGAGCCGGACGTCTACGAGCGGACGGCGACGCTCCTCATGCCGAAGGACTGGGTCAACTTCCGGCTCACCGGCGCGCGCGCCCTCGACGTCACCGAGGCCTCGCTCACGTTCATGATGGACGCGCGGACGTGGACGTGGTCGCCGGAGATGCTCGACCTCCTGGGCGTGGACGGCGCGAAGCTCCCGCCGATCCGGCGCCCCACGGACATCCTCGGCGCCGTGACCGCGAAGGCGGCCGACGAGACGGCGCTCCTCGCCGGGACGCCCGTGCTCGCGTCGTCGTCCGACTTCCCGATGGCGCTCCTCGGCTCGGGCGCGTGCCGCCCCGGGCGCGGCTCGGACGTCACGGGCACCTCGTCGCTCGTCACGCTCGTCGGCGAGCGGCCCCTCGTCCACCCCGAGCTCTGCAACACCGCCACCCCGAACGGCCTCTGGGGGGCGTTCGTGATCGTGGACGCCGGCGGGGACGCGATGCGCTGGGCGCGCCGCGCCTTCCACGAGAACGCGCTCGACTTCGAGGCCATCGTCGCGAAGGCGGGCGCGGCGCCGGCCGGCGCCGACGGCCTCTTCTTCCTCCCCTACCTCTCCGGCGAGCGGCTCGGCGCCAAGCCCAACTCCCGCGCGCAGCTCTTCGGCCTCACCGCGAGCCACGGGCTCCCGCACCTGCACCGCGCCGTGCTCGAGGGGGTTGCCTTCGCGCTCCGCCGCGTGGTGGGGACGATGCGCGCGGCCGGCGGGCGGCTCGAGCGGCTCATGGCCTCGGGCGGCGGCGCCAGGACGCGGCTCTGGCTGGAGATCAAGGCGAGCATGCTCGACACGCCGGTGGTGGTCCCGGCCGAGCCCGAGTGCGGCGTCATCGGCTGCGCCGCCCTCGCGCGCACCGCCCTCGGCGACTTCCCCTCGCCCGAGGCGGCCGCCGACGCGCTCGTGCGCGTCGAGGACGAGATCGCCCCGAACCCGGCGTGGCGCGACCGCTACGACGCCATGGCCCCGCTCTACGACCGGCTCTACCGCCACAGCCAGGCCTTCTACGACGACCTCGATCGGCTCCTCGCATGAACCGCGATCCCCTCGCCACCGCCCCTGGCGCGCCGGGCCTGCGCGGGGACGGAAGCGCCGCCGCGCCCGGCCGGCCGGCCGCCCTCCGCACGCGCCTCCGACGGCCGCTCGACCTCGTGTCGCGCGGGATCACCGGGCAGCTCGTCGCGCTCGCGATCGTCCTCGCGATCTTCGGGATCGGGACCGGCGGCGTGAGCCTGAGCCCGCGGAACCTGCTCGTCGTCCTCGACCTCGCCGGCCCGCCGATGATCGTCTGCCTCGGCATCCACCTGGTGATCGTCATCGGCGCGATGGACCTCTCGGTCGAGGGCGTCATGTCGTTCGTGGCGGTGACCTGCGGGCTCCTCGTCCGCAACGCCTTCAACCAGAACGACATCGGGCTCTGGGTGGTCCCGGTGGCCGTGCTCCTCGGCGCGGCCGCCGGGCTGGCGGGCGGGCTCCTCACCACGCGCGCCCGGATCCCGTCCTTCATCGCCACCCTCGGGCTCTGGTGGGTGACCCAGGGCCTGTCGGTCATCATCGGCAAGGGGAACGCCGTGCCGATGCTCGACACGCGGTTCCAGGCGATCGCGAGCGGGAGGACGTGGCACGTCCCGAACTCCATCCTGATGGCCGGGGGCCTGCTCGTCGTGCTCTGGACGCTGCAGCAGCGGACGCGCTTCGGCCGGCACATGTACGCGATCGGCGGGGACGAGGCGCTCGCGCAGCAGGCCGGCGTCCGGGTGGATCGGGTGAAGGTGCTCGTCTTCGCGCTGACGGGCGCCATCTACGGGTTCGCGGCGCTCCTCGTCTCCGCGCAGCTCGCCACCACCAACCCGCGCATCGGCAACGGACGGCTGTTCCCCGCGATGACCGCGGTCGCGGTCGGCGGCGTCTCGCTCTCGGGCGGCGTCGGCGGCGCCCTCAACGCCGTCCTCGGGACCTTGATCGTCGTGGCCCTCGCGAACGGCATGGTGCTCATGGGGCTCAGCCCGTACGTGCAGACCGCGGTCACGGGCGTGGTGCTCATCCTCGCGGTCGCGCTCACCATCGACCGCAGGAAGATCGGGGTCATCAAGTAGGCGGAGGGAGATCGTGGCCGAGGCGGTGCTCCAGCTCAGGAACATCCAGAAGCGCTTCCCGGGCGTGGTGGCGCTGCAGGGGATCGACCTCGAGGTGCGCCCGCACGAGATCCTGGGGCTCGTGGGCGAGAACGGCGCGGGGAAGTCCACGCTCATGAAGATCCTGGTCGGCCTGCAGCGGCCCGATCCAGGCGGGGAGTTCCTGCTCCGCGGGCGCCCCGTGGTGCTCTCCGGGCCGGAGGCGGCGATCCGGAACGGGATCGGGATGGTCTTCCAGGAGGGGGCGATGATCCCGAACCTCTCCGTCCTCGACAACCTGTTCCTCTGCCACGAGGACCCCTTCACGCGCGGCGGCTTCCTCTCGCAGCGCCGGATGGTGGAGAAGGCGCGGGGGTTGCTCGCCGGCGTCGGCCTGGAGGGCCTCGATCCCCGCGCGCCGATGGGCGAGCTCTCGGCCGCCCAGAAGCAGATGGTCGAGATCGCCCGGCTCCTCTGGCTGTCCGAGCGCTACGGCGTCGAGGACCCGATCCTCATCCTCGACGAGCCGACGACGGTGCTGCAGGACGCCGAGGTCCGGCGGCTCTTCGGGATCCTGGGCGCGCTCAAGCAGCGCGCGTCGATCATCTTCATCTCCCACCGCCTCGAGGAGGTGGTCCAGCACTCGGATCGCGTCTACGTCCTCAAGGACGGCGCGCACGTCGGGACGCTCGAGCGCGCGCCGGACGCCCCCGCCGGCGCCCCGATCGCCGAGGTGCCGCGCGTCGTCCAGATGATGGTCGGGCACGCGCTCTCGGCCGAGCACTACCGCGAGTCGATGCAGACCGAGCCGGGCGCGGACGTGGTGCTCCGCGTCCGCGGCCTGCACAAGGAGGGAGCCTTCCGCGACTTCTCGCTCGACCTCCGCGCCGGCGAGATCGTCGGGCTCGTCGGGCTACTCGGCTCGGGCAAGGAGGCCGTCTGCCGCTGCCTCATGGGGGCGGAGCAGCCGGACGGCGGCTCCATCGAGGTCGGCGGGAGGCGGGTGCGGTTCCGCTCGCCGAAGGACGCGATCCGGGTGGGCGTCGGCTGCGTCCCCATCGACCGGCGCAGCGAAGGGCTCGCCACGAGCCTGGACGTGGCCGAGAACATCAACCTGCTCGTGCTCCGCGGGCTGCGCGCCGGGCCGTTCCTCGATCCGCGGCGCGAGCGGGCGAACGCGGAGCGCTGGGCGAAGGAGTGCCTGGTCAAGACCCCGTCGCTCCGGACGCAGGCGGGGAACCTCTCCGGCGGGAACCAGCAGAAGGTGGTCATCGCCAAGTGGCTCGCCGCGCACGTGCGGGTCCTCATCCTCGACCACCCGACCCGCGGGATCGACGTCGGCGCGAAGGACGAGATCTACGCGCGCGTCCGGACCCTGGCCGCGTCCGGGATGAGCCTCCTCATCATGTGCGACACGCTCGAGGAGGACATCGGCCTGTCCAACCGGCTGCTGGTGATGAAGGACGGCGCGACGGTGCGCGAGCTCCTCTGCGCGGCGCGCCGGAAGCCCTCGCCGGTCGAGGTCGTGAGCCACGTGGTGTGAGCCCGGAGCCTGCCGTGGAGCGAATCCGACGCAACCCGCTGCTCGTCTCCATCGCCTTCCTGGTGGCGCTCGTCGCGGCGTTCTCGTACGGCGACCGGACGTTCGTCTCGGCCTACAACGTCGGCAACCTGATGGAGGTGGTGGCGGTCCTCCTGGCGGTCGGCCTGGGCCAGGCGTGCGTCATCGTCACCGGCGGCATCGACCTCTCGGTCGGGTCCATCATCTCGCTCGTGTCGGTGGTGTTCATGGTGACGCTCGGGCCGCTCGGGGCGGCGGCCTACCCGCTCGTGCTGCTCCTCGGCGCCGCGTGCGGGTTCCTGAACGGCCTCGTCGTCTCCAGGCTCCGGATCCCCTCGTTCATCGGCACGCTCGGGACGCAGGGGATCCTCCAGAGCGTGGCCTTCCTCGTCCGGGAGAACGCGGTCACGCCGCCCGAGGACCGGTACGCGCTGCTCGACCTCGTGCACGGCAAGGTCGGCCCCGTCTCCGCGTTCTGGATCGTCTCGGCCGCGGTCTTCGTCCTCTTCTTCGCCGCCCAGCGGTTCCTGCCCGTCGGGCGACACGTCTTCTACGTCGGGGCGAACGAGCGGATGTCCTGGCTCGGAGGGCTCGACGTGAACCGCGCCCGCGTCTTCGCGTTCACCCTGGCCGGCTTCGGCGCGGCCGTGGCGGGCATCGTCGTCTCGGCCCGCCTCTACCAGGGCTACCCGCAGATCGGCGTCGAGTACGTGCTCCTCTCGATCGCCGTCGTGGTCGTGGGCGGGACGCCGATGACCGGCGGCGCGGGCGGCGCGGTCAACACCCTGGTCGGCGCCCTCATCCTGGCGGTCATCCGCAACGGCCTCCCGGTGGTGGGGGTCGACGCCTACCAGCAGCAGGTCATCCTGGGGATCCTGGTCATCATCGCCGTCGCCGTCACCTTCGACCGGACCAAGGTCGCCATCATCAAGTAGCCCTCGGAGGAACCACACATGAAGCAAGCGGTCATGACGGCTCCTGGCAGGATCGAGTTCCGCGACGTCCCCGCCCCGGAGCTCGCTCCGAACCAGGTGCTGGTCCGGATGAAGAAGATCGGCGTCTGCGGCTCGGACATCCACGTGTTCCACGGGAAGCACCCGTACACGTCGTACCCGGTCGTGCAGGGCCACGAGGTCTCCGGCGTCGTGGAGAAGGCCGGACCCGGCGTGAAGGGCTTCTCGCCCGGCGACGCGGTCACGTTCCAGCCGCAGGTGACCTGCGGGAGGTGCTACCCGTGCACCCACGGGCAGTACCACATCTGCGATCAGCTCAAGGTGATGGGGTTCCAGACCACCGGCGCGGCCTCCGAGCTGTTCGCGGTGGACGCGGACAAGGTCCTCCACCTCCCGCCGGGCCTCAGCCTCGAGCACGGGGCGATGATGGAGCCGCTCGCCGTGGCGGTGCACGCGCTGCAGCGCGGCGGCGGCGCGGCGGGCAAGCAGGTGCTCGTCCTCGGCGCGGGTCCGATCGGGAACCTCGTCGCGCAGGCGGCGCAGGGCATGGGCGCCGCCGGCGTCCTCCTCACCGACGTCTCCGACTACCGGCTCGAGCTCGCCGCGAAGTGCGGCGTGCCCCTGGGCGTCAACACCGCCAGGGCCGACCTCGCCGCCGAGGTGAAGAAGCGTTTCGGCGACGGCAAGGCCGACCTCATCCTCGAGTGCGTCGGGTTCCAGAAGACGATCGAGCAGGCGGTCGCGGTCGCCCGCAAGGGCACCGACATCATCGTCGTGGGCGTCTTCGGCGACAAGCCGACCGTGGACATGGGCGTGGTGCAGGACCGCGAGCTCCGGCTCATCGGTACGCTGATGTACCAGGCGCCGGACTGGCACGCGGCGATCGACCTCGTCCAGGCGAAGAAGGTGAACCTCGAGCCGCTCATCACCGACCGCTACCCGTTCGACCGCTACCTCGACGCGTACAAGCACATCGACGCGAACCGCGAGCGGTCGATGAAGGTGATGATCTCGGTCGACTGAACCAGGGAGTTCCACATGGACCTCGAGCTCAAGGGCAAGAAGGCGTTCATCACCGGCGGCAGCGTGGGCATCGGCCTCGCCGTGGCCCACGCGCTCGCGGCCGAGGGCGTCGACGTGGCCATCTGCGCGCGGGACGAGGCGCGCCTCGATCGCGAGGCGAAGGCCATCGCCGCCGCCCACGGGGTGAAGACGCTCGGCCTCCGCGCCGACGTCTCGAAGAGGGAGGACATCGACCGGGCGGTCGGGCGGATCGCCGAGGCGTGGGGCAGCCTCGACATCCTCGTCAACAACGCCGGCACGGGCACCTCCGAGAAGATCATGGACGCGCCCGACGAGAAGTGGACGCACCACTGGGACCTGCACGTGATGGCGGCGATCCGGACCGCCCGCGCCTGCGTCCCGCTCATGCGCAAGCGCGGCGGCGGCGTCATCCTCAACACGGCGTCGATCTGCGCGAAGCAGCCGCTCTTCTACGAGCCCATCTACAACACCACCAAGGCGGCGCTGGTGATGTTCACGAAGTGCCTCGCCAACGAGCTCATCCCCGAGAACATCCGGGTGAACGCGATCAACCCCGGGCTCATCCTGACGCCGGACTGGAAGAAGACCGCCGGCATCCTCACCCAGGGGACCGGCCAGACGGTGGACCAGTACCTCGACAAGATCGCGAAGGACAACACGCCCATCGGGCGGTTCGCGACGCCCGAGGAGCTGGCCCATTTCTACGTGTTCATGTGCTCGCCGCGCGCCAGCTATTGCGTGGGCTCCAGCTACTACGTGGACGGCGGCTGGCTCAAGACCGTCGAGTGATCCGCCTCGCGCGCCGGGGCCGGCGGGCGCGCGGAGGCGTCGTGCAGGGAACCGGTGCGGTCGCAGGTGGAAGGTGAACGCAGGCACGAGGGGGAGGTACCCGTCATGAAACTGCTGCGCGTTGTGGTGTCGGTGGCGGCGATGGTCGCCACCGGGACGGCGTCCGGTCAGGACAAGACGTCGTTCGTCACGTCGATCCGGAGCCTGGAGAACCCGTACCACGCGAAGTGGGCGAAGGGCGGGAAGGACGCGGCCGACGCCCTCGGCGGCGTCCACGTGATCCAGACCTCCGAGGGCTCGAGCGAGAAGCAGCTCAACGACATCAAGGCCCTCATCGCCAAGGCGGGCAAGAACGCCGTGTTCTGCATCGATCCCAACGAGTCGCCCAACGTGATCCCGATCGCGCGGGCGCTCGAGGCCGCGGGCGCGTACTACGTCACCTGGTGGAACAAGCCGGACAACATCAAGGCCTGGGACTACCCGCACTGGGTGGCGCACGTCGCGTTCGACGGCATCAGCGCCGGCGAGTTCACCGCCGAGGCGCTGTTCAAGAAGATGGGCGGCAAGGGGAAGATCGTGGCGCTGAAGGGCATGCTCGCCAACTCCATCGCCATCGACCGCTACAAGGGGCTCGAGAGCATGCTCAAGAAGTACCCGGGCATCAAGCTCGTCGCGGTGGACACCGCCGAGTGGGATCGCGCCAAGGCGTTCGACAAGATGAAGAGCTTCCTCGTCGCGAACCCGGACCTCGGCGGCGTCTGGGCGGCGAACGACAACATGGCCCTGGGCGCCCTCGAGGCGCTCCGCGCGAACGGCCGCGCCGGCAAGGTGCTCGTCACCGGCGTGGACGGCATCGACGAGATGCTCACCGCCGTGCAGAAGGGCGAGGCCGCGGCCACGGTGCTCAACGACTCGTACTGGCAGGGCGGCATCGGGCTGGCGCTCGCGAACGCGGCCAGGACGGGCAAGATCGACCTGAAGAAGACGCCCAAGGACCGCCGGCAGTACTTCGCGACCGCGATCATGGTCGACCAGTCCAACGTGAACGACGTCATCGCGAAGCACGTCAAGGGCACGCCGAAGTACGACTGGAACGACCTGTACGCGAACTACGCCCGGCCGATGGAGTAGCCGGCGGATCGCCGCGCCCGAGCCCGGGAGGCGCCTCCCCGGGCGCGGGCGCGGGCTCGTTCACGGGAGGAGAACGAGGGCGAGGTGTGGTAGATCGCCCGACGAACATGCGCGCACACGGAGCGCCAGTCCGGAAGCGGGCGCACCCCGCTGGCGAGGGCAAGCGCGTCGAGCCTTCGGCGCGGACGAACCGCAACGCGAACCAGCGCGCGGTCCTCGCCCTCACGCGGCGGCGTGAGACCGTCTCGGTGGCCGAGCTGGCGATCGCGACCCGCCTGAGCAAGACCACCGTCAAGAAGACCCTCGACCGGCTCGCGGCGATGAACCTCGTGGTCTCGGCCGGCAAGGGGGCCAGCACCGAGGAGGGCGGGAAGCCGCCGGAGCTCTACCGCTTCAACCGCGCGTACGGCTACGTGGTGAGCGTCCACGTCACGCCGGACGCGCTGATCGCGGTGACCACCGACCTGCAGGGCGACATCGGGTTCTACCGGAAGACGCCGCTCGCCCCCGAGCGCGCCCTGGCACCGATCCTGGCGCGGCTCGCCGAGGAGGTCCGGTGCCTCCAGGCGCTCAAGGGCGGCGGGGCGGAGCGGCTGATCGCCGTGGCGGTCGCCCTGCCCGGCCTGGTCGACTCGACCCGGGGGACCTCGGTCTACTCCCCGCACTATCCGTCATGGGGGCGGGACGCGCCCATCGCCGCGCTGCTCCGCGAGCGCCTCGGGCCGGGGTTCGACGCGCCGATCTTCGTGGACAACGTGAACCGGTGGCAGGCGCTCGCCGAGCGCGACAAGGGCGTCGCCGCCGGGACGACGAACTTCCTCGTGGTGGACGCGCTCGACGAGGGGCTCGGAGCGGGGATCGTCACGCATGGCGAGCTGCTCCGCGGCGCCCAGGCGATCTCGGGCGAGATCGGCCACATGAACCTCAACCCCGTGGACGGCGCGCCGTGCATCTGCGGCAGCCGCGGGTGCTTCGAGGCCATGGTGTCGATGCGGCGGCTGCGCGCCCGCGCCGCGGCCGCGCGCGGCCGCGGCGCGGCGTCGGCGCTGTTCGAGCGCGCCGGGGCAGAGTTCGGCCTCGAGGACGTGTGCACGCTGGCGCAGGCCGGCGACGCGGTCTGCGGGGAGCTGCTGGAGGACCTCGCGCGCTGGTTCCTGGTCGGGCTCGGCAACGTGATCATGGTGAACGACCCGGAGCTGATCGTCATCCAGGGCCACCTCGTGAAGGCAGGCGACGCCTTCCTCGGGCGCCTCCGGGAGGGCCTCCGGCAGGTCGGGCTCCCCGACGTGGAGAAGAAGGTCCGGATCGAGTACTCGCGCCTCGGCGAGGAGCGCGGCGTGCTCGGCGGCGCCGCCTTCGCCCTCGCCGACTTCTTCGCCAAACGCCTGCGCTTCTAACCCGTCCCAGAGGTCCGCCGCGCGGACGGGCGTTCGCGGCGCGGACCATCACCGGGAATCGACGCCAGCGCTCCCACGCACTTGGAGCTGGCACGCATCCTGCCAGCGCTGCGCCCGTGACCGCCCC
>JAEYZK010000376.1 GCA_023428085.1 Pseudomonadota bacterium
GTCGCCCGCGCCGGACCCGGGCGCGGGGGACGGCGTCGTGGGAGGTGCGCCGGGCGGCGGGGGCGGGGCGCCGGTGCCAGGCCCGGTCGGCGATCTGGGCGCGCCCGGCCGCGTCGTGGAGGACGCACCCGCGGACGAGGCGCGGCGGAACCTCGAGGTGGCGCAGGACGCGGAGTGCATGCAGCGGAGCGCCGCGCGCGAGCCCGAGCTCGAGCGGTACCCGGAGCGCGCCGGCACCGTGATCTACGTCGAGTTCCGGGTGAGCGCCTCGGGCGCGCTGAGCGACTTCCGCGCCCTCACGCCGGACGCCGGCGCGCCGCTCCGCAGGGCGATGTGGGCGGCGATCCAGCGGTGCCGCTGGTCCCCGGGGACGGACGCGGAGGGGCGCCCCACCGCGCGCACGAAGAAGTACGGGTTCAGGTTCCGCTAACGCTCCAGGCCCGGCGCGCCCGGGCCACACTCCTGGAGGAAGATCGAGAATGCACCTCGCCGCGCTCCCCATCCCCCTGGCCCAGGCCGCCGCCGACGCCCCGTCGTTCGGCCTCGGCCCCATGCTCGCCAGCATGGGCCCGTTCGCGATCGCGGTCGCGGCCGTGCTCTTCCTCATGAGCGTCTACTCGCTGGGCGTCATGGCCGAGCGGCTCTTCACCTACCGCCGCGCCCAGGCGGCCTCCCGCGTCTTCGCGGAGCGGCTGCGCGAGCTGCTCCCCGCGGCGAAGCTCGACGAGGCGATCGAGCTCTCGCGGACGCTCCGGCACGGACACCTCCCGCGCGTCCTCGGCACGGCGCTCGACGAGTGGCGGAGCGGGCGCGAGGCGCGGCGCGCGGGCGGCCCGGGCGGCGGCTTCGACGTCATCGCGGCGGTGAACCGCGCGGTGGACCGGAGCGCGCTCCGGACCGTGAACGAGCTCCGGCGCGGCCTCGGGTCGCTCGCGACGATCGGCTCCACCGCGCCGTTCGTGGGCCTCCTCGGGACGGTCATCGGCATCATCAGCGCCTTCCAGGCGATGGCCGCGACCGGCTCCGGCGGCCTCGCGACCGTCTCCGACGGGATCGCCGAGGCGCTCGTCACGACCGCCTTCGGCCTGCTCGTCGCCATCCCCGCGGTGATGATGTTCAACTACCTCACCGGCCGCGTGGAGGACATGCAGGTGGACATCACCGACTCCGCCACCGAGCTCGTGGACTTCTTCCTGAAGGAGGAGCGGTAGGCCATGGCGGCCGACCTCGGCGACCGACGCCTGCGGGCCGCGATCAACGTCACGCCCCTCGTGGACGTGGTCCTCGTCCTCCTCATCGTGTTCATGGTGGTGACGCCCATGCTCACCCGCGGGAAGGCCGTCGTCCTCCCGCGCGGGCGCGAGCTCTCGCACCTCCACGGCCGCGGTGATCCGGTCGTCGTCTCGGTGACGCGCGACGGCCGCTTCTGGGTGGACCAGACCGAGGTGGCGCGCGGGGCGCTCGCCGGAGCCCTGAAGGACGAGCTCGCGCGCCGCCCCGGCGCGGCCGTGCTCGTGAAGGCCGACAAGGACGTGCGCTACCGCGAGGTGCGCGCGCTCGCCCGCGAGCTCGCGCAGGCGAAGCTCCCGGGCGTGAGCCTCGCCGGCGTCGAGCGGCGGGCGGGGGACGCGCGATGAGGCCGCTCCTCGGCGCGCGGCCGCCCGTGAGCGCCATCAACATCACCCCGCTCGTGGACGTCGTGCTGGTCCTGCTCATCGTCTTCATGGTCCTCACGCCGCTCGCGGAGAAGCAGAAGTTCCTGCGCATCCCCGAGGCCGCGCCCGAGGTCCAGCCCGTCCCGCCGGACCGGGTGCCGCCCGATCAGCTCGTGCTCACGGTCCTCGCGAGCGGCCGCGTGCGCCTCGACCGCGAGGAGCTCGACGTCGGCGCCGCGATGGAGCGGCTGCGCGCCCGGTACGAAGGGCGCCCCTCGCGCCCGCTCTTCTTCGACGCCGAGGACGAGGCGAGCTACGACCAGGCGTTCCAGGTGCTCGACGCCGCGCACGCCGCGGGGGTGAACACGATCGGGCTCGTCACCGACACGCCGAGCGCCCCGACGCCGCGTTGATCGAGATCCCCCGTCCCCCGTCCCCGCCTTCCATCCCCGTCCCCGCTCCCGCCAGCGAACCCGCTCCCGGTCCCGCACCCGGCTTCTCGTTCACCCTTCCCCCTCCGGCAACGCCTTCCGCACTCCCTCCAGCTCGGCAGGCAGCGGGCTCTCCGCCTCGACCATCCCTCCCCCCGGCGCCGCGAGCCGCAGCCGGGCCGCGTGCAGGAAGTGGCGCGCGAGCCCGGGCAGCGCCGCGGCCACGCCGCCGTACAGGGCGTCGCCCGCCACCGGGTGGCCGAGGTGGGCGAGGTGGGCGCGGATCTGGTGCATGACGCCGGTGACGAGCCGCACCTCGAGCAGCGTGTGATCGCGGAACCGCTGCGCCACCTCGAAGTGCGTCTCGGCCGGGCGCGGCTTGAACCCCTTGCCTTCCAGCCGATCCAGCGCGAGCGCGTCCGCCGCCGGCACCACCCGTCCGCCGCGCTGCGCGAGCGGCACCGAGCAGACCCCGCCCGAGACCACGCGGCCGACGGCGAGCGCGAGGTACCGCTTCTCCGCCTCGCGCCCGCGGAGCTGCGCGTGCAAGTGGTCCCACGCCGCGCGATCGCGGGCGAAGGCGACGCACCCGCTCGTCTCCAGGTCGAGCCGGTGCACCGCCCCGCCCTCCCGCGCGTCCGGGCCCGCGGTGGCGCACTCCGGGTACCGCGCGACGACCGCGTTGGCGAGCGTGCCGCCTTCGCCCGGCGCGAGCGGGTGGACCGCGATCCCGGCCGGCTTGTCGGCGACCACGAGGCGCGGCGTCTCCGCGAGCACCCGGAGCGGCGCGTCCGGCTCCGGCGCGGGCGGCCGCGCCGCCTCCTCCACCTCGAGCTCCACCGTGAGGCCGGGCGTCGCGGGATCGCTCGGGCGCGCCCTGCGGCCGCCCGCGCGCACCTCGCCGAGCGCGAACGCCCGCTTCACCGCCGCCCGGCCGAGCCCGAGCGCGTCCGCGAGCGCGCGATCGAGGCGGCCGGTCGCGTCCTCGGGGAGCTGGATCCGTCGGATCATCGGGAGAAGCTACAGGCAACGGGCTGCTGGCGACAGCACTACTGCCGGAGCCTCCCTGCGGCCCGAGCCCTCGGGCCCGAGGCCTTCTTCGGGCTCCGCATGCGCGCCAGGCCGTAGAAGAGCTGCTGCTCGGTGTAGAGCCTGCGGCCGGCGTACTCGGCGTCCTGGAACGAGCCCGGCCCCTCGAGCCACATCCGGACGCGCGCCTCGCCCTGGTGCGCGAAGGGCGCGAGGATCTCCGGCGGCGCGATCGCGAGGTACTTCCGCAGCAGGGCCTGGATGCGCCGGTTGTACTTCCGGAGCGGCAGCCGCCCGTGGCGCCGGCCGGCGTGGAGCGTGCCGTCGAAGCGCAGCGACGCGTGATACAGCTCGTGGAGGATCGTCGCGACGCGCTGCTCCGCGGTGGAGGCCACGAACCAGAGCGGACGGAGCGTGATGACGTAGAGGATCTTCCGGCCCTTGATCTTCACGAGCGGCTTCACGGCCCCGCCCGCCGCGCGCTGGCGGCTCAGCCGGAAGTGCGCCGGGCGGATCGTGGCCCGCGAGGTCCGGCGCGCCTCCCCTGCGACGACGAGCACCCGTGACGCTCGAACGTGGGACAGCTCGGGCAGGCGCTTCGCCACGTCGCGGACCAGCCTCTTCACGGCGAGCGTGAGGTTCGGGCGGTCCTGCACGACATCGGAGCATACAGACCCGCGTCGGCACGACAAGTTCCGACAGGCACGCGCAGGTGGGGCCATGCGTCACCTTGAACCCCCCGCGAGGGGCCAGCTAGCATGCGCTCGTGTCCTTCGCGATCTCCGTCGCTGCAGCGCTCGCAGTCGCCGCTGGCGTCGCCCGCATGCTGCTCCGTGAGCACAAGCTCCGCGCCGAGCTGAGAGGGGTGCAGGAACGGATGCGCGAGCTCGCCGCGCGCGTCGAGGCGACCGAGGCGGACGTCGCGCACGCGGTCACCCAGGCCGAGGTGGCCGAGAGCCTGCTCGTCGAGAAGGGGATCGCCGACGAGGAGGACGTCGAGGCCGCCCGCCGCCGGTTCGACGGCGGGGACGCGCCGGCGACCTCCCCGCGCTACGTGCCGGGTCGGGACGGCGGGCTGCATTGATCGAACGGGGGCTGCGCCCCCGCCGTCGTTCAACGTCGCGGGCTGCCCCGCGCGCTCGGGCGCCGCGACGACGGGCGGCGCTTCTCCGGCCGCCGCGCGCCGCGCCGCGCGGGCGCCTCGCGCGCCGGCTCGCGGACGCCCTTCGCCTGCCGCTCCGCCGGCGTGAGCGGCTCGAACCGCGGCTTCTCCGGGTGGCGGCGGTACGCGAGGATCGTCCGGCCGAGGATCTGGGCGATCTGCGCCTCCGCGTCCTGGCCGAGCCGCTCGGCGGCCTCGAACCGGTCCTCGGGGCTCTCGGTCCCGATCTTCACCTTCACGAGCTCGTGCGCGGCGAGCGCGCCGTGGAGCTGCTCGACCACCGCCGGCGTCACGCCCTCCTTGCCCACCTGGACCACGGGAGAGAGGTGATGCCCGGCGGCCCGCAGGGCCTTCCGGAGCGGGGACGAGGGCATGAGGGCGCGCTTGCGGGGATTGGTCGGGGCGGGCATGGCGGTCGATATAGCAGGCTCTTCACCCGTGAACGAGCCCGCGCCCGAGCCCGCGCCCGGGGGACCGCCCGGCCTCACGACGATCACTTCTTCAGATACCGCAGCTCCCGCGTCAGATCCGGCTGCTCGGGCACCGCGGCGAGGCCGCGCTTGAAGTGCTTCTCGGCTTGGTTCAGGTCGCCGACGATCTTGGCCATCTGGCCGAGGAACAGGTACCCGGGGGCGCACTTCCCGTTCTTCTTGAGCGCGGCCTCGATGGTCGCGGCGCTCGCGCCCTGGGCGCGCTTCTTGTCGGGGGCGAGGAGGAACTCGCACCAGGCCTTCCAGATCCCGAACTCGGGCTCCTCGGGGTTGAGCTGCACGGCCTCCTGGAGCTTCGCGAGCGCGTCGCCGTACCGGCGCGCCTTCACGAGGACCGTGGCCTCGCCGAAGACCGACTCGGCGTGGAGGATGCGCATCACGTCCACGTCGGCGGCGCCGCCCGCCTGGAGCTCCTTCACGTACTCCGCCCGGCGCGCCTCGTCGCCGAGGACCGCCCACGCCTCGGAGATGCGGGCGAAGAGATCGGCGCAGAGCTTCCGGATCTCGGGGCTCGCGTCGGCGGGCACGGCGTCCGGGTGATAGGTCCGGGCGAGCCCGAAGTAGGCGGCCTTGACCGCCGGGGCGGGCGCGTCGCGCTTCACGCCCAGCACCTCGAAGTGGTCGGCGGTCTTGTGCTTCTCGAGGGTCGCGCGCAGCGCGGCGGCGTCGTGGCCGCCGGCGGCGGCGGGCGCCGGGGCGGGGGTCGCC